>JANLPG010000061.1:0-16433 GCA_031367105.1 Gemmatimonadota bacterium | reverse complement strand
GCCTGTGCGCCGGAAATCAGCGTGACCACCTCGTGCAGCGGGGTCTTCGATCCCATTGCCGCGGGTGTGACCCGTACCAAGTCCGTCGGGTACGACATCACGGGTGAACTGGTACAGATCAAGTTCGGTAATCGCGCCCAGCTGGCCTCGGGCGACATCATCAACCTGAGCGCCGACACGGCGGTCACTGGTGGTGCATCCGGCTTCCCGGCACTCTCCAACACGGGCGTGCCGTTCGTGTTCACCGACCGCGACGTCCGCAATGGCCTGACCTACTACTACGCCGTCACGGCGTTCGATTACAACTCGATTCAGTCAGGCCCGACGTCACTCGAGTCGCCGCGCACCACCAAGCGCGTCGTCCCGAACTCCCAGGCGGGCAACTACGACGCCTCCGTCACGCTGACTCCGAAGATTGAAGGCCGTGGTTCAAACCAGTCGGCCAAGTTCCCGACGGCTCCAACCCTCGACGCCACGACCGGGATCTTCTCCGGTCCGCAGCAGCCGGCCAATGCCGGTTTCCTCGGCTTCGTCGGCGCACTCCCCAAGGAAGTGGTCAAGACTGGTGGGTCGCTGCGCGTCAAGCTGCTCTCGATCGATATGGGCCAGATGGACCTGTCCGGTTGCTGCGGTGGTGGTAGGGAGGCGATTCCGGTGGTGTATCACTTCTCCCTCACGGCGAACGGACAGACGATCAACCTGACCATTCCGCTCACCGTGGCGCTCGACCGGGAGGTGTCGTCGTCACAGTTCTTCGACGCCCTGACCCTGGATCCAGTCCTGGCAGCGAAGTTCGGAGCGACCAGCCCCTACATCGCCAAGGGTTCGCTGACGGTCACGGCACCGAGCGGGCCACGTACCGGCAGCTGGGGAATCGGATTCGCGCTGGGTGAACCCGGCCTTTCCGCGGGCGACCTGCCCCCCGGCACCACCAATTTCCGGTACAACGGCGCGCGCTGGTTCGACGGTCCGTCGCCAGCCAAGAACGAGACGCAGGCCAACCCGATCAACTCCTGTGGCGCCGGCTTTGGCGCCTGCACCTCGACCACATCGTTTGCCAATGCCGGCAAGCTGACCGGGGTCACCACCGTGTACCAGCCGATGGCCTACACGATGTTCAACCGCGAGTGGCGCAATATGGAGTCGCCGCTCTCGACCGTTCGTCGTGCGGCCGACTACAACATCTACTGGGGCGCTGCGGGGAAGGTCGACTCGATCATCGACGTGACGCACAACGTGGTGGTGCCCTTCGAGGCGACCAAGGTTTCCGGCGGATGGGGCATCCTGAATCAGGCTGCAACGACCGCGGCGGGCTTCCACGACAACCGGCCCGGCGTCCTCACGCCGACCGACTGGACCTGTGTCGAACCGTTCCGCAGTGTGCTGACGCAGCCGACGAACGCCTTCTTCCCGTGCGCTGCGCCAGCCGTGCCGCTGAGCAACACGGCGGTGCTCGGACCGATTGCCTTCGGCGCCGGCAGCAACCAGTCGCTGACGGCAGCGCAGTCGATCAAAAACCCGAACAACACCCAGCCGAATCCCGGCTTCTCGATGATCGTGGCCGGGGTCGTCTCGATGTTCGAGATGACGGCACTGCCGACCACCGGCACCGTCTGGGCGTTGCGTGACTACGCTGGCGGCAACGGCACCGGTGGTTCCGGCAATGCCGGACCGTACCGCTTCGTTCCCGGCATCCGGCCTTTCACGGCCATCGGTGCCGAAGGGGTGGTGGCCTACGATGTCAAGAACAGCGTGGTCGCGTCCACCCAGGCGTCGCTGGCCAAGGTGCATACGGTGCCGGATCCGTACTATGTCACCAGCGCCTTCGAAGCGACCACCACGACCAAGATCATTCGCTTCGTGAACTTGCCGGAACAGGCAACCATCCGGATTTACACATCCAGCGGTGTGCTTGTCCGCATCCTCAAGCAGGCGTCGGGGATCTTCGGTGGCGAGCTCACCTGGGACGTCCGGAACCGGAATAACCAGTTCGTCGCGAGCGGCGTGTATTTCTATCACGTTACGGCCGAAAACGGTGAAACCACCGTCGGCCGGATGACCATCGTCAACTACGCCCAGTAGTCCACGGAGCCGGGACGTCGCGCCGCCGCGTGCGGTGCGCCGCCCCACCTCAGGAGAACGACGCATGATGCGCTTCACCAAGTCTCGCTGGATCCTCGCCGCCGCTTTCGTCGGTTTCATTCCGACGGTCGTCACGGCGCAGCAATCCAACGCCGACAACGTGGGCTACGGGACGACCTCCGCGGAGTTCCTGCTCCTCGGTGCGAATGCCCGTGGCACTGCCCTCGGCGGTTCCTATGTTTCTGTCGCCACTGACGTCGGTGGTGTCAACGCCAACCCGTCCGCCATCGCATTGATGACCCGACCTGGCGCGCAATTCTCACAGTTCAACTACGTCGCCGACACCAAGCTCAACTGGGGCGCGATCGCGTTCCCGTTTGGCGGGGGATCGAAGGCGTTCGGCGTGCAGATCGGGACCTTCGGGTTCCAGAATCAGAAGGTGTACACGCCGGCCAATCCGGAAGGCACCGGCGAGACCTACGACGTCTCCGAGACGTTCGCCGCAGCGACCTTCGCGCAAAACTTCTCCGACCGCTTCTCCGTCGGCATCACGGCGAAGGGTATCTTCGACCAGCTCGGCCAGGCCTCCGGCTCTGCGTTCGCGCTGGATTTCGGCACCCACTTCCATTCGAACCTGCATGGCAAGTCGATCCGTTTCGCCTTCGCGCTGACTAACCTCGGGACGTCGCTCACGTACCACGGTGACAAGCTCCGCACCGCGGCACCGCGCGACTCGATCACGGGCCAGGACCCGATTGCCAACCTGCCGCAGCCGGCCACGTTCCGCACCACCGGCTTCTCCTTGCCGACGACCTTCCGTGCCGGTCTCGCCTACGATCTGCTCGCGGCGGGCAACAACCGCTTCACCCTGATGGGCGAGTTCAACCAGCAGCGATCCAACAAGGCCGCGTTCGGCCTCGCCGGAGAATTTGCTGCCAACAAGCTTGGCGGGTCCGGATTCGGGGTGGCGGTGCGTGGGTCGTTCTCTTCCACGCCGGCCAACGCATACAAAACCGACTTCTTCGGAGTCGGCGTGAACAAGGCCAGCGGCGAAGGCTCACAGGGCCTCGCGTTCGGCGGGGGCTTGAACTATACCAGCTCCAATTTTTCGCTCGGCTTTGACTATGCCTATCGCAAAGTCGGCCTCCTCGGCACGTCAAATTTCTTCACCGTGTCGCTGGGCTGGTAAGCATGCTCCACGGGTTGCTGCTCTCGTTCGGCGCGCTGAGTGCGGTTGCGCCTGTGCCGCCACGTCTGGCGGTGCGGGCCATCCGATATTACGTGCCGTCGGTGAAGCAAACCCAGGTGATTGGGTACCTGCAGGTGCCGTATGCCCTGATGGAATCTGCCGGCAACCGGATCGCGTGGGAGACCACGCTGGTCATCAAGGATGGGGCAGGCACCCTGCTGGGAAGTCAGAGCTGGTGGTCCGGCAGGCCGGCGTCAGCACGTGCACCGGAGGCAATGGGGGTGGAACCGCTGCGCTTCCCACCGATGGCGCCGGGAACCTACCTGATCCAGGTGTCGGTGAAAGACAGCGCCAGTGGCAAGGTTGCGACCACGGAAACCACGGTGGAAGCCTTCGCGGCAGCACCGGTGATTTCCGACCTGCTGCTTGCAAATACGATGCGGAAGGCCGCTCCCGGCGACTCGGTGCTCGGCTTGGGAGAGTTCTCCCGCGGCGATTTCCGGTTCGTCACGGCCCCTGATCTGAAGCTCGATGCCGTCAACCCGCTGCTGTCGTACCTCCTCGAGGCCTACAGTGACGCCCAGACGGAAGCCTTCACCGTCATTGAAGTGCGGGACGCCGGCGGCAAGTCCATCTACAAGTTGCCGACCAACCGGCAAACGATTCCCGCTGGCGGCGGTGTGATTGGGGGGAAACTCCCGTTGGAAGGGCTGTCCGAGGGCAACTATCAGTTTGTGGTTGCCGTCACCGTGGCTGGCAAAACCGTGGAGCGCTCCGGCGACTTCGCCGTTGGGGGGATTGAGGCGGCGTTGGCGCGGGACCTTGCGTCGCAGTCCGCCGCCAAGGGAATCGATGAGGCTTTTTTCGGCAGCAAGACGGAAGAAGAACTTGACCAGGCCGCCGCCCCGCTCGCGTTGGTCGCGACGTCCAGGCAACTCGCCGTCTACAAGAAGGCCGGAGCAGAGAAGCTCTCCATTACCGCCAAGCGGGCGTTTCTGGTGAACTTCTGGGCCGGGCGCGACCAGAACAAGGCGACGCCGGAGAACGAGAACCGGATCGCCTTTTACGATGCGATTGACTACGTCGACAAGGCGTTTGGCGAGGCGGGTCGTGGCGCGCGGCCGGGGTGGAAGACCGATCGCGGCCGCATCTGGACTCGGAACGGCGCCCCGGACGACAATTTCAAGCGCCAGCAGGAAGGCCGTGCCCCGTCGTATGAGGTCTGGCGCTACAGCCGCGATCGGCTGCGCTACTATATCTTCGCCGATCGGACTGGCATCGGTCAGTATGTCTTGATGAAGTCGAACGACCTGAAGGAGCCCGGGCTCGCCGGGTGGATCGACATCCTCACTCCGGAGGCGGTCCGGGACCTGGGCCAGTATTTGGGAGTGAACTTCTTCGAGACCTCGCCGGGGTCGACCACGATCTCCCCGATGTCGCTGGAGCAGAACAAGTAGTGACCCACCGGTCGCCTGCGGCCGGCATCCGAAAGTGCAGCAATCCATCACATTTCGTGAGGAGCAGCGTATGAAGGGACTGATTCGTGGGGCCGCCGGACTCGCCGTACTGCTGGCAACGTCGTCCTGCGCCAACGACGCGACCATCGACCTGATGGGCCCGCCCACCAGAATCACGGCGAGCCCACTCTCGGCGTTCATCAGCGCGGGCGACAGCGTCGCCATCCTCGTGCGCCTGGTGAACGACCGCGATCAGGCG
Source organism: Gemmatimonadota bacterium (assembly GCA_031367105.1). Taxonomy (GTDB): domain Bacteria; phylum Gemmatimonadota; class Gemmatimonadetes; order Gemmatimonadales; family GWC2-71-9; genus Palsa-1233. The sequence goes on along the minus strand of JANLPG010000061.1, from coordinate 11,446 downwards.
ATTCCGACAGAATTCACCGTCGCGAGCGTCGGACCAGCGCTCATCGTCAGCTACGACGCGGACTATCGCCCCGATTACACCCAAGGTGACACGCTGATCGCGCCGAAGGTCAAAACGCAGCAGCGCTACTTTGCCAAGGGCGCGGCCAACGGCAAGTCGAGCTTTACGCTCTCCTCCGGCGGGTTTTCGACCACAGTCACGGTCGTGGTCCAACCGAAGAACCTCGGGCTCGCGCTGAACAAGACCACCGGCCTCACGTATGGAGACACCGTGACGATCACGGCACCGGCGGGGCTGAAGTTCACGCCGACGTCGGCCGTGACCTTCACCACCGGTCCCAGCTCGATCGCTTCACGCTCGGCGGACTCGACCTCGATCAAGGTCGTTCTCGGGCCGGGCACCGGCGGCGTGGCCACCGTGACCGATGTGCTCCTTGATTTCGCTCCGACGCTCGCCGTGCGCACGCTGGCCACCACGAACGCCGTCGCCACTACCCCGACGCTCACCAGCATCGGCGCCGCCCTCTCCGCCACGACCGGCCTCTCTGCCGGCAGTGTCGTGACCATCACCGCGCCGGCTGGGCTGGTCTTCTCGCAGACATCCGCGGTGTCGTTCCCGACCGGTGCGATCGCAATCGGTTCACGCTCGGCAGACTCGACGTCGATCAACGTCGTCATCGGCCCGGGCACTTCTGGTCCGGCGACGATCACCAAGGTAGGTATCGTCAAGGCGCCGAACGTCGGGACCTTCACGGTCACGACGACGAATTCGATCGTCCTCGTCCCGGCGGTCACGGTCGCCCCTTCGACGGTGTCGAACCTGACGCCGGCGATCGGTGTCCCGATCACCGTGACGCTGGGTGGCAGCCTCCGATTCCTCGGAACATCGAAGGTGTTCATCGGCGGTCGTGAGGCCGGTCTTCAGTCGGTATCGGCCGACAGCTCGACGGCCACCGTGATGCCGATGATGGGCTCCAGTGGCACAATTTCCTACACCAACATCGCGCTGAGCTTCCTGGCGTCAGTCGCCCTCGCGGTGCCGGGTGACAAGAGCATCACCGTGGGCGCTACCTACGGCGGCGGTTCCGATGCGAATGCTGGGACGATCGCGACAGCGAGCACGATCGTGCTTCCGCCGGTCGGTCGCAGCTTCATCTTCAGCGATGCTGGTCCGTTCACCACCTCCGCACCGTGTGCGACGGGGCCAGGTTCAGGAGACGGCTGCCGGATGTACAAGTTTGTGTTGACCGGAGCCGCCACCTATGACCTCGAATTCCGTTGGCAGGGCGGGTCGGATCTGGGACTCTACCGGCTCGACTCGACCGGCGGTTCTGCGTCCAGCCAGGGTGGCTGCGACAACGGCGGACAAGGGGCCGGTGGGCAACCAGAGCTCTGTACGGTCACCGCGCTGCCGGCCGGCACGTACTTCTTTGCCGTCGCCTTCTACGGCACGGCCTCGGGGTATCCTGCGAGTGCCAACACGGTGCCACCCGCGTTCTATCAGTTCCGGGTGAGCCGGCGATAACGCCGGTACACTACGTGTCAAACCACCCCCGTCCGGTTCTCCGGGCGGGGGTGGTTTGCTTTCCATACGGGCAGCCCCCGCTCGCTGGCAGCGGGGGCCGTCAATGGGGGACCGCTCAGCTGGACGGTGGGTTGGGGAGGCCGTCGCGTGCACCCGGCCGGTCAGGTGGCAGGGATCGACACCTGTAAGGCGTTGAGTGCCGAGGCGAGGTCCTCGCCATCGCGCCACTGCATCTGGAACAGCCGGGCGTAAATGCCACCGCGTCGGAGCAGTTCGGAGTGGCTCCCTTGTTCGACGATCTTCCCCTTCTCCAGCACCACCAGTCGATCGGCCCGCTGCACGGTACTGAGGCGATGGGCGATGATCAGCGTGGTCCGGCCCACAAGCAGACGTTCCAGCGCGGCCTCCACCAGTCGCTCGCTCTCGTTATCGAGTGACGAGGTCGCCTCGTCGAGCACCAGCACCGCCGGATCCTTGAGCACCGCCCGCGCGATAGCGATCCGCTGCCGCTGGCCGCCGGAGAGCTTCACGCCCCGCTCCCCCACCAGCGTCTCGTAGCCCTCAGGGAGCCGTTCGATGAACTCGTGGGCATTGGCGACCCGCGCCGCTGCCTCGATATCGGCCGGCGACGCGTCCGGCCGTGCGTAGGCGATGTTTTCGCGCACCGAGCCGCTGAACAGCGTCGGTTCCTGCGGCACGACACCGATTGCTCCGCGCAGGTCGTGCAGCGCGAGATCGCGGACGTCAATTCCATCGAGCAGGATGGCACCGTCCTCCACATCCCAGAAGCGCGGCAATAGCGAGGCGATGGTGGTCTTCCCCGCGCCCGAGGGTCCGACGATCGCGACCACTTCCCCCGGTGCGATGTGCAGCGAAAGCCCTTCGAGTGTCGGCGTCAGATCATCGATAAGGCGATAGCGGAACGAGACATTGCGGAATTCGACCTCGCCGCGAACCGGCAATGGGAGTGGCTTCGGCGCCGGTGGGTCGGCAATCGGCGAGCTGCTCTCCAATAATTCGAACACCCGCTCCGCCGCACCAATCGATTCCTGGAACGCCGAGAAGAAGGTGGCGATCGCACCGATCGCGGCGGCGATGGTCACGGTGTAGAGCAGGAAGGATACCAGTTGGCCCGCCGTCACCTGCCCGGTGAGCACCATCCGGCCGCCTTCCCAGAGTACCGCGGTGATGCCACCGAAGGTGGTGAAGGTGATCACCCCGAAGAAGAGCGCCCGCACCCGCGCACGTGTGAGCGCCCGCTCGACGACCGCCGCGATCCGCGCTCCGTATCGGGCCACTTCCTGCGGTTCCTGCGCAAAGCCTTGCACCACGCGGATCTGCGAGAACGCTTCCTCGGCCGTGGCGGTCGCCTCCGCCACCTGATCCTGGACCCGGGTCGAGATCCGCCGCAGTCGCACCCCGAAGAAGAGCGCGGAACCGATCACCACCGGCATCACGCCGAGCGCGGTGAGCATCAGCTTCGGTTGCATCAGGAACAGCATCACCACACTGCCGACCAGGGCGAGCGCCTGGCGCGAGAACTCGGCGAGCTGGTGACTCAGCATTCCTTGCAACTGGGTGATGTCGGTCGTGAGGCGCGAGGTCAGCTCGCCGGTGCGCCGGTCGGCAAAGAATCCCGGCGGCATCTCGAGCAGCTTGGCAAACAGTTCCCGGCGCAGCCCGGCGACGGCACGCTCACCGGTGGCGGAGAGCCAGTAGGTCTGGATGTAATTGAGGATCGCCTGGGTCGCAAACAGGGCCAGCAGCCCGAGTGCGATGCGGTCGAGGAGGACCCGGTCGTGGTGCTGGAATGCCGCGTCGAGGAGGTAGCGCACCGCCAGGGGGAAGGCGAGCGAGATCACCGAGGCCAGGATCAGCGTGACCGCGGCGATGATCAGCCCACCCCGGTAGGGGCGCACCCGCGGCCAGAGCCGCAGCAGCGGCCGTGGCGATGGGCGTTTCGGCTTCAGCAATGTCGACTGGTCGGGCTGGCCGGAACGCACGCAGCCCGGGAATCAGTGGACATGCGGCGTCGTGGCGGCGACATCTGGAGCGTCGAGGATCAGGAGCTGTGGCGGCGGGGCGCGGTGCCCGAACGGCACCCAGCGATCGACGGCCATTGCCACAAACAGCAGTGCGAGGTAGGAGAGCGAGTACTTGTACATCCGCCAGGTGGTGGGCGTCACACCTTCTTCCCGCACGATGATCCAGCAGTACTGGAGGAAGCGCGCACCCAGCAGCAGTGCCGCGATCCCGTAGAGCAGGCCAGAGATGCCGACCACCGTGGGCATAATGGTGAGGGGAATCAGCATCAGGGTGTAGAGCAGCATCTGCCGTTTGGTCTCGGGGACACCGTGAATGTTCGGCATCATCGGAATCCCGGCGTTGCCATAGTCGCGCTGTTTATTGAGCGCGAGCGCCCAGAAGTGTGGCGGCGTCCAGAAGAAGATGATCGCGAAGAGGTAGAGTGCGCCGAGGTCGATCGATCCGGTCATCGCGGCCCACCCCACCAGAGGCGGGAAGGCGCCGGCTGCGCCTCCGACCACGATGTTCTGGGGCGAGGCGCGCTTCAACCAGATGGTATAGATGAAGACGTAGAAGAGCAGGCCACTCAGGGCGAGCCAGGCGCTGAGCGGATTGACGAAGGCCCAGAAGAGTGTGAACGCTACCGCGCCGAGGGTGATGCCGAACAGCAGCGCCACACCGGCTCGCATCCGACCCGATGGAATCGGGCGGAGCCGGGTCCGGGTCATCTTGTCGTCGATGTCGCGGTCGAACCACATATTGATTGCGTTCGCGCCACCGGCCATCAGGTAGCCAGCGAGCGTCACCCAGCCGAGCAGCCCCCACGAGGGAAGGCCCGCGGGCGTGATGAACATCGGCGCGATGGTGGTCACCAGCAGCAGCGAAATGATTCGCGGCTTGGTCAGGGTGACCAGGTCGGCGGCCAGCGAAGGAACGGGCACGGCGGTGACCGTGAGGGGAGCGACGTCAGACATCCAGGGTCTTGCCTCGTGGGCCGCGCCCCTAGGCGGGACGGCCGAGCGGTGTCAGTTTTCCGAAGCCCCAACATACCAGTGCCGGACACCCCCCTCAAGGAATCCCCAATGGAAGAGCGCCTGCCCCGAAACCTGGGTCTCTGGAGCGCCGCCGCCGTGCTGATCGGCACCACGATCGGCAGCGGGATTTTCCGGGTTCCTCGGGAGGTGGCGGCCGATCTGGGGCAGCCGGTCCCGATGCTCCTGCTCTGGGTCATCGGCGGGGTGATCACGCTCACCGGCGCGCTGACCATTGCCGAACTGGCCGCGGCCTATCCCCGTTCCGGTGGCATCTTCGCCTATATCCTCGAGGCCTACGGGCCGCTCCCCGCCTTCCTCTATGGCTGGGCCGAACTGACGGTGATTCGCGCTGCGGCGATCGGAGGGATCTCCCTGGTGTTTGCGAGCTATCTGGGGGAGTTCATCGCCCTCACCCCCGCCCAGGAGCGGTATGTGGCGGCGGTCGTGATCCTGCTGATCGCCCTGCTCAATTATCTCGGCGTCGCGTACGCCTCGGCGCTGATGAACGTCACCACCATCCTGAAGTATGGGGCGATGCTCGGCCTGGGGCTCTTCGCCTTCACGGCGGGCGAAGGGGGAACCTTTGCCAATTTCACCACGGCCGCTCCGGGAAGCGTGGTCACGGTCTCGCTGATGCTCACGGCCCTGGTGCCGATTATGTGGACGTACGACGGCTGGTCGAATCTCTCGTTCGTGGGCGGTGAGGTAAAGGATCCCGGACGCAATCTTCCCCGGGCGCTGATCCTCGGTACCGCCGCGATCGTGGTGATCTATCTGCTGGTGAACGCGGCCTACCTCTATCTGCTGCCGATCACGGTGATGGCGCAATCGGCCCGGGTGGCGTCGGAGGCTGCCAAACACATCACCCTCTTCGGCGATGCAGGGGCAGCCATCATCTCCGGCGTCGTGATGGTCTCCTGTTTCGGCTCGGTGAACGGCTCGGTGATGACCGGACCACGGATCTTCTTCGCGATGTCGGAGCAGCGGCTGTTCTTCCCGGTGATCGCCCGGGTCTCGCCCCGGTTCCAGACGCCCTCGGTCGCGATCTGGCTTGCGGCGGGGTTGGGGGTCACCTACGTCCTGCAGAATGACTTTGCGGCGCTGGCAGACCGCTTCGTGCTCGGGGCGTGGCCATTTTACGCAATGGCCGTGGCAGGGGTCTTCACGCTGCGGAAGCGGCATCCCGATCTTGCCCGGCCCTACCGGACCCTCGGCTACCCGGTGGTACCGGCGATCTTCCTGCTGGCTTCGGTCGGGATGGTGGGGAACGCTCTGGTCGCCCACCCGAAGGAGAACGGCTTCACCTTTGGAATTATCCTGGCCGGTTTGCCGGTGTACTACCTCTGGCGCTGGTATCAGGGGCGCGCTGCTGTTGCATAGTGGAACTCAGACACTTCGGCGGCTTTGCGGTTCCCTTACGCCGGGGTCGCCGATTCGTGACCCGGGTCGGCGACGTTTCCCGAACACTCGGGGGGCTTGCTTGCGCACGTCGCGAAGGGGGACGACATTACTCGCGCCGCCGGGGCCGGGGCACCCCTCACCTATGGAATGACAGGAGCAGCGATGAATCGATTTGCGCGTTTGGCACTCACGGTGTCGAGCGTCCTCGTGGCGATGCTGGCGTGGCCAGCGATCGGCGCGGCCCAGGGCGTCACCACCTCCGCGATTCACGCGGTCGTGACGGATTCATCGGGCGTTCCCGTCCCGGGGGTCCGCATCACCGCCGTACATACCCAGTCGGGTACGTCGTACAGCACGCTGTCGCGCGCCGACGGCCGCGCGACGATCCCCGGGATGCGCGTCGGTGGCCCGTACCGGGTCACTGCCGCTGCGATCGGCTACTCGCCGACGAGCAAGGACAACATCTTCCTGCAGCTGGGCGTCACGTCGGACCTCGCGCTGACGCTTCGGCGGCAGGCGGTCACGCTGGGTGAGCTCACCGTCACGGCCACGAAGGATGCCATCTTCTCGTCGGAGCGTACTGGCGCAGCGACTTCGGTGGGGAAGGAAGTTTTCAGCACGCTGCCGACGATCTCGCGCGGCCTGGAGAACTTCACCCGCCTCTCGCCGCAGTCGAGCGGGACGTCGTTCGTCGGCCAGGATAACCGGCTCAACAACATCACCGTCGACGGCTCCTACTTCAACAACTCCTTCGGTCTGGCGTCGCAGCCCGGTGGTCGTACTGGCGTCGCCCCGATCTCGATCGATGCCATCGAGCAGGTGCAGGTCAACATCGCGCCATTCGACGTGCGGCAGGGCAACTTCGCCGGCGCCGGCATCAACACCGTCACCAAGAGCGGCACCAACAGCTTCAGCGGCTCGGTCGGCTACCGCGGTCGCAACCAGAGCCTGGTTGGCACCAAGGCGGGTGCCCTAATCTTCAACCCGGGAACCTTCTCGTTCCATCAGTTCGGCGCCTCGCTCGGCGGCCCGATCATCAGGAACAAGCTCTTCTTCTTCGGCAGCTACGAAGACGACGCCCAGACTCAGCCCGCCACCACCTTCCTGGCCAACAAGGGCGGCGAGACGGTGATTGGCAACACCACCCGGGTACTGGCGTCGGATCTCGACGCGTTCAGCAGCTTCCTGAAGACCAATTACGGCTACGCGACCGGCCCGTACACCGGCTGGAATCTGGAGGTGCCGTCGCGCCGTTTCCTGGGCAAGCTCGATTACAACGTCAACGAGCACAACAAGGTCTCGCTCCGCTACAACCTGCTGAACTCCTCCTCGGGCCAACCGAATTCGAATTCCAACTCGCTTGGCGTGCTCGGCAACCGACGCGACAACGCCAACTCGATGTCGTTCCAGAACAGCGGCTACAAGATCAAGGAGAACAACCGGTCGGTGGGCGGCGAGTGGACCTCGACGTTTGGCGGGAACAAGGCCAACGACCTGATCGTCGGCTTCACCAAGAGCGATGAGAGCCGCGACCCGGCGGGACCGCTCTTCCCGCTGATCGACATCATGAAAGACGGCTTCACCTATATGTCCGCGGGCACCGAACCGTTCACGCCGAGCAACCAGCTGCGCTACAACAGCTATCAGCTGCAGAACAACTTCACGATCTACGGCAACAAGCACGACCTGACCTTCGGCGTCACGGCGGAGAAGTATCACTCCGATAACGTCTTCTTCCCGGGATCGCAGAGCGTCTACGTCTACAACTCGCTGGACGACTTCTACACCGATGCGAACGATTTCAAGGCCAATCCGACGCGCACTGCGTCGCCGGTCACACTGCGTCGCTTCCAGGTGCGCTACAACAACGTCCCGGGCCAGACCGAGCCGCTGCAGCCACTCGACGTGAAGTCGTTCGGCGGCTACCTGCAGGACAGTTGGCGCCCAACCTCCCGCCTCCGTTTCACGCTGGGCGTGCGCGCCGATGTCCACTCATTCGCCGAGACGGGTCGGACCAACGTCGCGGCGAACGCCCTGACCTTCCGCGACGCGGAGGGCAATCCCGTCAAGTATCAGACCCAGAAGATGCCGAAATCGACGCCGCTCTTCTCGCCACGGTTCGGCTTCAACTGGGACGTGAACGGCGACAAGCAGACGCAGGTCCGCGGTGGGACCGGCGTCTTCTCCGGCTCGCCGCCGTACGTCTGGATTTCCAACCAGATCGGTCAGAACGGCATCTTGACAGGATTTGACCAGCAGGACAACACCAAGGCCCGTCCCTTCAATCCGAATCCGGCGGCCTACTACCCCGCCAATGTGACCGGCGCACCGGCCTCGAGCTACGAGCTCGACTTCACCAACGAGAATTTCAAGTTCTCGCAGCTCTGGCGCACCGACATCGCGGTTGACAGGCGGCTCCCCTGGAGTCTGATCGGCACGGCGGAGTTCATCTACGACAAGGACGTGAACGGCGCCTCGTATATCAACGCCAACCTCCCGGCGTCGACGTCCAGCTTCGCTGGCCCCGACAACCGTCCCCGCTACGCCGCGAACCGCATCAACAGCAACATTACGGCCGCCTACGTGCTCGGCAACCAGAGCGTGGGTCGCTCGTGGAACGCCGCGGTCTCGCTGGAGCGCGCCTTCAGCAACGGCTTCTACGCCAAGGCGGCGTACAGCTACGGCGAGGCGAAGAACACGATTGACCCGGGCTCGATCGCCGGTGGTAGCTGGACCAACAACGCCCAGGCCGGCAACCCGAACAATCCGGGACTTTCGTTCTCGGCGAACTCACCGGGCAAGCGCCTCTTCGGCGCATTCTCGTACCGCAAGGAGTACTTCGGCTTCGGGGCCACCACGGTGTCGATGTACGTTGAGGGTCGTACCTTGGGCAACACCAACTACACATTTTCCGGCGACCTGAACGGTGATGGCGCGTCGAACAACGACCTGATCTACATCCCGAAGGATCAATCGGAGATGAATTTTCAGCAGTTCAATTCGACCGTGGCTGGCGTGACCAAGACCTTCACCGTGGCGGATCAGACCGCGGCCTGGGAGACGTACATCAAGCAGGACAAGTACCTCTCCGCGCATCGTGGTGAATATGCGCAGCGTGGTGCGGTGTTCCTGCCGATGGTCTGGCGCGCGGACCTCAGCGTTGTCCAGGAGGCGTTCAGGACCGGTTTTGGCAAGAAGAACTCGGTGCAGTTCCGCCTCGACATCCTGAATGTCGGCAATCTGGTCAAGAAGAGCTGGGGCGTCGGCCAGCGTATCATCACCACACAGCCGCTCCTGTCGCAGGGCGCCGACGTGAATGGCAAGGCGCTCTACCGCCTGCGAGCAATCAACAACGAACTGGTGACGAGCACTTACCAGAAGACGGCCGGAAATTCCGACGTCTGGCGCATCCAGCTCGGCGCACGCTACACCTTCAACTGATCGCTGCAGCACCACAAAAGAGCCGCCCCCTTCGCGGGGGGCGGCTCTTTTGCTGCGCCCGTGCTCACCGGCTCGGTAGGCCGCGACTGGTCAGGTGCGCACCCGCGCCAGCAGCACGACAGCCAGCAGGAAGAAGAGTCCATTCATCGACCACGCCGCGAAATCGGGCGTGATGATTTCCTTCCCTCCCAGCGCCTTCATGATCTGTGTGCCGGTGAGATAGACCAGCGTGGTACCAAGGGCGAACGCGAGGCCGAGCGCCGCACCGGCGCGCGGCGCGGTGAGTGCGAGGGGCGCACCAAACAGCGCGATCACGATGCACGCAAAGGGAACCGCATATTTGAGCGGCAGGTCAACCGCGAGCGCGCCCGGTGGCTTGCCCGAGCGCGACAGTTCGGCGAGGTATTCGCGGAATTCACCCATCGTCATCTCTTCGGCCTTTTTTCCCTCATCCATCAACTGGTCGGGAGTCTCGGTGAGTTGGCGGTGACGCAGCGATGCGAACCGGAAGGAAGTCGTCGCACCGGCCGAGTCGGTCAGGACGCTCACGCCGGAGTAGAAGCGCCACGGTCCTCGCCGTCCAGCCCAGAGTGCACTATCGGCCGCCAGCGTCCAGTGCGGTTGCTGCGCCACGATCGGCCCTTCGACCAGTACGCCGCCCTGCATCCGGGCGGGTTGTCGACTCATCTCCTTGACGACCCAGGTCCACCGGGAGGGCGAGGCGTAGCCGAAGGTGTAGCGCAGCATATCCTTGGGGGAGGTCTTGTCGCCCTGCAGCTCACGCTGTCGCGAGGTACTCACCGCCGCCGCTTCCTGCAGCACGTACGTCACCGGGACGGCCAGCAGCGCGAGCAGCATCATCGGGGCGATCAGTCGGTAGAACGAGATCCCACCCGCCTTGGTGGCGGTGAGTTCGCTGTGCCGGCCCATTCCGTTGATGGTGAAGACCGTGGCGAAGAGCACGGCAGCCGGCAGGTATTGCGCCATCTGCCACGGGAAGAGAAATGCCTGGCCGAGGAAGATGTCGGGGATCGGGATCCGGCGGTCGGTAAGTTTGCCGAAGCGATCGGCGGTGTTGATCAGCACCGAGATGGCGGGGATTCCGATGGCGGCGAGCAGGAAGGTCCCCGTCCACTGCCGCAGGACGTAGCGGTCGAGCGTTCCGAACGGCTTCACGGCTTCCCCCGGAACGGACGGCGGAAGAGCGAGAGCAACCCGTCGAGAATGCCCCCGGTGCGCGCCGTCCCCATTTCGCGGTTGGCCAGGAAAATGCCTAACAGTCCGAGAATGGTGAAGAGGATGACCGGACCGTGCATCGCCGTGATCGGCGAGATGTAGCCCTTGTTGGCGACGTTCTCCCCGCCGATCAGCAGGACGTAGAACGCCATGAAGATCACCAGCGATGCCGCAATCACCAGACCGATCCCGCTGCGCGGATACTTGAGCGCCAGGGCGACGCCGAGTAGCACGAAGCAGAACGAGGCGAGCGGAATCGAGAACTTCTTGTGGTACTCCACCTGATACTGGCGGATCAGCGAGACCGCGCGATCGGCGGCGATCGCCGTGCCGCGGATCTCCTGCATCGTCGTCGACGGGGTGTTGTCCGGCACGACGCTCTGCGGTGGAACCAGGAAGCCCCCCTTGAGGCTGTCGATCAGCGTGGGCGGCAAGGCCACTGCCGCACCCGGGGGAGCCGGGGTGTTCATCGCCCGCTGGCGCAGCGCCAGGGCCAGCGCGGAGTCGGCACTGGCGGTGTGCTGCTCCGGCGGAATTACCGCCGCGAGGATCGCCTTGGCTGAGTCGCGACTCAGTGGTTTGACAATGCTGTCGTGGCGCACCGCGCTATCCGGCGTCGTCGCCGCGACGGCAGGCGTTCCGGGGGTGGTCGCGAGGACGGAGGCGGGCCGAGGGGCCGGCGCGGGAATCGGCAGCGGGAGGGGCTGGGGCATCGGCGGCGTCACGGCGAGGCTGCCCTTCGGCAACCGGGCCCGCTCGGGAATGGAATCTACGGGGCCGACTGC
>JANLPG010000036.1:0-5309 GCA_031367105.1 Gemmatimonadota bacterium | reverse complement strand
CTCGCGCCCCACCTCCCATTGCATCCCCGGCTGGGTGCGCAGCATCACCCGGATGGAGACGGCGTTGTCTCCCAGCGACTGGACGCCGACGACCTCAGGGGGCGCATCGAACTTCGCGCCGTGGACCGGGTCGAGGCCGAGTTTCGCCGCTTCGTCGCGGATGATCTCCAGCGCGGCATCGACATCGGCGTCATAGCCGATCGAAACATCGACGACGGCGCGCGACCAGCCGCGAGTCTTGTTGGTTGCCGTGGTGATCTGACCGTTCGGGATGATATGTACGGCGCCATCGATATCGCGGAGCATCACCACGCGAAGGGTCATTCGTTCGACCGTTCCAGTTTTTCCTGCCGCCTCGATCACGTCGCCAACGGCGAACTGATTCTCGATGAGGATGAAGGTGCCCGAGATCACATCCTTCACGAGCGACTGGGCGCCGAACGAGAAGGCGAGGCCGAGAATGCCGGCGCCGGCGAGCAACGGCGTGATATCGATGAACTGGCGGAGCGAGAGCAACAGTGCGAAGAGCAGGATCAGGACCCGACCGACGCTTCGGAGCAGTTGTGCCACCGTCTGGGCGCGCTTCTCCTGGAAGGAGAGCCGGGCGTCATCGCCGTCGTCGGCGAGGATCACGATGCGTCGGGCAATCAGTTTGACCAGCTTCCAGGCGACCCAGGCGAGCAGCCAGATCAGTACCAGCGCCAGCCCGGCCGAGCGGGCCTTGACGAGGTCGGCGCCGAAGAGGCGGAGGAACCGTTCGACCGAATCCTGGATTTCGAGCAGCGAGGTCGCGAGGAGGGCCTTCATCCGTGGCAACTTGGGGGCCTTTTGGGGGTGGGTCAACTCCGGGATGTCTGGAGGCGAACAGCTCCTGAAGCACCCGACGCATTTTCGCCTGGACGGCGGGCGTGCGCCGGCCGAGCGGGCGCACCAGCAGCGAGCTAGTCACAATCCAATGACCGCCGCTTCGGCTGCGCTAAGTATCGATCACCCGCGAACTCCGGATCGCCACCCCTTCGGCGAGCAGGGTCGCGAGCGCCTCCTCGGCGGTGATATCGACCAGCGGCACTGCCGCACGGCCATCGGGAAGCGGCAACAACACCAGCGGTGCGATGCGCGGTGCGAGCGGCGAGGAGCTCGCGAGTTCGAGCAGGAGGAGGCGGCGACGCGGCATACGGGAACGGAAGCGCCCCGGGCACCTTTCTGGTGCGCCGGGGCGTCGCAGCTGGGCTCAGGAAAACGCGCCTCAGGGTGTGGGGGTGGTTTCCCCGGGGATCGGTCGCTGAGCGGCGGTGGGGTTGGCGACGAACTCATCGTGGCGAATTCCTCCCCCCTCCCAACCGGTCCACCCCAGCAGCACAGCGGAGATACCAAGGCCGAGGAGGACGCCGAGGGTTGCGCGGCGATGGGGCGGCTTGCCACCGCGGGCGATCACCAGCACGGCAAGGGCGAGGACGCCGGTGACGATGGCGGCAATTTCGGCCTTCTCCCCCGCCTCCTCGTGCTCCTCGATGACGTCGCGCTTGACCCAGGCGTACTTCGCCTCCTTGACCTCCTCTGCGGCGCTCGTGCCGGTGAGCACGACGACCCAGGTCGCCGCCCCCATCAGCACGGTCGCGATCAACGCCAGTCGGATGACGGCGTCGTTCGCCCTGGCGACTCCCCACGCGAGCAGGAGTGCCACCATCGGGAGTCCAATGATCGGGATGTGATTGAGGAGGACGTGCCAGTGGGCGGCGTTGATCATTGAGGCATTCCGGGAGCAGGGCCTGGGAAGACAGTGTCTGGATCAAGGTGCTGATACGGGGTCGACTCAGCAAGGACCGAATCGTCACTTCGCCTCGGGTTACTCCCCCTTGTCAGGCCGACTTCCGCGCCCCCGCGATCGCATCCACCAACACCGCCGAGTCGAACCGCACCGGGTCGGTGCACGGCAGGCCCGTCTCCGTCGTGGCTGCCTCGCACGCTGCGCGCGCCGCCGCATCATCGAGATCATACGTGTTCATCGCGATGCCGATCACCTTGGTCGGATGCACCGCACCGCCGATGGATTCGTACCACTGCACATACTGCGAGAGCGGCGGAATCTTGAGCCAGCTCGCCTGACGATAATCGCCGAGATACTCGCGCGTCGCCTGGTGGCAGAGGATCAGCGCGTCGGGACACGATCCGTGCAGCAGGCCCAGCGTCACACCACTGTAGCCGGGGTGGTTGATACTCCCCTGCCCCTCCACCAGCACCACATCAGCACCCTCGGCGCCACGCAGGGTGATCTGCTCCGCCGCGCCAGCCACAAAGTCGGCCACCACCGCGTCCACCGCGATGCCCCACCCTTCGATCATCATCCCGGTCTGGCCGGTCGCGACAAAGTTGGTCTTGATGCCGCGCGCATTGAGCTGCCCCACCAACTGCAACTGCGCCGTCATCTTTCCCACATTGCAGTCGGTGCCTACCGTCAGCACCCGGAGTGCCCTGGTCTCCTTCGCTTTGCCTGAAGCGATCGGCAAGTTGGCGGGCGGGCGCCGGATATCGAGGATATGCTTCCCACTCGCCATCGCCGCCGCCGCAAGCAGTGGGTCATCGCCCAGGAAGGTGTGCAACCCGCTGACGATGTCGCAGCCGGCCGTCAGCGCCTCGCGCAACCATTCGCGCCAGGCCTCGGGCAGCTGACCACCCTGCGGCGCGATCCCGATGAGCACCGAGTTGGCGCCCCGATCGAGCCCCTCGCGCATCGTGGCGACAACCGGGATGTCGCCGCCAAAGCCAAGCACCTGTTGCACGGTCTTCCCAGCGTGCGTCCGGTCGAGCACCGCCACCACCCGGTCGGGTTGGTAGCGGATCACCGAATTGGCCGTCTTCGACGTCATCGGGCCGAAATCACCGTCGGCCACGATCAGGTGACGCAGCACACTCACGACTTGCCTGGCTCCCCGCCGCCATTCCCCTGGCCGAGTTGCTTGGGGACCTCCGTCGTCCCGGCCTTGAGCGCGCCCATCCGGGCCTTGAGCTCGAGCAGCTGCTGATCGGAGCTGCCGTGGTACTCCAGCTGCTCGAATTCCTTCGCGAGCTTGTCGCCCGTGAATTCCTCCTGCAACTCCGCCGCCGCGAGCGCTTTCCGCTCGTTGTTCTCGATCTTCTCCTGCATCCGCTCGAACGACTCGAACGCACTCTTGTCGCCCATTCCGCTGAGTGTTTCCTGGATCCGCTGCTGTGCCTCGGCCCGCCGGGCGCGCGCAATCAGGATGTTCTTCTTGCGCTTGGCCTCCTCGATCTTGTCGTTGAGCTGGCGCAGCGAGGCCTTCAGTGACTCGGTCTCGCTCTTGCTCTTGACCCAGGTTTCGTGCAACTGCTGGGCGCCCTGCAGCGCCTCGTTATAGCGCATCAGCGCCTGCTTGGCGAGGTCGTCACGCCCCTCCTGCACCGCCAGCATCGCACGGCGCTCCCAATCCTCGGCCTGCTTCTTCATCGCGATGGAATCGGCTTCCAGCTTCTTCTCGTCGGCGATGGACTGCGCCACCTGCTGCCGCGCCTTGTCGAGTTGCGTGCGCATATCCACGATCAGCTGATTCAACATCTTCTCGGGGTTTTCGGCCCGCGAGATCAGGTCGTTGAGGTTCGAGCGCATCATCGTGGCGAAACGATCAAAGAATCCCATATCGATTACCTCTCCCCGAACGGCGCGAGCGCGCTCACGTGGGACGCAAGAGCCAGTGCGAGCGAATCGACACTCGCCTCGAACTCGCTGAAGTCGAGATCGGCCAGTTCCATCGCATCGGTGAGCACGATATGATCGCCCTCGATGCCATAGGAGCCGTGCACCAGGTCGTGGGCATTGTATTCGAGCAGCCGACGGCAGAGTTGCGCCGACTTGGCGGGGTCGGAAGGCAGCTGCATCACTCGCACGCGGAGCACCAGGACCGGCGGGGCATAGTGCACCACCAGTTCGGCGTCCTCGGGCGTCTTGACCCGCCACATATCCTGCGCAACCAGTTCGACCGGCAAATCGAGCCGGTCGAGAAAGGCCTGCACGTCCTCACGTGATGTCATCGAACCTCCTCCAGCCCCGGGAATCCGGGGGTCAGCGGGAAACGTAGTCCGGGTCGGAAGCACCCGGCAATCAGGCCGGTGGGGCGGTGTCCTGCTTGGCCAGCAACCGCTCGGAGAAATCCACCCGCTCTTCGAGTTCACCCACGCGCGCGCGCAATTCGTCGAGCTCGGCGTAGAGCTCCTCGGGCACTTGCGCCACGATCTCCTCCGCCGGCACGCGCCCTCCGATCCGGTCGGCGATGGCCTTGCCGAGCGGGCCACGCAACACGAATGCCGCACCGCCGATGGTGATGAACCAGATCGGGATCGACGCCGGTCCGAGTCGTTGACTGGCTTCGCCGAGTCCGCTGAAGAGCGCCACAACCGAGACGCCCACGAGGATGAACGGCCACGCCGACCCACGATGCCGCCCCAGTTCAGGACCCACGATCGACCTCCTTCCGTGGCACTTCCTGCGGTTGCGCCAGCAGGCGCTCCGCGAAATCGAGACGGTCTTCGAGCTCCCCCACCCGCGATTGCTCCATCGTCAGCTCGGCGAGGCGCGCCTCGAGATCCTCGACGCGCATTGCGATCTGATCGTCGAGTTGCGACGACTCACCCTCGAGCATCCTGGCGATCGACTTGCCCACCGGACCGAACATCATTGCCGCGAAGACGCCGCCAGCGATCAGGATCGAGAACACCGGGATCGGTCCGTTGATATTCCGCCCTTCCATCATCACGAATGCCAGAAAGAACAGTCCCATCCCGGTCAGGCCCAGGGTGAGCGTGAGGCCCATAAATCGCGAAGTCTTGCTGCTCACGGTACCTGCTCCCCTGCGGCGGGTTCACCACGCGCAAGCACGCGTTCCGCGAAATCGAGGCGTTCCTCGACCTCGGCCAGGCGGGTGTATTGCGCTTCGACTTCACCGGAGGTGAGGCCGCGATGCTCCAGATCTGCCAGTCGCGCTTCGAGGGTGAGCATCCGCTCGTCACCTGGGCCGGTCTTGCTTTCGATCCTTCGCGCAAAGGCCTTGATGACCGGCCCCATCGCCGACCAGAAGGCGAACTGGCCCGCGCCGATGGCGATCCAGAAGGCAAAGGCACCCGCGCCGTCACCCATCAGTTGGCTCTCTCGCGGGGCAGACGGAGCGCATCCTCGCGCTGCGCCAGCAGCCGCTCGGTGAAGTCGACCCGTTCCTCGAGTTCCTGCATCCGGGCCACTTGTCCTTCGAGGTCTCCCACGCGTTCGCGGAGAAGCGCCACTTCGTCGAGGAGTCCGG
>JANLPG010000029.1:0-4333 GCA_031367105.1 Gemmatimonadota bacterium | reverse complement strand
ATCGGCGTGTTGTCGTCGCTGTTGCTCAAGAAGGCGACCTACCGCTCGATGGTGGGTGGTGATGGTGCCTGTATGGGATGCGGCGAGAAGACGGCGGTGCACCTGATCGTCTCGGCGATCTTTGCCTCGATGCAGCCGCGAGTCCAGCGGCACGTGGCGCATCTGGATGAGTTACTCGTCGTACTCGATGCGCAGGCGCGGGAACTGCTCGCCTCGGGCGCTGATCTGGAGGCAGCAGCGCGTGCCGGCGATGCCGTGGCGGTGCCGATCGACTCGACCAAGCGGGAGCGACTGCTGCTGATCAACCGATCCATCGCCGAGCTGCGCGACCTCAAGTGGCGACACGAATCGGGGCCGAGCGGCGCGGGACGGGCACCGTTGGGAATGGCCAACAGCACTGGCTGCTCGTCGGTGTGGGGTGCCACCTATCCCTACAACCCGTATCCGTTCCCGTGGGTAAACCACCTCTTCCAGGATTCGCCGTCGATCGCCATCGGCCTGTTCGAGGCACAGATGCGGAAGATGGCCGACAACTTCTCAGCCGTTCGCCGGGCGGAGCTGTTGCGGAGTGGCAGCTATGATCCCGCGAAACACGAACCGACGTTGTCGTCGCTGACCTGGGCCCAGTTCAGCGATGATGAGTTCGCCCTCTGTCCGCCGATCATCGCGATGGGTGGCGACGGCGCGATGCTCGACATCGGTTTCCAGAACCTTTCTCGCCTGCTCGCCTCGGGAAAGCCGATCCGGGTGGTGGTGCTCGACACCCAGGTGTATTCCAATACCGGGGGACAGGCCTGCACCTCGGGGTTCACCGGTCAGGTTGCCGACATGTCGGGCTTCGGCAAGGCGCAGCACGGCAAGACCGAGGTCCGGAAGGAACTCGCCCTGCTCGCGATTGCGCACCGGGGCGTCTATGTCCATCAGACCTCGCAGGCAGCAGCATCGCACCTGATCGGTGGCGTCCTGAAGGGACTCCACAAACGGCGCCCGGTGCTGATCAACGTCTATACCCCCTGTCCGGTGGAGCACGGCCTCGCCGACGACTGGTCGCAGCACGCGGCGCGGCTGGCGCTGGAAAGCCGGGCCTTCCCGTTCCTCACCTTCGATCCCGACGCCGGTCCGAACTACGCCGATCAGCTCTCGCTCGATGGCAATCCAGCGGTCGACGACCCCTGGCCGACCTATACGCTGCAATTCCGTGATGCGGCCGGCGCTGAGCAGTCGATGGAGTTGCCTGTTACCATCGCCGACTGGGCCGCCACCGAAGCGCGTTTCAAGCAGCACTTCACCGAGTTGTCTTCCACCCAGTGGACCGATGAGCTGATGCTGTTCCACGAGTATCTCACGCTCCCGGTCCCGGAGCGTGATGGCCACACACCCTACATCCTCGCGCTCGCGAAGGACCGCACGCTGCGCCGCCTCGAGGTGTCGATCGAGATCGTTCGTCTCGCTGAGGAGCGGCAGCAGTTCTGGTCGCAGTTGCGGCAACTCGCCGGGCTCGAGATCGCTCCGAGTGTCCGGGATCTGGTGGCCGCATCGCTGGAAGCGGAATATGAGAGCCGGAGCACCTCGCTGCGCGCCGAGTATGAAGGGAAGCTGGCCGACTTGCGGACGAGCTATCCTCGGGTGATGGCCCGGCAACTCGCGTCGGCGCTGCTCAACAAGGCCGGTGGCTCCGCCGCGGTGGCGGAGTTCCTGGCGGAACTCCCGGCCGCGGTCCATCCGGTTGACCCTGCGCCAGCTGCCGCGGCAGGGGCCACGCCGGCGGTGAGCGCTCCGACGGTCGCGGCGCCCGCTTCAACTCCCGTTGTCGCGACCTCTGCCGCGGCCGCGGCCGGGGTTGCCACGGCACCGACGACGCAAGTCAAAAACGACGACGACGCGATGGTGCTTGAGGCCTGGATCGATTCGATGCGCTGCACGACGTGCAATGAGTGCACCAACATCAACAAGCGGATGTTCAGCTACAACGCCGACAAGCAGGCATTCATCAAGGATGCCAGCGCCGGAACCTTCCAGCAGCTGGTCACTGCGGCGGAACGCTGCCCGGTGTCGATCATCCATCCCGGTACCCCGCTCAATCCCAGAGAGAAGGATCTCGAAAAGTGGATCGCGCGTGCCGGAAAGTTCAATTGAGCTGCCGATGACGCGCGCCGTCGGTTTTCGACACGGTGTCCACCCCCGCGAGGAGAAGGCGCTGACCAGTCAGCTCCCGATCCGGCGGATGCCGTTCCCTGACGAGATCGTCCTGCCGCTGCGCCAGCACGCCGGCAATCCCGCAACGCTCTGCGTGAAGGTCGGCGATCACGTCGAGCGCGGCGATCCGGTGGGGCTGGCCGATGGCTGGATCTCGGTCCCGATCCACGCTTCGGCCTCGGGCAGGGTCACCGATATCGACTGGTGGCCGCACCCCGATGGGACGATGGCGATGTCGGTACGAATTGCGGTGGATCGCTACGCCGCACAGCTGCCACGTCCCCGCGTGGTGCCGCACTGGGAGGGGCTCACGACCGACGAGGTGGTGCGCGCGGTCCAGGATGCCGGTGTGGTCGGCCTGGGCGGGGCGGCCTTCCCGACCCACGTGAAGCTGGCACCGCTGGCCGATTTCCCCCTGCACACGCTGATCATCAACGGCGCCGAATGCGAGCCGTACCTGACCTCTGACCATCGCACGATGGCGGAATATCCGGCTCGAGTCCTCTTCGGGGTCCGGGTGATGATGCACGCGATGGGCATCAACAGATGCGTCGTGGGGGTGGAGCGAAACAAGCCGGACGCGATCGCCGCGCTGCGGGCTGCGCTCCCGACCGACCTCGACATCACCATCCTGCCGCTCACCGTGAAGTATCCGCAGGGCGCTGAGAAGATGCTGATTCAGGCCGTCACCGGGATCGAGGTGCCGTCGGGGCAGCTGCCGGCGAGCATCGGCATCGTGGTTCAGAACGTCGGGTCGGTGGCTGCCATTGCAGAGGTGTTCGAGACCGGGTTGCCGCTGATCGAGCGTATTGTCACCGTGTCGGGCCACGGCCTCCGCCGTCCGGCCAACCTGATCGTGCCGGTGGGGACCAAGCTCCGAGACCTCCTCGCATTCTGTGATGGTGTGACACCCGACGCGGCCGAGGTGATCATGGGCGGTCCGATGATGGGCCAGGCCCAGGCCAACCTCGATGCACCAGTGCTCAAAGGGACGACGGGTGTTGTCGTGCTGGAGAAGCAGGAGACCAGGCTGGAGAAGGTCTACCCCTGCATTCATTGCGGTCGTTGTCTCGAGGCCTGCCCGGTGTTTCTCAACCCCTCGCTGCTCGGCGACTTCGCCCGCGTCGCCCGCTATGACGACCTGGTCGACCTGCACTTGGCAGACTGTATGCTCTGCGGCTCGTGTGCCTATGTCTGTCCCTCGAACATTCCGCTGGCGCAACTGTTCCAGGCGAGCAAGGTGGCGCTCCGGCGTGCCAAGGCGGGGGCGGTATGAACCCCGTCGTCGACCCACGCCTGATCGTCACGGCATCGCCGCACGTCCGCTCGCAGGATTCCACACCCGTCATCATGTGGAATGTGGTCGCCACGCTGGTGCCGATCATCGCAGCGGCGGGGTGGTTCTTCGGCATCAGCGCCCTGCTGATCATCCTCGCAACTTCGGTGGGCGCCCTGGTCACCGAGCGCGCCTTCGGGAAGGGCGGGACGATCGCCGATGGATCTGCGGTGATCACCGGACTGTTGCTCGGGCTCTCCCTCCCCGCGGGGTTACCGCTCTGGATGGCGTTCCTCGGCGGAGCCTTCGCGATCGGCTTCGGCAAGACGGTCTGGGGCGGGCTCGGACAAAACGTGTTCAATCCCGCCCTCGTCGGTCGTGCCTTCCTGCAGGCCGCCTTCCCAGTGGCGGTCACCACCTGGCCGTTGCCCGGTGGCAGCTTCTGGCAGCTGCAGGGTGATCTCTTCGCCTTTCCGTTCAGACATCCCGTCACCGATGCGATCACGTCGGCGACGCCACTCGGCCTGCTCAAGTTCGAAGGGAAGGGAACTGCCCTGTTGCACCTCGTCCTCGGTACCACCGGCGGCTCGCTCGGTGAGACCGCAGCATTGGTGATCCTCGCCGGCGGTGCCTGGCTGGCCTGGAAACGCTATCTCAACTGGCGCGTCCCCGTCAGCATCCTGCTCGCCGTCGCAGTGCTCAGCTCGGTGATTCACCTCCTGGATCCCCGGCGGCCCGACGCGCTCTTTATGCTCTTCTCGGGTGGGCTGATGCTCGGGGCAGTGTATATGGCGACCGATCTGGTGACCTCGCCAGTGACCAACCGCGGCCGGTGGGTATTCGGCTTCGGCATCGGCTTGC
>JANLPG010000079.1:0-4246 GCA_031367105.1 Gemmatimonadota bacterium | reverse complement strand
GCCTACGCCGCCGATCGCGGCATTCGCGTGCTGCCGGAGTTCGACGTGCCGGGACACACCAGCGCCTGGTTCGTGGGGATGCCTCAGCTCGCCAGCGGGAAGGGGCCGTACCGCATCGACCGTCGCTGGGGCGTCTTCGCCCCGACGATGGACCCCACGAAGGAAACGACCTACGCCTTCCTCGATGGCTTCATCGCCGAGATGGCTACGCTCTTTCCTGATCGCTACTGGCACATCGGTGGCGACGAAGTGGCTCCGTCGGTCACCGAGTGGAAGACATCGCCGCACATTCAGGCCTTTATGAAGGCCCACAACTTCACGACCACCGACGCACTGCAGACCTACTTCAACCAGCGACTGATCCCGATTGTCACGAAGCACGGCAAGGAAGTGATCGGCTGGGACGAAATCCTCCAGCCCGACCTCCCCACCCAGGCAGTGATTCAGTCGTGGCGCGGCAGCAACTACTTGGTCGATGCCGCCAAACAGGGCCGCCGCGCCATTCTCTCGGCGCCGTACTATCTCGACCATATCAAGACGGCGGGTGAGATGTACCTCGCCGACCCGCTCCCCGCCGGCAACAACCTCACTCCCGCGCAGCAAGCACTGGTGCTGGGGGGCGAGGCGTGCATGTGGGGCGAGTACGTCAGCTACGAGACCATCGACTCGCGCATCTGGCCGCGCATGGGCGCGATCGCCGAGCGGCTCTGGTCGCCGCAGGAGGTGCGCGATGTGCCCGATATGTATCGCCGGCTTGAGGTCGCTTCGCTGCGCATCGCCGAGGTGGGCCCGGTACACGAGGAACACACTGCACGGATGATCCGACACTTCGCCACCGGCAGCGCCGCGACGCTGTACAACTCGCTGCTCGAGTATGCGCGGCCGCGCGGATTCGGCGGGCGTGGCAGCAATCAGCTGACGCCGTATACCCGGCTGATCGATGCGGCGCGCCCCGATCCGTGGAACGGCTGGCGGATGTACGAGCTGGCCAAGCAGGCAACCAAGGGGGACAGCACGGCAACTTCACTCCTCAATGCGAAGTTCCTCGAGATGCGGGGGTTCCAGTCGCGACTCGAAGATCCACTGACCTGGAGCCCGATGGCAGCCGACGCTCTCCCGGTAGCAGGCGCGTTGCGGGAACTCGGCCGGATCGGTGCGGAGGCCCTCGAGTTCCGCCGGAAGGGTATCGGCTACCCGACCAACTGGAGGAAGACCGCTGACTCGACCCTGAACACCATCATGCTCCCGCTGGGCAAGCCTTTCGGACTGTTGCGTCCCATCGGCATCACGACCGTGCTCTGGCTGCTCGAAGCCAACCCGCCGATTCCCTGATTCGCCGCCGGGCCCCTTACCCCACCTCCCGAGGGGCCCTAGCTTTCGACTTTCCGCACCAGTTCTCTCTGCTCTTCGAGGCCCTTCGATGTTCCGACGCGCGCTGACCCGCGTCGTCGCGTCCGCCCTTCCCGCCGCGCTGATCATGGCGTGTGGTGGGAACAGCAAGCGCGCCGACCTCCCCCCCGAACCGACCGGCCCCAACACCCTCAGCGAAGCCGAGCGCCGTGCGGGGTGGAAGCTGCTGTTCGACGGGACATCCACCACCGGCTGGCATACCTACCAGAAGCAGAGCGTCGAGGGGTGGACCGCCCAGAACGGCCTGCTCTATCGCACCGCCGCGGTCGGCGACCTCGTCAGCGACCAGCAGTACGACTCGTTCGAGCTCACGCTGGAATGGAAGATCGGAACGAAGGGGAATAGCGGCATCTTCTGGTGGGCCAACGAAGGAACCGAGCGGATCTACGAGAACGCCCCGGAGATGCAGGTGCTCGACAACATCGGCCATCGCGATGGCCTCTCGCCACTGACCTCTGCCGGCGCCCTCTACGGCCTCGCACCGTCGCGCGCGTCGCTCGCCAAGCCCCTCGGCGAGTGGAACAGCGTTCGCATCGTGACCCACGGCTCGAAAGTGCAGACCTGGTTCAACGGGGTCGAGATTGCCAACGTCGACTTCGACTCCAAGGAACTCAAGGAGAAGATCGCCGCCAGCAAGTTCAAGCAGTGGCCCACCTTCGGGAAGTCGCGTCGCGGGCACATCGGGCTGCAGGAGCACGAGTCACCGGTCTGGTACCGCAACATCAAGATCCGGGAGTTCCGATGAGCACCCGCCTGCGGCTCCAGATGATGATGTTCCTGCAGTACTTCATCTGGGGATCCTGGGCCGTCACCCTCGGCACCTACCTCGGCACCACCCTGAAGTTCGCAGGGGCGCAGATCGGCCTCATCTACGGCACCACCGCCGTCGCCGCGATCATCTCGCCGTTCTTCATGGGCACCGTCGCCGACCGCTTCCTCCCGACTGAAAAAATGCTCGCCGTACTGCACCTGCTCGGCGCCGCACTGCTCTTCCAAGTGTCCAAGCAGACCGACTTCCAGATGATGTATGTCTGGATGCTGCTCTATGCCCTCTGCTATATGCCAACGCTGGCGCTCACCACTTCACTCTCGATGAGTCACCTGAAGGATGCCGCCGCGGAATTCGGCTCGATCCGCGTCCTCGGTACCCTCGGCTGGATTGCGGTCGGGCTGCTCCTCGGTAAGCTCAGCGTGGATGCCACCGCGACCCCGCTGCGTATCGCAGCTGGAGCCTCGCTCGTGCTGGGACTCTTCTCCTTCCTGCTCCCCCACACGCCGCCGCCAGCCCAGGGGAAGCCGTTCTCTTCGCGCGACGCCTTCGGCCTCGACGCGCTCGCGCTGATGAAGGACCGCTCCTTCACGATCTTCGTGATCGGCTCCTTCCTGCTCTGCATCCCGCTGCAGTTCTACTATGCCTTCGCCAATCTCTTCCTGAATGAAATCGGTGTCGCCAACGCCGCCGGGAAGATGACGATGGGCCAGATGTCCGAAGTCGCCTTTATGCTCGCCATCGGCGTGCTGCTGCGGAAGTTCGGCATCCGGATCATCCTGCTGGTGGCGATGCTCGCCTGGGCGGCGCGCTACTTCCTCTTCAGTATGGGCAACGCCGGAAACGGCGTCTGGATGCTCTACATCGGCCTGCTATTGCACGGTGTCTGCTACGACTTCTTCTTCGTCAGCGGACAGATCTACGTCGACCAGCAGGCGGGGCCGAAGATCCGCGGCGCCGCCCAGGGCTTCATCGCGCTGGTCACCCTCGGCGTCGGCAACTTCGTCGGTTCGTGGCTCTCCGGCGTGACCGTCGACTCATACAAGACCGCCACGGGCCACGACTGGGCCGCGATCTGGCGGGTGCCGGCGATCGGGGCACTGGTGATCTTTGCGCTGTTCGCACTGCTGTTCAAGCCACAGGCTCGAGCTGCGAGCAGCTCGCTTCTCGTCCACCAACCTCCGGAGTCCGCTGATGTCGAGTCGCCGTGATTTCGTAAAATCCTCCGCCGCCTCCGCGGCTGCGTTCACGATCGTTCCGCGCCACGTACTGGGCGGCCCAGGATACACGGCGCCGAGTGATATGGTGCGCTACGCCGCCATCGGCATCGGCGGCAAGGGTGAGTCCGATGTCCAGGGCATCGCCAAGGCGGGCGCCTCGGTCGCCGCGCTCTGCGATGTCGACTGGCGTTCAGGGCGGAAGTCGTTCGGCCGCTTCCCCGACGCCCGGCGCTTCAAGGACTATCGCGAGATGTTTGCGACGATGGGCAACGAGATCGACGCCGTCTCGGTCTCGACCCCCGACCACTCCCACGCCCCCGCGACGATGATGGCGCTCAAGCTGGGAAAGGCCGTCTTCACGCAAAAGCCGCTCACCCGCACCTTGCACGAGGTGCGGACGCTGATGGCGGAGGCGAAGCGTCGCGGCGTCGCCACCCAGATGGGAAACCAGGGCCACGCCGGCGACGGGACCCGCATCATCCGGGAGTGGTATGAGGCCGGTGCGATCGGCGAAATCCGCGAGGTCCACTACTGGACCAACCGGCCGATCTGGCCGCAGGGCATCGACCGCCCGACCGATGCCCATAACCCGGCGCCCACCTTCGACTGGAACCTCTGGCTCGGCCCCGCTCCGGAGCGGCCGTATAACCCGGCGTATGCGCCGTTCCGCTGGCGCGGCTGGTGGGACTACGGCACCGGCGCCCTCGGCGATATCGCCTGCCACGCGATGGACGCGGCGTTCTGGGCCTTCGACCTGCGGAACCCGTCGAGCATCTCCCCCGAGAGCACCACGATCTTCGAGGAGACCGCGCCAAAGAGTTCACGGATCGAGTATGCCTTCCCGGCT
>JANLPG010000182.1:0-19277 GCA_031367105.1 Gemmatimonadota bacterium | reverse complement strand
CCGAGTGGAGCTTCGTGATGATCGGTCGTGTGGCGGTTGCCGAGGTGCCGCACTTGCCGAACATCCACTTCCTCGGTCCTCGCCCCTACGATGTGCTCCCCGACTACGGCCGGCGATTCGATGTGAGCATCGTGCCGTATCGCTTCACCCAGCAAGTGCATTTCGCCAACCCGATCAAGCTGCGGGAATACCTGGCGATGGAGAAGCCGATTGTCGCGGTGCCGACTCCTGAGATCGACAAGTTCGCCGACGTGGTGCGGATCGCGACCACGGTCGATGAATGGGATGCCGCCATCACCGCCGCACTGGCCTCGGGCGATCGCAATGCCGAGGCGGCAGCGAGCCGAGCCGCAGCGGCAAGGATGACCTGGGACGAGCGGCTCCTGCGGGTCGAAGGGGTGGTGGCCGACGCCCTGGCCGGGAGGCCCTTCGATCCGCCGCCGGTGTCACGATGAGGTTGCAGCGGGTGGCGGTCACGGGAGCGACGGGTCGGATCGGTGCACCACTCGTGCGTGCCCTGATCGAGGCCGGTGTGTCGGTTCGGGCGCTCTCGCGCCGGCCGCCGCTGACCAGCTCTGTCGTCGAATGGGTCCAGGGTGACCTCCTCGAGGGTTCCGGCCTCGCGGAACTCGTGCGGGATGTCGATACCGTGTTCCACGCCGGGGGACTGCTCGAGGGCGATCCCCGCGCGGTCTATCGGTCGCTCACTGAGGGTACGGCGCGGGTGCTGGCGGCAGCGGCCTCGGTCCGACTGGTGCATCTCTCTTCGATGGTGGTGCTCGATACCGCGTCTCCGGCGGCAGTCATCGGGGTCGGATCGCCGCTGGAGCCATCGCCTGCGCGGCGGGGGGTCTACACCAGGGCGAAGGCGGTAGCCGAAGCGCTGGTCCGCACGGCGTCGATTCATCAGGACGTTGTGATCGTGCGTCCCGGCCTGGTGCTGGCGGAAGGCCGCAATGCGATGCCAGCATCAGTCGCCATCCGCGTTGGTCCACTCTGGGTTCCGGTCGGTCCTGATAGCGCACAGCTCCCCGTGGTCTCCGCCGCCGGCGTGGCGGCAGGACTGATTACTGCGGCACGAGACGCCGAATCAGGTGCGGTGGTGCATCTGGTCGACCAGCCACCGATGACGCGACGCGAGCTTTTCGATCGGCTGCGCGATACGGCTCCCCCGGGCCTGCGGCTGCCGATCGGTTCCCTCGTGCTCGCCCTAGCACTCGGCTCGACCAAGTTTTCCGGTCTGGCCTACCGGATAGCGTCGGCCGCCCGCCCGCATCGCTGGCTCCCCTCCTGAAACCAAGGCGGCCCGCGCCGACAGGTATCGACGCGGGCCGCTGACGCTCGGTGTTGCGCTGCGCTGCAATCAGTACCCGCCCGCCCTCACGCCTTCCTTGGCGCTGCCAAGGCCGATGCGGAGGCCGACGTGGAACGAGTGCATCGCCCCCTTCAGCAGCTTGTCGTCACTGGGCGAGCTGTGGATCTGGTACTGGCCGAATACTGCCAGCCGCTTCCAGCGACCCTGCACCCCCGCCAACGCGGTCACGAAGCCACTGCTGGAAGCATCCTTCGCGGTCGCGAGCAACAGCTCACGATCGCTCGGATCCTGGATAGCGGGATCGACCCGCGGCCCGACGACCTGCAAGACTCCGCCGCCGACACCGAAATAGGGCTCGAGGGCGAGCTTGAACGGGAAGGCCACCAGGACCGCCTGATAGCGGCGCAGGTCGTTGAAGAGAATCAGCCCGCCATTGGTCCGCTCATTGGAGCCAAAGCCTTCGTCGATTCCGAACATCAGTCCGCTGCGTCGGGCCAGAATCATCACGTGCGCACCGGCACTCGGGATGACCTTCGAGGCCTGACTGCGAGTCGAGAAGATCATCGAGCCGGCGTCGAGGCCGAGCTTCCAGGTATACGAGTCGGCACGCTGGGCGGAGGCGGCGTTGGGCAGGCCCACGAGCAGCCCCAGCGCACAGGCGATTGCGGCTCGCCGGAAGAACGTCATCGGAGGGTCTCCTGAAAGGGCGTCTGAAAATTAATCAGCAAAACACAGGCCGGGATGATCAAATCAGGCCAAGGTCACGGCCCGCCGCCTCGAATGCGGCCAAGGCCTGGTCGAGGTCCTCGCGGCTGTGCGCTGCCGACAGTTGGCAGCGCACCCGCGCCTGACCCTGCGGGACCACGGGAAAGCCGAATCCCGTCACGAACACCCCCGCCTCGAGCAGCCGCTCGCTCATCCGGATTGCGGCGGCGGTCTCGCCGAGGATCACCGGTACAATCGGAGTCTCGCCGGGGAGCGGGTTGAAGCCGAGCTCCACGAGTCGCCTCCGAAAGTATCGGGCGTTCTCCCGCAGGCGCGTAACCCGGGCGGGTTCGGCCAGCAGAACCTCGATGGCGGCCTGCGCCGAGGCGGCAACCGTGGCCGGCAGTGCGTTGGTAAAGAGTTGTGGTCGGGCGCGTTGCGTGAGGTAGTCGCAGAGCGCCCCGGAGCCGGCGACGAAGCCGCCGGCCGCGCCCCCGAGGGCCTTCCCCAGCGTCGACGTGAGAATATCGACCTCCCCCAGCAGGCCGAAATGCTCGGCCGTCCCGCGCCCGGTGGCGCCGAGGACGCCGGTCGCGTGGGAGTCGTCGAGCCAGAGGACGGCGTTATGCCGGCGGCAGACTTCGAGCAGGGCGGGGAGGTTGACGATGCTCCCCTCCATCGAGAAGACTCCGTCGCTCACCACCATCTTCACCTTCCGGTCGGTCGCGGCGGCGAGCTTCCGGTCGAGCTCGGCATAGTCGCCGTGCGGGAAGACGCCGGTCTCGCATCTGGTGATCGCCTTGGCCAGCCGGAGGCCATCAATGATCGAGGCGTGGTTGAGTTGATCGGAGAGGATCAGGTCGTCGGCCGTCAGGACCGTTGCGGGGAGGGCCTCGTTGGCATTCCAGCAGCTGACGAATGACAGCGCCGCCTCGGTTCCCACGAGCCGGGCACAGGTCGCCTCCAGGTCGCGGTGGATCGTGAAGGTCCCGCAGATGAAGCGGACCGACGCGGTGCCGGCGCCGAAACGATCGATCCCGGTCTTGCCGGCTGCGCAGACGACCGGGTGGTCGCTAAGTCCGAGATAGTTGTTGGACGACAGGATGATGACCTCGCCGCGACCCTCCATCCGGACGCGCGCCCCCATCGGCGACTCGATATGGTTGAATCGCTTGTAGACGCCATCGCGCCGGAACTGATCGAGCTCGGTAGCGAGCCGCGCGTCGAGGGGCGAATGCGCAGTCGGGTTCACGGGGCAATCTCCAGAATCACCTTTCCGGCGGAACCGTCCTTGATGACGCCGATCGCTGCGGCGATCTGTTCCAGTGGAAAGCGATGGGTCACTACCGGCTGGGGATTCAACTGGCCGGTGCGGAGCAGTCGCGTCATATGAATCCAGGTCGAATACATCTTGCGACCGGTGACGCCGTAGAGGGTCAGCCCCTTGAAGATGACGTCGCGGGCGAAGTTGACCTCGGTGGTCCGGCTCGGAGTGCCGAGCAGGTTCACCCGTCCGCCGGGACGAGCCGCGGCGAATGCCTGGGCGTGGCCGGAGGGGTGGCCACTCATCTCGCAGACGAGGTCGACGCCGAGGCCGCCGGTGAGGTCGCGCACGCGAGCGACGACGTCGTCGGTGGCCGGATCGAAGACGGCGTGCGCCCCCATCGTGGCGGCGAGGCCGCGCCGCGTCGGGTTGAAGTCGGAGGCGAGCACCAGCGATGCCCCGGCGGCCCGAAGTACCCCCACTGCGAAACAGCCGATCGGTCCGCAGCCCAGTACCAGCGCGGTACAGCCCGGCACCTCCTCGTATTCGAGGGCGGTGTGGACGGCGTTCCCGATCGGGTCCATAATCGCACCGATCTCGGTGGGAATCCCATCCAGCTTCATCACGTTGGAGGCCGGCATTGCGATGTAATCGGCAAACGCCCCGTCGCGATCGACACCGATGATCTGGGTCCGGACGCAGAGGTGACCGTGGCCGGTGCGGCAGGGGATGCAGTCACCACAGATGATGTGGCCTTCGGCCGTCACCAGGTCGCCGATCGTGAAGATGCCTTCGCGCAACACCTCGGGCCCGAGTCCGACAATCTCGCCGGCGAATTCGTGGCCGATGACGACGGGCGGCTTCAGTCGGCCGGCGGCCCAGGCGTCCCATTCCCAGATGTGCAGGTCGGTGCCGCAGACTCCGGCGAAGTGAACTTTGATGAGCACGTCGCGCGAACCGAGTGCCGGAATCGGTCGCTCGACGAGTTCCATTCCGACGCCGGGAGCGGACTTCACTAGTGCGCGCATCTGGATCCTGGTAGCTAGAGAACGGCGGGAATATGGAGGGCTGTGCGAGC
This sequence comes from Gemmatimonadota bacterium, assembly GCA_031367105.1. Lineage (GTDB taxonomy): Bacteria > Gemmatimonadota > Gemmatimonadetes > Gemmatimonadales > GWC2-71-9 > Palsa-1233. The sequence continues at coordinate 14,915 of JANLPG010000182.1, read as the reverse complement.
CAGCCCAAGGGACCCCCACCGATCCGCCAGTGAGGAAAAAATCGGTTTCGCGGCCGTTCGGTGGGGGGAAGGCGCTTTCCCGGATTCCGGGTCGCCGCCGGGTCAATTGGCCACCGCAACGCAGCCCGACAGGCATCGTGGCGCTGCACCAGGTGCCACGCGTCTGCTCGTGGCGCGGCGCGGTGCGCGCCGCTGCGTGCGGGCACGGAACTCTGCGGAAGCCGCACCAATACTAGAGTTGCGCGCGATGTCAGCGCCGTGTGACGCCGCGCACCGTGCCGGTCTGATGCACATTCACGATGCGCTGCCGGAGTGAGCGTCGGTGTTTCCGACGTCGCTGACACTGCGATTCCGGATGTGGATGAGCGCCGGAACCCGATGCCCAGACTTCGCTTCCGCACCGCCGGGGTATTGCGCGCGGTGAGAAAATTTTGATCTTGTATATGCCGACGCTACTCCGCCCAGAGGTGCGGGGCGTCGCCGCGAGTGACGCGCGTACGACGATTGCTCGCGAACCACCAACTCCTCAGGGAGGCTCCATGGCTACCAAGAAGGCTGCGAAGAAGAAGACCGCGAAGCGCGCGAAGCGCCCGGCGAAGAAGGGCGCGAAGAAGGGCGCCAAGAAGGCTGCGAAGCGTCCGAAGAAGGCCGCGAAGCGTGGCAAGAAGGCCGCGAAGAAGGGCGCCAAGAAGGCGGCCAAGCGTCCCAAGAAGGCTGCGAAGCGCAAGAAGGCCAAGCGCGCCAAGAAGGCCGCGAAGCCGGCGGCGATGTAAGCAGTCCGCTTCGCGGATGACTCCGCGGGCTACAAGTAGTAAGGGCCGGCACGTTGCCGGCCCTATGCTTTTCCCCCACCCGCAACGGCCGATCAGGCGCGCGCGTTCCGCCGTTCAGCATCGGCCATCGCCGGCTTGGTAAAGAGTGCCCCGCGCGCGGGTGCCCCGCGCAGCCGACGCCCGGGCGACGGGAGTGACTCGCGCTGCCAGACGGCGTAATGTCCCGCAAAGCCTTCCGGCCCGGTGCCCAGCGTGTCGGGAACCAGGGCGTGCAGCCCTCCGGGGAGCGTGAGCTGCTGCAGCTCCGCCAGCAGGACACGCCGTTCCCCCGGAGCGAGTGCCGCGATGGTGCCGGAGTCGATGACGACCAGGACGAACTCCGCCGGCAACTCGGGGATCCACTCCCCGAACTGGACGCACATCCCCTCGAACGTGGAGGAGAGCGATTCCACGGAAATCCGATTCTCGGCCCGGTCGATGACCCGGATGTCGCGGTCGAGGAAGGTGACGGTCGCATCGTGTGCGGCGAGCAGGTAGGCACACGACTCCGCGCCGGAACCCACTACCAGCACTGCGTCGCCCGGTTCGATTCTCGGGGCGAGCCCCGCCACGAGATGGCTCGAGTCGAGGCTCCACTTCGCCGGGTCGCGCTGGGCGGCGCGACGCTTGGGGTAGGATTTGCGCCAGCTCTCGAACCGCGGGGTGCCGAGTCGCCGCTTGATCAGTTCGTCGACCGAGGTGGCGACGAGGACTTCGGTCAGGAGAAACTGCTGCTCACTGTCGTCGCCGAGATCGCTCATCGCCTCGTCGGCGAGGCGCATCATCTCGTCTCGGGAGATGGAGTTCTTGTAGTGTTCGATCCGGTCGAGGATGTACAGCTCATACTGCTCCCGCAACGACCGGAGCGGTCGCCGCCGCGAGGCCACGGCGAGGAGTTGTTGCGGTGAGAGCATACCCCAAAGTCGTGACCTGAACGCGGCGCGTCAATCCGCGCGGAGGACGACCGCCTTCAGATAGCCGGTTTCGGGGATGGTCAGGACCTCCGGATGGTCGATGGCCTGACCCAACACGGCCGCCAGCACGAACCGGCGCCCGGTGCCGCTGGCGGCATCGGCAAGCATCGCGAGGAACTCGCTTCGCCGCACGTGAAAGGAGCAACTCGCCGTGATCAGATACCCACCGGGGGCCACCAGGCGCATCGCCCGCGAATTGATCTGGTGGTAGCCTCGCAGCGCGGCCGGGACGGTCGACTTCGACTTGGCGAAAGCCGGCGGGTCGACGACCACCACGTCGAACTGGCGGCCCTCCCTCCCCCAGATCGGCAGGACGTCAAAGGCGTCGGCCGTCACGAAGTCGATCCGGTCGATGCCGTTGAGTGCCGCGTGCTCGGCACCCCGCGCCAGCGCCTCGGCCGAGACATCGAGGGCGGTGACCCGCGCGGCGCGCCCAGCGAGGTGGAGCGCGAACGAGCCGTGGTAGGCGAAGCAGTCGAGCCCGGTGCCGCCGTCCGGCATCAGCGCGCCAGCCAGGAGTCGGTTCTCGCGCTGGTCCAGAAAGGCACCGGTCTTCTGCCCGGTCCAGGGCGCGGCGAACCAACGGACGCCCCCTTCGCGCACCTCGATCTGCTCCGGGACAGTTCCGAAGGCGAGTTCGATCCCTGCGTCGAGGCCCTCGAGGCGACGGGTCGGCACGTCGTTCCGGAGCAGAATGCCCTCCGGTGCGAACACCTCCACCAGGGCGGCGATGATCTCGGTGCGGCGGGCTTCAAGTGCGGCGGAGAGGATCTGAACGACCAGCCAGCGGTCGTACCGGTCGACGATAAGCGCGGGGAGCCCGTCGCCCTCGCCGTGCACCGCACGCCACGCCGTCGCGTCGATCCCCAGCCGCTTGCTGCGGCAGGCGGCCAGTCGCTCGCGCCACCAATCGCCGTCGACTCGCCGTTCGGAGCGTTCGAGCAGCCGGAGGCGGATCTCCGAGCCAGGGGAGCAGAGCGCCTGCCCAAGGAAGCGTCCGCGCTCGTCGTGCACCCGCACGATCCCTGCAACGTCGGGACTCTCGAGCACATCGCTGCGGTAGATCCAGGGGTGCCCCTTGGCCCAGCGGGTCGCTCCCCGGGCCGAGACGGTGGCGACGCTCACGCGGCACCGCTGGCGCAGCGGGACCGACCGGTCCTGATTTCTCGCATCATGCGCGAGAATCTAGCCGACGTCCTCCGTCTCCTGCTGGTCACCGACGATACCGTCCTGGCCGGGCGTGACCCACTGACACTCTGTCAGGCTGCAGTGGCCGGAGGAGTCACGGCGGTGCAGCTGCGGCTCAAAGCACTCGACGACCGGTTGCTGGCCGAACTCGCGCGGCGAATGCTGGCGGTCTTGACCGTGCCGCTCTTCCTTAACGACCGGCTCGACGTCGCCGTGTCGGTCGGTGCGGCGGGTGTCCATCTCGGCGCCGACGATCTGGCACCAGCGGTGGCACGGCGCAATGCGCCGCCGGGCTTCCTGATCGGTGCATCGGTCGGCAGCGACGACGAGGTGCTTCGCGGGGCAACTGCCGACTACTGGGGGATCGGTCCGCTGCGACCCACTGCCACCAAGCCCGACGCCGGCGCCGCGCTCGGCTGGATTGGTGCCGCGGCGCTGCGAGCGCAGGCGGGGGCGCGACCGTGTGTCCTGATCGGGGGAATTCAGCCGGAGGATGTCGCCAGCGCACGATCGGCAGGGTTCGTGGGAGTCGCCGTGGTGAGCGGGATTCTCGCCGCACCGGACATCGCGCAAGCCGCTCGACGGTACGCCACCGAGTAGCGAACTCGCGCCGCCGACTATGGCCGCTGGCTGCGGAGCGTGCGGATGGTGCGCAGGTGCTCCTGATAGCTGCGCGAAAAGTGATGGGCGCCGTCGGGGCCGGCCACGAAATAGAGCCACGGGACGGGCGACGGGGCGAGGACGGCCTCGATGGCGGAGCGCGACGGATTGCCGATCGGGCCGGGTGGGAGTCCGGGGTGAAGGTAGCTATTCCAGGGTGAGTCGAAGGCGTAGTCATTGTTGTACAACCGGGACTTGCGGGTACCATCGCGGAGCAGATAGCCGTACTGGATTGCCGGGTCGGCCTGCAGCGGCATTCGCAGCCGGATCCGGTTGAGGTAGACCGCAGCGATCCGGGGGCGGTCGTCGGGAAGCTTCGCCTCCGCCTCCACGATGCTCGCGAGGGTGATCAGCGCGTTGCGGTCGAGGCCGGCGGCGCTGGCTCGGCCATCCCAGGTAGTGTCCCATGCGGTGCGATTGGCGACGAGGAAGCGCTCGAGGATTTCGCGCGGAGTGGAGCGTGCCGGGAAGTCGTAGGTCTCGGGCAGCAGCCACCCCTCTACACTCGCTCCCGGGATGCCGAATTCCCGGCGCAGCGAAGAGTCCTCGGCGGCTGCGAGAAAGCTGGCGGCAGCGATCCCCATTCGGCTCTCGGCCGCGCGGGCGAGATCGAAGAGCGTGGCCCCCTCGGGGAGCGTCAGCCGGACGTGGAGCGCGTCGCCGGCCGCCAGCCGGCGAAGCACTTCGCCGGTCGAGCTGCGGGGGGGAAACTGATACAGCCCTGGCTTGAGCTGGCGGTCGAGTCCAGCGAAGCGGGCGCGGAGCCGGAACCAGGTGCGGTTGCCGATCACTCCGTGGGATGCCAATGAATCGGCAGTGCTGCGAAGCGAGGCTCCCTTGGGGACGAGTACCTGCACGGACTCGCTCGACGCGCCATTGCACGCCGCGATGAGGGCGGCAGCGGCGGCCACTGCAAGCAACTGGCGGATGGTCAGATCGAACCGCCGCGCCGCATCTCGAGCCAGCGCTGCAGCACCACGGCAGCGGCGATGGCGTCGACGAGGTCCCGGGCGTGACGATGCCGTCGTCCGAGGGCAGTAATGGTTTCGAGGGCCGTGGTGGTGGAGAAGCTTTCGTCGACCAGATCCATCGGCAGGTGGGCGCGCATCGCAAAGAGTTCGCCCATCGCGTGGGCCGCCAGCGCCGAGGCTCCCTCGCCGCCCTCATCGTTGAGCGGCAGCCCCACGACCAGCCCGACGGGCTGCTCCCGCTCGACCAGCGTGAGGAATTCTCCCAGCGGCGGTCGCTTGCCGGCGCGGCGGCTCAGCGTCGTGAGCGGAGAGGCGATCAGCTGGGTCTCGTCGGTGATCGCCAACCCGATGCGGGCGGTGCCCCAGTCCAGGCCGAGGACTCGGCCGCTTCTCGGGATCCCGCCGATCGGGTTGGGTGGATCGTGGTCGGGGTGCAGGATGCTGCGCCCCTATTGGGCCATACTGGCGAAAAATTCCTTGTTGGACTTGGTGGGCTTCATCCGTCCGAGGAGGAATTCCATCGCCTCGACCACCGGCATATCGGCCAGGAAATTGCGCAGCAGGTACACCTTGTTGAGCTCATCCTTGCTGAGCAACAGCTCCTCCTTGCGGGTGCCCGACTTGTTGATGTCGATCGCAGGGTAGATGCGGCGATCGGCGAGGCGTCGATCGAGTACCAACTCGGCGTTGCCGGTTCCCTTGAACTCCTCGAAGATCACCTCATCCATCCGGGAGCCAGTGTCGATCAGGGCGGTCGCGATGATGGTGAGTGACCCCCCGCCCTCGATATTGCGCGCCGCCCCGAAGAAGCGTTTCGGCTTCTGCAGCGCATTGGCGTCGACGCCGCCGGAGAGGATCTTGCCGGAGTGCGGGACGACCACGTTGTGGGCGCGGGCGAGTCGGGTGATCGAGTCGAGCAGGATGATCACATCCCGGCCGTGCTCCACCAGTCGCTTCGCCTTTTCGATCACCATATCGGCGACCTGCACGTGGCGGTCGGCTGGTTCATCGAACGTCGAGGCGATGACTTCGGCCTGAACGTTTTCCTGCATATCGGTGACTTCCTCCGGGCGCTCGTCGATCAGCAGAACGATGAGGTAACACTCCGGATGATTCTCGGCGATGGCGTTCGCCAGCTTCTGCATCAGGATGGTCTTGCCGGCTTTCGGCGGGGCGACGATGAGCCCGCGCTGTCCCTTGCCGATCGGCGACATCAGGTCGACAACCCGCATCGAGAGATCGCTCACCTTTCCCTCGAGCCGGATGCGCTCGTCGGGGTAGCGGGGCTTGAGGTTGTCGAAGGCGATGCGGCTCTTGGTCCGATCGGGCTCCTCGTAGTTGACGCTCTCGACCTTGAGGAGGGCGAGGTAGCGCTCCCCCTCCTTGGGTGGGCGCACCTGCCCCGTGACGGTGTCACCGGTCCGCAAGTCGAAGCGCTTGATCTGGCTCGGCGAGACGTAGATGTCATCCGGACCATAGAGGTAGTTCCAGTCCTGCGACCGGAGGAATCCGTATCCCTCGGGGAGGATCTCCAGGACGCCTTCACCGCGGATGACCGTGTCCTTGTCGAGCAGTGACTGCTCGATCCGGAAGATCAGGTCCTGCTTGCGGAGGCCGGAGTAGTTGGTGATGTTGAGTTCCGCGGCCAGTGCGTGCAACTCGGCGACGGACTTCTGCTTCAGTTCGGCGATGTCCACGAACCTCTCCGGGTCGAGTCATCCCCCCCGCACGCGGAGCGTACGGATGGCGGGAATGACGGAGCATACTGTGATCGAGAGATGGGGCTGTCTGGCGTATGAGGTTCGCGCGGATCGCGCGGAGATGACAGGTGATTGCGCTGCAGGTAGGACTGCTTCGGTAGAGGATACGGAGCCCTCCCTCGCCCGTCAAGGCCACCAATGACCGACCCGCGGGAATTCTTCAGCGCCTGGCGGGCGCACACACTCACCGGGGCGCGCGACGTCCTCGACGGCGTGCTCGCCCCCGAACACCGGGGCCCTTCGCCCCAGTTGTCCGCCTTTCTGGCCAGCTTTCCCGGCGCCTGGTACTGGGCCGACAACGCCCGGACCCGCCTGGTGCTGATCCGCGGCACCGCCCCGGCCCGTCCGGAACGGTGGCTCTGGCACGGGGCACTCGCCCTCCTCACGATACTCTGTACCCTCGGTGCTGGCGCGGTCCTGCTTGGCCGCTGGGTCCCGGTCGTCCACCCCGGGGTTGCCGGAAGCCTCCAGTCGATCGCGGAATTCTTCACCTTCGTCTTCCAGGGTGGCTGGCATACGTTGCTGCCAGGCTGGGAATTCGCGGCGCCGTTGCTGACGATCCTGCTGGTTCACGAACTTGGGCATTATGTGGCGGCGCGGCGGTATGCCATCGACGTTTCTCCGCCCTATTTCATCCCGGTGCCGCCCAACCTCTCTCCCATCGGCAATCTCGGCGCCTTCATCCGGCTCCGCTCCCCGGTTTATGATCGGCGCCAGCTGCTCGATGTCGGTGCGGCAGGGCCGCTCGCAGGCTTCATTGTGGCGGTGGGAGTGCTGCTCTGGGGGTACCAGTTGTCGCAGAGGATGCCCCTTTCGTTCCCCGGATCCCCCTCGCTGGTGATGTTCGCGGGCCGGCCGATCCAGCTGGGCGATTCCTTCCTGACCCACGGGCTGCGGGAATGGCTCCTCCCGGGTAGCGGCCCGGTCCTGCTCTCGCCCGAGGCATTCGCCGGCTGGGTGGGGTGCTTCATCACCGGGCTGAACCTGTTGCCGCTCTCCCAGCTGGATGGCGGTCACGTCTGGTATGGGTTGCTCGGCCGCCGCCAGCGCCTGGTGGCAATCAGCACCGCGGCGATCCTCCTGGTGCTCGCGCAACAGGCATCGCTGTGGTACCTCTGGGTGGGGCTGACCTTCGCGATCGGTGGGGGGCGCTGGACCCACCCCGATGTCGTGATCCCCGACCGGCCGGTCCTGCGGGGTGGCTACCTGATCGGGGTGGCGTGCGTCGTCGTGTTCGTGCTGACCTTCGTTCCGATTCCATTCCTCCCCTGAGCGCGAGGCAACGATGATCGATCCTGACCGACTGGCGAAGTTGCGCCACGATCTCGCCAACCCGCTCGCAGGACTCCTCGCGGAGGTTCAGCTGGTGCTGCTGGATGGTGGTGCAATCACCGAAGAACTGAAACAGAGTCTGCAGGAGATCGAGCGGCTCGCGATCCGGATGCGCACCATCCTGCGCGACGTGCAGTGACGGAGGCCAGCTCGAGGAGTCAGCGCTCGCCGCTCACCAGCTCGTCGAGTGCGTCCGGATCGGATCGTGGTCCACGGCTGCCGCGGCTGTTGCGGGCGAGATAGGCCAGCCAGATCGGCGTGATCACGGTGGTACCGATCACCATCATCATCAGTGCACCGAACAGCGCCGGTGTCAGCGTGCCATTTGCCAACCCCATCTGCGCGAAGATCAATCCCACCTCGCCGCGCGGAATCATCGCGACACCTACCATCGTATTCCGCATCGGGAGCCAGAACGGGGCGTAGCCGGCGACCAACTTGCCCGCGATTCCGATGGTGAGCAGCACTCCGCCGATCGCCAGGGCGCTGGGGTCGCGCATCGCGCCGAGATCAACTGCCGCGCCGACCGACACAAAAAAGACCGGCACGAAGAAGTGGCCGAGCACGGCAGTCGCGCTTTCAATGGTGCGGCGCTGCGGGGTGTCGTAGAGCACCAGTCCGGCGGCGAAGGCGCCGATGATCGGAGCCGAGCCACTGCGCTCCGCCACCGCGGCCATTGCTACCGCGAACGCCATCGCAATCGCTCCGGTGGTGCCGGCTACCGGGAGCCGGTCGACGGCAGCGAAGAGCCGGGGCACCACGAAGCGGCCGAGGGCGATGGCCACCACCAGGAAACCGACGGCGGCGGCTGTGGTCCGCGCGATGCCAAGTGCCGACACCTCACCGCCGGCCGCCATTCCGGCGACGACGGCAAGGATGACCAGTCCCACGATGTCGTCGAGCACCGCCGCGCCGAGAACGGTGCGCCCCTCCAGCGAATCGAGTTCACCCAGGTCGTCGAGAATCCGAGCCGAGATGCCGATCGAGGTGGCGGTGAGGGCGGCGCCACAGACCACCGCGGGGAGGACGGCGAGGCCGAAGAGCCGGGCCGCGAGGAAGCCGAGGCCGAAGGGAACCACGACGCCGACGCCGCCGACCGCGGAGGCTGCGCCCCCCACCTTGAGCAGTCGGCGCAGGTCGGTGTGCAGGCCGATCTGGAAGAGCAGGATCACCACCCCGAATTCCGACAGCAGCTGGAGCGATGGCTCTTCGGGGTGCACCAGCCCCAGCATCGAGGGCCCCAGCAGGATGCCGACCATCAGCTCGCCGAGGACCGAGGGTTGCCCCAGCCGCTGCGCCAGCGCGCCACCGAGACGTGCAGCGGTGACGAGGAGCGCGAGGATCAGAAAGAGGGTCATCATCGGATCAGTATACCTTGCGAGAATGCCAGACCGCACGAGTTGGCTCAACCGCACCTTGTTGGGGCAGAGGCCGACGCGCTTGTCGGCGTTGCTGGCCCGCCACGTCGGGATTGCGTGGGCCGGAACCGCCGGACTGCTCCTGCTCACCAGCTGGGTCGCCGATCGCAGCCTGGAGTTCCCGCGCTGGGCGGTGCTTACCGGGTATCTCGTCGTCGGTGTGATCGGGGGGCGCGAGCCGGCGAAGCACCTCTTCGCCGGATTGCGCCGCGGCAAATTGCTGCTCGACATCGACTTCCTGATGATCGTCGCCGCAGTGGGCGCCGCATCGGTTGGTGCCTGGGCGGAAGGCGCCTTCCTGCTCTTTCTCTTTGCGCTCGCCAACGCCCTGGAGGAGTACGCGCTCGACCGGGCGCGTTCCGCCATCCGGGCGCTCTCCGAACTGGCGCCGTCGCACGCGCGCATTCTCCAGAATGGCCAGGAAGTCGACGTTCCGGTGGAACAGGTGCGCGTGGGGGATGTGGTGGTGATCCGGCCGGCGGAGCGGATTCCTGCCGACGGCAAAGTGACGTCGGGGCGCTCCGCCGTCGATCAGGCACCGATCACCGGCGAGTCGGTACCGGTCGAGAAGGAGCCCGGCGACGACGTCTTCGCCGGCACCGTCAACGGCGAAGGCGCCCTGCTGATTTCCGCGACGCGGGCGGTGGGCGATCGCACCCTCGACCGCGTCGTGCGCCTCGTGGAGGAGGCGCAGGCTGCCAAAGCCCCCACGCAGCGGGCGACCGAGAAGTTCGAGAGGGTCTTCGTGCCGCTGGTATTGATTGCTGACATCCTGCTGATCATCCTCCCGCCGCTGCTCGGCCTGATGCCGTGGAGCAACTCGTTATACCGCGGGATGACGGTACTGGTTGCGGCCTCGCCGTGCGCACTCGCACTTGGCGCACCGGCCGCGCTGCTGGCCGGGATCGCGCAGGCAGCCCGGCACGGCGTCCTGATCAAGGGCGGGGTACACCTCGAAGCGCTGGCCCGGGTTCGCGCCGTGGCGTTTGACAAGACCGGCACCCTCACCCGAGGCCGACCCGAGCTCACCGACATCGTCCCGATGCCGGGCGTGACGGAGGACGAACTCTTGCGGGTCGCGGCAGCGGTCGAGGCGCGCTCGCAGCATCCGCTGGCGCAGTCGGTCGTGCGCCGTGCCAGATCGGATCTGCTCGCCCTCCCCGACGCCGGCGAATTGCAGAGTGTGACCGCTCGTGGCGTCCGCTCGGTGGTGGCGAATCTGCCGGTGGCGATCGGTTCGGCTCGACTGTGGACCGACGCGGGGCTGGCGCTGCCGGCCCCGGTGCAGGCCGCGCGTGATGCACTCGCGGCGCGGGGTCGGAGCGTGATGATCGTCCAGCACGGCGATCGCTGGCTCGGCGTCCTCGGCCTGATCGATCCGCCCCGGCCATCTGTGCCCCCCACCCTCGAGGCGCTGCGGGCACTCGGACTGGGGCCGCTGGTGATGCTCACCGGGGACCATCGCGGCGTGGGTGACGCAGTGGGCCGGGAGGTTGGCGTCGACGAAGTGTTTGCGGAGCTGATGCCGGAAGACAAGGTCGCTGCCATTCACCGGCTGCGGACGACGCACGGCAGCGTGGTGATGGTCGGCGACGGCGTCAACGACGCCCCCGCACTCGCCGCTGCGACGGTCGGGATCGCGATGGGTGGCGCCGGCACCGCTGCCGCGCTCGAAACCGCGGATGCGGCACTGATGGGCGACGATCTGGCCCGGCTTCCCTTTGCGATCGGGCTGGCGCGCGCCACGCGGCGAATCGTCCGGCAGAATCTGGTCATCGCTGGTGGGGCGATGGCGGTCCTGCTGGCGCTCGCCGCCGCGGGGATTCTTTCCATCGGTCCTGCCGTCCTCGGTCACGAGGGGAGCACGATCGTGGTCATTCTCAATGCGCTGCGATTGCTCGCCTATCGGGAGGCCCCGCTGCCGGGGATGGCGTGAACGCCTGCCAACCTTCGGACCCCCGCTCCGCGTAACAGGCTGCGTCCCATCCTATTTCCTGCCACCGTGGCTTGAACCACCCGAACAACGCCATTCTGCGGTAGCGAAGTTCTAGGGACGTTCCTTCGTCAGCTCGGCGATGCGTTGCCTGGCCCGCTGCACCATCGGTTGCAGCGGTGCATCGGCGTTGTTCCAGAGCGCGGTGAAGCGCTGCAGGTGCGCGAGCGCATTGGTCCGGTCGCCCTTGTCGGCGTAGAGCTCGCCGAGGCGGAGCTCGGCGAAGGGCCGCATCCGGCCCTCTTCCGGGTCAGCAGTCTGCGTGATGGTCTGCAGGGCGGCGCCCCAGGCGACGATGGCCGAATCGGTTTGACCGGCCCGATCGAGGGCATAGGCGTAGTAGTAGCGCCCGCACGGCGCACAGCTGGCCGCGGTGTAGCCGGCGCGCAGCGCGGTCGCTGCTGCCGCCCAGCGTCCGCCGGCGATTGCCTCGAACCCATCCCAATAGTGGCTACTCCCGGGGTATCGCTCCGCCAGCGGTGTCGCCGATTCCGCATCCTTGCGGAGCTGTCGGACGCCGTTGGGGTCGGCCGCAAAGGCGTGAACTTCGGCAAGGGCAAAGTACGGTCGCCCTTGTGGAGGGATTTGCGCCAGCGGGGTTTGTGCCAGCGCCGCTTCCATCAGCGTGAGTGCCTGCGCCGGCTGCTGCAGGTGGAAGGCAGTGGTAAAGGCGCGCTCGATCCGGAGAATGAGTGCTCCCGCACCATCCCCGTCGGCCACCCGCCGGTTGGCGAGCTGATCCAGCGAGGTTTGACTCTCGGAGAGTCGTCCTCGGGTTTCGTCAAGCGCGGCTTTGGTCCCGATCACCGCTTCAGCGCGAGCGGACCCGGGCACGAGATGCTTGAGTGCCGCAGCGGCGTCGCCATCGGCACGCTTGAGGTCCACCGCGGCAACTGCACCGAAGAACCGGATCTGCAGCGCAACTCCAGTGTCGTTGGTGGTCCGGAGCAGTTGGTCGACGACCGAATCGGCCGCGGCGAAGCGGTGCTGTCCCGCCAGTGATCCCGCCAGGTTTTGGGGAATGTTGCGGGTATTCGCCGGGAGAAACACCGGTCGCAACACCGCCTCCGCCTCGGCAAAGCGGTTCATCGTGTTGAGGATGACGCCGAGGTTGTTGGCCGCAATCTGATTGTCGGGGTCGATGCTCAGCGCCGTACGGAGCGCCGCGATCGCCTTCTCGTTGTCGATCTCGACGTTGTTGAAGTAGGTGCCTTCGGTAATGCTGCGTTCCAGCGGCGGCAGCCGGTCGCGGAAACGGTAGGCGCGGCGGGCGGCGTCGAGCGTAAGCGACCGGTTGAGTCCGAGGTTTCCGCGAAGCACCGCGATCTTGCGCCACGCCATTGCAAACGACGAGTCAAGCGCCACCGCCTGTTCCAGGAGTGCGAGCGCCTCCGGCGAATCTCCGAGTAGCGAAATCCGCAGCCCCTGGGTATAGAGCCGCAACGCGGGCAGGGAAGCGGTGGTGACCTGTTCCAGCGGTTCGCTGCCCCGGATGGAGCGGAGCGATTCGCCGATCTTTTGTCGCAGCGCGGCGGAGAGGCGATTGACCGCTGCGAGCAGATCGGTGGGCGATGCCGCCGATTCACGCACCGCCACCAGGGTCGCGCCGCTATCGCTCGCCACCACTCGCGCGGTGAGGGAATAACCGCCACCCACCGGGGCGATCTCGCCCATCACCAGGGCCTTGGCGCCCACGCGTTGCGCGAGTTCGCGCGCATCGGCAGGAGCGATGCGGCCCGGCCCCCGCCCCATCAGGTTGAGCGCCTGGGTGACCTGCGAAGGCTCGATGAGTTTGATCGCCTGCGACTGCCCCAGATCCACTCGCAACGCTTCCACCACCGCTGCCGCAATTGTGGAGTCGGAGGTGGTGTTCTCGAAGTCGGCGAGCAGCAACTTGTCGCTCACCGCGAGCTTGCCCGCCGAACGGAGTGTCGCGCCGGGGCCGATGCCGAACGCACGCGAAGCGAGAAACGCTCCTGCCACGACGGCCATCGTCGCCACCGAAATAATCCCGCCGCGAATCGCGCGGCGCCCCGTGATCCAGCTGGTGCGGCCCGGCACGGCGCCGGCGACGCCAGCGAGCGTCATCGTCGCGTGCTGTCGCTCGGTGCGGCCGGCGAGGAGCACGACGGGGAGCCCCGCGAGCATTGCGCCGAGGGTTCCCTGCCAGATCCAGTCGGGGAGATCGGCCACCCGCGTCACGCCGTACGCCAATGCCGTGAGCGCGACGGTCGCCGCGACGTGCAACAGCGCGATGCGGCCGCTATGCCAGGTGCGCAGTCGCCGGTGGGCATAGCCATCGAGCCCCGCCATCCCGCCTGAGGGGGTGGCGAGTCCGTCGATCGCGGTCACCAGCTCGCCGGCATTCGCCCAGCGGTCGCCAGGTGCCTTCGCCAGGCAGCGCATAATCAACGCGGCGAGCGGCACCGGAAGGTCGGGGCGGAGCGAGGCAATCGGCATCGGTGCGGTGGTGACGTGGGCGGCGAGCAACGCCTGTGGCGTCGATCCGGAGAAGGGAAGCCTCCCGGTCAGCATCTCGTAGGCCACGATGCCGAGTGCGTAGATGTCGGCGCGATGATCGACGTTCGGATCAGCCGCCGCCTGTTCGGGCGCCATATACGCCGGGGTGCCGAGGGTCATCCCCACCATCGTCAGCGAAGAGGCGGCGGGATGACTGTCGCCGCGATGCCCGGCCTCGAGTGCCTTGGCCACGCCGAAGTCGGCCACCAAGGCGTGTCGTCCGGCGAGGAGAATGTTGGCCGGCTTGATGTCGCGATGCACGATGCCGCGCGCGTGGGCGGCGGCGAGCGCGTCGGCGACTTCGCTCATAATCCGCAGCGCTTCGGTGGCCGGAACGGTCCCGTCGCGGGCGATCCGGTCGGCCAACGACTCGCCTTCGACGTACGGCATCGAGTACCAGAGCAGGTCGCCGATCTGACCCGCAGCCAGCAACGGCACGATGTGGGGATGCTGAAGTGAGGCGGCGACCTGAATTTCACGCTGGAAGCGGTCGGCCTGCACCGCTTCGCTGGCCCCCGGCGGCAGCAGCTTGATCACCACTCGGCGGCCCAGGCCCTCTTCCTCGGCCAGATAGACGTGACTCATCCCACCGCCGCCGAGTTCTCGCTCGATGCGGTAGCGTCCGGTCAGGGCGGTCTGCAGCCGAGCAAGTGGGTCGGTCAATGTGGATCCTGAGGAGGGGCGCCTCCAAGATCGTCACAAACGGCCGTGACGGCTAGGAGTGCCCCGCCCACCCGGCCTGGGGAGCTACTTCTCGCGATAGAGCGCCGGGAACTGTTGCCGGAGCGCGGCGACCTTGGGACGATCGTTGTAGACGATGTAGGGTTGGTCGGGGTGGAGATCGTAGTACCCCTGATGGTACGCCTCTGCCGGCCAGAACCGCTGCCACGGCGCGACCTGGGTAACGATCCGTCCCCGGAACGCCTTCACCCGGGTCAGCTGGTTGATGTAGCTCGCGGCGAGCTGCTCCTGTTCGGCGGAGGCAAAGAAGATCGCCGAGCGGTACTGGGTGCCGTGGTCGGGTCCCTGGTAGTTGAGCTGGGTGGGATCGTGCGCCACCGAAAAGAACACCTTGAGCAGCTCGGCGTAGCTCACCACCGAGGGGTCGAAGATGATTTTCACCGACTCGGCGTACCCGGTGTCGCCGTTGCTGACCAGTTCGTAGCTGGGGTTGGCAAGCCGTCCTCCGGCGTAACCGGAGGTCACATCGATCACGCCCTTCACCCGTTCGAAGACTGCCTCGACACCCCAGAAGCAGCCGCCCGCGAAAATGACCGAGTCGCGTCC
>JANLPG010000153.1:0-13831 GCA_031367105.1 Gemmatimonadota bacterium | reverse complement strand
GCCGTGCTGCGCGCCCTCGAGAAGCTGCCGGCCGATCGCTTTGCGACCGCGACCGAATTCGCCGCGGCGCTCGCTGGCGACGCCCCGGTGCACCACCGCACCACGGTTGCGCGAGGCGTCACCCCCTCGACGCGGCGCCGGCGTGTGCTCGTCACTTCCGCCGTGGGCGTCCTCGGCACCGTCGCCGGCCTGATCATCGGCCGACTGACCTCCGCCCCCGCGCCGGTGACGGTCTCCCCAGTGGTGCGCTACGCGATGCCGCTGCCCGACAGTGCCGCAGTCGCGGATGGCGCCGGAGCCGACATCGCCGTCGCGCCCGACGGGTCGAAGTTCGCCTACGTCTCGCGTGCCGGCTTGATGCTCCGCGGAATGGACCAGTTGGAGTCGGTGCGCAAGGCGCGTGGCACCGTCCCCTTCTTTTCCCCCGACGGCCTCTGGCTGGGCTACTCCGAGGGCGCCAAGCTGCTCAAGCTCTCCCTGGCGGGCGGCGCGGCGGTGGTGATCTGTGATTCCTGCCCGGGATACGCCTTCCATTGGGGCAGCGACGACACGGTCCGTTATCACACGGCACCACCCGTCAACTTGAACTCGCGCATCCTGATGGCGGTCTCGGCGCGTGGCGGACGGGCGTACGAGGTCGCCCGACCGGACAGCGGCAGCGGGGAGGCCTTCCGTTCGCCAATGCTGCTCCCCGGCACGCGGACCGTGCTGTTCTCGCTCTTCGTTGGCGCCAGCAGTCGACTTGCGGCACTCGACCTCACGAGCGGAGTCATCACCCGCTTCGATCAGGCCGGCTTCTCCCCCCAGTGGGTCGAGGCGGGCTTCGTGACCCTCGGCAGCGCCGACGGCGGGCTGCTCGCCTTGCCGTTCGACCGGCGACGCGCCAAGCCGACCGGGCCGCCGGTGACCATCGCCCGCGACGTCTCCCAACCGGATGGCTTCACCTCCCGGGCGGCGGTGTCTGCGTCCGGGGCGATCGTCTACGCCCAGGGGGGTGGGGCGCTGCCCCGCGAGCTCTTCCTGGTGTCGCGATCCGGGCAGGCCACCCGCATTCCGGGCGAAGCAAGGCTGTTCGCCAACCCGCGCCTCGCGCCCGATGGCCGACGACTCGCCATCGGGATCACCGACCCCGCGACGTCGGGTCAGGATGTCTGGCTCCTCGACCTGCCACAAGGGACCTGGTCGCGACTGACCACGAATGGCATCAGCAATCGCCCCATCTGGACGCCAGACGGCAGCCGCGTGATCTATTCCAGCAATGACGATCTGTGGTGGATCGCCTCGGATGGGAGCGGGAAGCCTGACTCCCTCCTGGTGTCCAACGGCTCCCGGTGGGGTGGCACGGTGACCGCCGATGGCCGCGAGCTGGTCTTTCACGAGCTGGGCAGCACTCGCGAAGGGATCCGGCGGATGGCCTTCGATTCCGCGCCGGTGTCCACGTCGATCCTGACGGGCCGCTTCGCCGAGTCCGTACCGGCGCTCTCACCGGACGGGCGCTGGCTTGCCTATCAATCGGACGAAACCGGTCACACCGGAGTCTATGCACGCCCCTATCCGACGCCGGGCGCACGCGTCTCCATCTCGCTCCAGGGCGGCGCCGAGCCAGTCTGGGCGCGGAACGGGCGCGAGCTCTTTTATCGCGCCGGCGACAGCCTCATGGCCGCAACAATCGAAAGCGGCGCCGGCTTGGCCGTCAGCGCCCGTCGCCTCCTCTTCCGCGGTTCCTTTATGGCCGGCAACGGCTTTCGGGAATACGACGTGACGCCGGACGGCAGCCAGTTCATCATGCTCAGCGGCGGCAGCGGCCGATCGACCCTGATCGGCCTCCAACATGTCTTCGAGAATCTGCTGCGCGACCAGCGGGCGCCTCGGTGAGCACGCTCGACCGCCTCACCGCGAATACGGGCACGAGGTAAATTTCGGACCATGCACGATACCAGCCGCACGGCTCAGCAACTCCAACTCGACGCCATCCGGGCGATGGCCCCCGCGCAACGACTCGCGCAGGCCCTGGCATTGAGCGAGGCCAACCGACGGCTGTTGGTTTCTGGTCTGCGCCTCCGCCACCCCTCGTTGACCGATCTTCAATTGGTGGAGTTATCGCTCGGTCAACAACTCGTCCCGCCCGATTCGTCGAGCACTCCACGATGAGCATGCCCGCCCTGCTGGCGTGGGCGGTGAAGGCCCTTGACGAGGTGCAGATCCCCTTCATGCTCACCGGCTCGATGGCTGCGGCATGGCACGGTGCGGGCCGGGCCACTCTCGATATTGACCTCGTGATCGACGTGCGGGCCGATCAAGTCGGTGCATTCATCGCCGCGGTGGCCGGCCCCGACGTCTATGTGTCCGGTGACGCAGCGCGGGAGGCGATCGCCGACGAAACGATGTTCAACGTGGTAGACACGGCCACGGGCTGGAAGGTCGATCTGATCATCCGCAAGTCGCGTCCATTCAGTCGAGTGGAGTTCGATCGGCGGACCCCCATCGACTTCGACGGGCTCCGGCTCTGGGTTGCGTCGCTCGAGGACCTCATCGTGGCGAAGCTCGAATGGGCCAAACTCGGCGGCTCGATCCGCCAACTTGACGACGTGTCCAACCTGCTCCGGATTGCCACGACGGCTATCGATGAGGCATACCTGGAGCACTGGATCGACACGCTTGAACTCCAAGCGCAGTGGCAGTTGGCGCGCCACAGACTGGACACCGCTTGACCGGTCCCCTCGACCGCCTCAGCGCCGCCCTCGCGGACCGCTATACGCTCGAGCGCGAGCTCGGCGCCGGCGGGATGGCCACGGTCTATCTCGCCCAGGACATCAAGCACGACCGCCAGGTCGCCATCAAGGTGCTGCGCCCCGAGCTCGCCGCCGTCATCGGCGCTGAGCGCTTCCTCGCCGAGATCAAGACCACGGCGAACCTGCAGCACCCGCACATCCTGCCGCTCTTCGACTCCGGGGTGGCGACACCGCCCTCGATCATCGATGATCGATCATCGATGGACGACCATCGATCCTCGAGCTTCTTGTTCTACGTCATGCCATTTGTCGACGGCGAATCGCTCCGCGACACGCTGAACCGCGAACGCCAGCTCGATATCGCCGAGAGCCTCGCAATCACCCAGCAGGTCGCGTCGGCGCTCGCGTACGCCCACGAGCGCGGCATCGTGCACCGCGACATCAAGCCCGAGAATATCCTGCTCTCCAGTGGGCAGGCGATCGTGGCCGACTTCGGCATCGCCCGCGCCATCGGCGCCGCCGGGGGAGAGCAGCTCACCAGAACGGGCACAGCGATCGGCACGCCAGCGTACATGAGTCCCGAACAGTCGGCCGGCATATCCAACATTGACGGACGCTCCGACACTTACTCGCTCGCCAGCGTGCTCTACGAGATGCTCACCGGCGAGCCGCCCTACACTGGCGCCACTGCCGCTGCCATCATCGCGAAGCGCCTGGGCACGACGGCGCCGAGCGCGCGCGTGCTTCGCGACACCGTACCGACATCGGTGGACCGGGCGTTGCAGCGCGCGATGCAGCGGGCGCCTGCCGATCGCTTCGCGACAACGATGGAGTTCGCCGCCGCACTCGGTGGCGGCGTCCCAGAACTTCGTGTTTCCCGGCGGCTCGCTTTCGCGACGATCGCCGTCCTGGCGATCGCCGCCGCTGCATGGTTCGGGCTGCGAGGCAACGCTGCGGATCCGACGCTTGACGCCGACGTCATTGCCGTGCTGCCGTTCCGCGTGGGCGGCGGCGACTCGTCGATTGCGTATCTCCGCGAGTCGATGCTCGACCTGATGCAGGCACGGCTGAGCAGCGGTACCGGAGCGCGAACGGTGGAGCCCCGCACTCTCCTTGCGGCATGGCGTCGCACTGTCGGCAATGAGAAAGACGATCTCTCCGAGGACGCATCGCGCGCCCTCGCGCGCCAGCTCGGCGCCGGCCGCGTCCTCCTCGGTAGCGCCATCGTCACGCCGACCGAGCTGACCCTCAGCGCCACGCTGATCCGCGTAAGCGACGGGAAGGTACTGGCGCAGGAGAAAACCGCCGGTGCCGCTGACAGTGTTGCGGTACTCGTCAATCGACTGACGGCGGCTTTGCTCATTCGCAACGCCGGCGAGGCGCGCGAACGAGCATCCGGCCTGGCAACGGCACCCCTCGATGCGCTGCAGGACTACCTGGCAGGTCGCAAGGCCTATCGCCGTGGCGACTACTTCGGCGCGATGGCGCTGTACGGCAAGGCACTGCAGCGTGATTCGATGTTTGTCGACGCGGCGTTCGCCATGGTCGCCACGAATGCGTGGATCGGCAACGTATTTGAGAGCGCTGGATGGCTGGTGGTGCCGCAGGTGTCACGCCTGAGGGATCGCCTGAGCCCGCGTGACCTTGCGCTCTTCCTTGCCATCCCGATGGTCGGCCCGAATTACCCGCGCCCGTCCACCGATGCGGAGCTTATCGCGCAGGCCGAGCACGCTGCGGAGCTGGCACCGGACAGTCCCGAGCACTGGTTGTTGCTCGGGCAGCTCTTTTCGCACTACGGGGCGGCCGCCAACCGCACCGATTGGGCATTGCGGTCGGCTGACGCACTCGAACGCGCGATTGGGCTCGATTCGAGTTTCGCGCTCGCGATCGGGGAGCGGCTCTTTACTGCCATGGCGGTCCGCGACACCAGCGCGATCTCGCGATTCAGCAAGCTGTTCGAGGCGCACGTGGCCAGCGGGTTCGCAGACGATGCCTTCCTGTGGGCCGCAGCATTCTCTTCGGGTGATAGCGCGACGGCGATACGCTGGCGCAATCACAACACCGGATTGAGCCACACCGACGTATTGCAGAAGCTGGTGAAGATCTCGCTCCACAGTGCGGCATTCGCGCTGCCGCTCTCAGCTGCACGATGGGCCGGCGATTCCCTCCAACGTGCGGCCACCACGGCACCGGACGTTCTCGCCGCCGGACTCGTTCGCCTGGCCCTGGATTTCGCGCAGGGAAAAACGGAGCTCGGGGAGGTCAACTCCGGGACACCGACCAGCGCGAACTGGGCGGCAACGCTCATCCAGCAATCGCTGATCGAGCCCGGGTACCGCGCCATGGCGGCATCCGTGCTCGCACAGGAGGCGGCCGGGAAGTACCGGCTCCCCTCGACAGCGATTCGATGGCCTCCAATCCAGGACTGCTTCGGTACCCTGTACCGGGTGGGTGGCGGTGACACCGCCCGAGCGGCCGCGGCGATCGGGCGCCTGCGCGCGTTTGCGTCGACCGATCATCCGCCCGTGGGCGCTGAGGAGTGGCAGCACGTCGATCATCGCGTGTGTCCGTTGTTGTTGCAGGTGTTGCTCGAGGGACCGCGAGGAGCGCACGTCGCCTGGCCAGCGCTGGACCAGCTCGATTCTTTGATGCGCGGCGGACCGCGCAGCTTCCTGGGAATCGCCACTTTTGCTCCGGTGACGCTTGCGAACTTCACTGTCGCGCGCATGCGTGAAGCGCAGGGTGACATACCGGCGGCCCTCGCCGCGATCCGCCGCCGTGAAGTGGACTACTTCCCCGCTTATCTCTGGAGCCTGCCGGCGTTTCTTCGCCAGGAGGGACGCCTTGCCGCGATGGCGGGCGACACCTCTGGCGCGTTGCGTGCCTACGAGCAGTACCTGACGCTCCGGACCGATCCCGACCCACCCTTCCGGTCGCAGCGCGATTCGGTGCTGGCCGAGCGGTCGGCCCTGCGCCGTAAGTAGTGGCGCAAGTGGAGTTTAGCGGTACCTTTGACGGATTCCACCCCATCACATCTTCCGCACGATGAGGCAACGTCTGAACGATCCTTCGCCACGGCTCGGGGCAGGCGCGCCGGACCGGCTCGCCGTTGCCCTCGCCGACCGCTACCGCATCGAATGCGAACTCGGCGCCGGCGGGATGGCCACCGTCTACCTCGCGCACGACCTCAAGCACGACCGCAAGGTCGCCATCAAGGTGCTACGCCCGGAACTCGCCGCCGTGATCGGGGCCGACCGTTTCCTTGCCGAGATCAAGACGACGGCGAACCTGCAGCATCCACATATCCTGCCGCTGTTCGATTCCGGCGTCGCTGATTCATTCCTTTTCTATGTCATGCCGTTCGTGCAGGGGGAGTCGCTGCGCGATCGGTTGACAAGGGAGAAGCAACTCCCGATCGCCGACGGGGTGCGCATCGCGACCGAAATTGCGAGCGCACTCGGCTACGCGCATCGTCACAACGTCATCCATCGCGACATCAAGCCCGAGAACATCCTGCTGCACGATGGGAGTGCCCTGGTGGCCGACTTCGGCATCGCGCTCGCCGCCAGCAAGGCCGGCACCCGGATGACCGAGACCGGGATGTCACTCGGCACACCGCAGTATATGAGTCCGGAGCAGGCGATGGGGGAGCGCGACCTCGACGCCCGGAGCGATGTCTACGCGCTGGGGTGCGTCACCTACGAGATGCTCACCGGCGAGCCGCCATTCACCGGTCCCACGGCGCAAGCGATCATCGCCAAGGTGATGAGCAGCTCGCCCGAGCCCGTCACCACCCTCCGGCACACGGTGCCCCGGCACGTGGCATCGGCGGTCCACACCGCGATCCAGAAGCTGCCCGCCGACCGATTCGCGACGGCAGCGCAGTTCGCCGAGGTGCTGACCAATCCGGCTGCAACCCACGCGATCCCGGGAGTGTCGCTGCCCCACGAGCTGGCAGGAATGTCCCGACGTACCACGGGCATCCTGATGGGCGTACTCACCTTGATTGCCATCGGCGCCACCGCGGTCGCCATCGCGGCGCGGAAGGAGCATACGCCGTCGGGACGGGTCGTCCGATTCGCACTCGCTCTTCCACCAGGGCAGGAGTTACTCACACCCGTTGGGACCCGCTTCGCCTGGTCGCCCGACGGCGAGGCCTTCGTTTACCCCGGACCCGGCAAGGGCCTGTCACAGCTCTGGATCCGGCGGCTCGACGAGCTGCAGGCCGTTCCGATCACCGGCTCCGAGGGGGCCACGAGTCCGGCCTTTTCGCCCGACGGCGAAGAGCTTGCCTTTATGACCCTGTCGCCATTCGTGCTCAAGATCGTGCCTCGTGCCGGCGGGCCAGCGCGGACCGTGATCGGCACCGGCATCTCAGGTGGCGGGCTGAGCTGGGCCTCCGATGGATATCTGTACATCGATGGCGGCACCGGGCTGGCGCGGATCCGCCCGGACGGCAGCGGATTCGAGATGGTGATGCCGCTCGACACGCTGAAGGGTGAAAGCGGCATCGCGTGGCCGGTGGCGCTGCCCGGGGCACGCGGTGTCCTGGCCCGCGTCCGTCGCAGTGGCGAAGCGGCGTCGGAGTTCCGCGTCGTGGTGCTCGACCTGCGCGATCGGTCGCGGAAGGACCTGGTTCGCGGCGTGCTCGCCCATTACAGCCCCACCGGACACCTGCTCTGGATCACGGCAGACGGGGCGCTCCACGCCCAGCGGTTCGATCCCGATCGTCTCGAACTGCTCGGTGCACCTGTGCTGCTCTGGAGCGGCCTCGGCATCCGGGGGTTCGGCGCCACCGACCTCGCGCTTTCGTCTCAGGGCGACCTGCTCTACGCCCCCGGGTCCGCGCTGACAGCGTTCGCCCAACTGACCTGGGTATCGCGCGATGGCATCAAGACACCCATCGAGCCCGTGCTGGTCGATGGACAGATCAGTGACCTGGCCCTCTCACCCGACGGATCGGCGATTGCCCTGACGCTGCAGCGACCCAACGATGCCTCGGGCTCGAGGATCTGGGTCAAGCGATTGGGGGGGGGTCCGACCCAACTCGTCACTAGCGAGAATAAAAACACCTTCAGCCCGGTCTGGACACCCGATAGTCGGGACCTGCTCTACGCCTCGTCCGATGGCGCGACCATCCGCCGCCGCCACGCGGATGGCAGCGGTTCGGCTGAGCTGGTGGCGCACGTGCCAAGTGGCGCGCTGATGTTCGCGGTGCATCCGGATGGGAAGACCCTGGTCCTCCACGGCGAGGCCACAGCGCAGCGGCGGCGAGGACTGCTCCGCTTTCGCATCGGCAGCGACTCCGTGCCAGTGCCACTCCTGGCAACGACCACCGGGGAGTCGTTCCCCGCCTTCTCGCCCGATGGGAAGTGGCTCGCCTATACCTCCAGCGAGAGCGGCCGGGACGAGGTCTACGTCCGCCCCTTCCCCGACGTCGACGCCCGAAAAGTGCTGATCTCGAT
This sequence comes from Gemmatimonadota bacterium, assembly GCA_031367105.1. Taxonomy (GTDB): domain Bacteria; phylum Gemmatimonadota; class Gemmatimonadetes; order Gemmatimonadales; family GWC2-71-9; genus Palsa-1233. The sequence goes on along the minus strand of JANLPG010000153.1, from coordinate 5,634 downwards.
TGACGGGGGGAAACTCCCCCGCTGGAACCCTGCCGGCGGTGAACTCTTCTACCTGAGTGCTGCCGGCAACATTATGGCCGCGCAGGTGCAGACCGTACCCACCCTGACCGTGACCAAGCTGGATCGCCTCTTCACGCCCATCGGCTTTCAGTTCACCGGACTGGGCACCGTCTATGACGTGAGCCCCGACGGGCGGCGTTTCCTGATGCTCAGCATTGCTGCGGACGACTCTGCAGAGCGGCTGGTGGTCGTGCAGAACTTCACCGCCGAACTCAGGAAGCGGCTGCCCCGATGAGTGATCCTCGCGCGCGACTGGCATCGGCCCTCACCGACCGCTACACCATCGAGCGCGAGTTGGGGCAGGGCGGCATGGCCACGGTCTATCTCGCCCACGACCTCAAGCACGACCGCCAGGTCGCGATCAAGCTGCTCAAGCCGGAACTCGGCGCGGTGCTCGGCGCGGAGCGCTTCCTCTCGGAAATCAAGGTCACGGCCAATCTGCAGCATCCGAATCTGTTGCCGTTGTTTGACAGTGGCGCGGTCGACGGGCTGCTCTACTATGTGATGCCCTACGTCGCAGGCGAAACGCTGCGTGCGCGGCTCGATCGCGAGCAGCAGTTGCCGGTTGATGAGGTGCTCCGCCTCCTCTCCCTGCTGGCTGGCGCCCTCGATTACGCCCACGCCCACGGCGTGGTGCATCGTGATCTCAAACCGGAGAACATCCTGCTGCCGGCGGGGCAACCGGTGATCGCTGATTTCGGCATTGCCCTCGCCGTCGCCCAAGCGGGGGGCTCGCGCGTCACCGAGACAGGCCTCTCCCTCGGCACGCCGCACTATATGAGTCCGGAGCAGGCCACGGCCGATCGGGTGATCGATGGGCGCTCCGACCAGTATTCGCTCGCTGCCGTAGCGTATGAAATGCTCACCGGTGAGCCGCCGCACACCGGAGCAACGGCTCAGGCGATCATCGCGCGACTGTTGACCGAGACGCCGCGCAGCGTGCGCGCGACGCGGCCGAGTATCCCCCCGACCCTCGACTACGCCCTCCTGCGCGCGCTTGCCAAGACGCCCGCCGACCGATTCATCAGTTGTGGCGAACTGGCGCGGGTCGCCAGCGACGCCTCGGCCGCCGTCGCGGTATCGGCGCCTGGGTCGCTGGTGCGTCGCCGGACGCTGCAGCTGACCGGCGTGGCGGTGCTGCTGTTGGCGGCGACTGGGTATGGGCTCTTCTGGCGTGGCCGATCGGCGGCGACAGCGCCCGGCATCATCCGCTCGATCGCCGTCCTGCCGCTCGACAACTACTCCGCCGATTCCACCCAGGACTACTTCGCCGAGGGAATGACCGATGAGCTGACCAGCGACCTCGCGATGATCAGCCAGTTGCGAGTCACGTCGCGCGGCTCGACGATGCAGTTCAAGGACAAGAATCGCCCGCCGACACCGGAGATCGCCAAGCTCCTCAACGTCGATGCCATCGTGGAGGGGTCGGTGACCCGCTCGGGCGATCGGGTAAGGATCACCGCCCAGCTGATCGATGCCCGAGCGGACCGACACCTCTGGAGTCAGACCTTCGAGCGCAAGTCGAGCGACGTGCTGGCGCTTCAGGCCGAGATGGCGTCCGCCATTGCGAGTGCGATCAACGTGCAGCTGACGCCCGGCGAAGCGTCCCGCCTCGCTGCCGCACCGAGCGTGAATCCTGAGGCGCACGATGCCTACCTCAAGGGAAGGTTCTTCTTCAACCGTCCGAATGATGAGAACCTGCAAAAGGCGATCACGCAGTTCAACGAGGCGGTCAAGCTCAGCCCGACCTTCGCCCCCGCCTACTCGGGGCTGTCAGATGCGTACACCTGGGCCGCGTACAACGAGGGGTTCATCCGCGCCATCGACGCGAAGCCCCTCGTCAAGGCCGCGGCAGAACGGGCGGTTCAGCTGGACAGCATGTCCGCGGAAGCCCGCACCTCGCTTGGCGTATTCAAGGCATGGTTCGAATACGACTGGGTCGGCAGCGAACGGGAACTCCGCCGAGCGATCGCCCTGAATCCCAATTACGCGTACGCGCACGACCAGCTCAACCAGATGCTGGGACTCGTCGGGCGCTTCGACGAGGCGATTGCCGAAGGTCGGCGGGCCATTGCGCTCGACCCGCTCTCGCCATCGATCGTGAACGACCTGATCGCGACGTTGGTGTATGCAGGCAAGGCGGCGCCAGCCCTGGAGCTTGTGCGGAAAGCGGCGGAACTTGACCCGACCTTCTTTTTCCCCGCGCACGAGGAAGGCGTGCTGGCCCTGCAGACGGGCAACTTCCGGGTGGCGATCACGAAGTTCGAGCGTGCGCGAAGCCTGGGTGCCCCGCCGTTCACGGCCGCGTATCTGGCGTACGCCTACGGCATGTCCGGCGACCGCACCCGTGCGATCGCGACCCTGGGGGAACTCAGGACGCTGTCGCCTGGTGGTGAGGTGGCCCCGTTCAACCTGGCACTGGTGCATCTCGGCCTCGGCGATCGCGCGCGCGCGCTCGACTATCTCGAGCAGGCATACGCAGCCAGCTCGGAGTTACTGGTCTGGCTCAAGATCGACAAGATCTACCATCCGCTGCGGTCGGAGGCGCGGTTCATCGCCCTGATGAAAAAGGTGAACTTCCTCGAATGAGGCGGTACGGCCACTCTCTCCCCGGCGCCGGACGTCGGGGTGACCGAACAGGGGCTTGGGCGGACGCTATATTCACAAGATGACAACTGATCATCTGGACGAGCAACTCGCCAACGCCTGGAGGGATCGCCTCGCTTCAGCGCTCGCGGACCGCTACCGCCTCGAGCGCGAGCTGGGCCAGGGCGGGATGGCCACGGTCTACCTCGCGCACGACATCAAGCACGATCGCAAGGTCGCCATCAAGGTGCTGCGCCCCGAACTCGCTGCCGTCATTGGCGCTGAGCGATTCCTTTCCGAAATCCGCACCACCGCCAACCTGCAGCATCCGCACATCTTGCCATTGTTTGATTCTGGTGAGGCGACGTACCCCGTCCCGGGGATGCGCGATGATCGATCGTTAATCGACGCTCATCGATCCTCGAGCTTCTTGTTCTACGTCATGCCGTACGTGGAAGGCGTCTCGCTGCGCGACCGCATCACCCGCGAGCACCAGCTGCCGGTCGATGAAGCCGTCCGACTCGCGCGCGAAGTGGCTGGCGCGCTCGACTATGCCCATCGCCACGGCGTCATCCACCGCGACATCAAGCCCGAGAACATCCTGCTGCACGACGGCAGCGCACTGGTGGCCGATTTCGGCATCGCCCTCGCCGTGAGCACTGCCGGCAGCCGGATGACCGAGACCGGAATGTCCCTCGGCACGCCGCACTATATGAGTCCCGAGCAGGCGATGGGTGAGCGCGAGATCACCGCACGCAGCGACGTCTACGCCCTCGGCTGCATCACCTACGAGATGCTGGTGGGTGAGCCGCCATTCACCGGCCCCACAGCGCAGGCAATCATCGCGCGGGTGATGACCGAAGAGCCGCGCGCGCTCACTGGTCAGCGGAAGAGCATTCCACCGAGCGTCGAGGCGGCCGTGTTCACCGCGCTGGAGAAGTTGCCGGCCGATCGCTTCGCCACCGCAGCGGAGTTTGCGGCGGCACTCACCAATCCCAACGCCACCCTGGCTCGTACTGCGGCGCGCCCGGTGGCCGATATCCGGCGCAACTGGCTCGTCACCGCCGGTCTGGCCAGCGTCGCACTTGCCGCGGGAATCGTGTTCGGGCGCAGCATTGCGCGCCCGATACCCGGAACCGCCGCGCTGGTGCGCGCGACGATCGATCTCGGCGACAGCACCTCGATCCGGCCGATCGGCAACATCCGCCTGGCCGTCGACCCCAGCGGTCGGCGGGTCGCGTTCATCGGGAACGATGGTGTTGATGCTGCGGTCTGGGTGCGGGAGTTCGACCAGGACGTGGCCAGGCCCCTGCCCGACACCAAGGGCGCCTTCGCCCCGTTCTTCTCTCCTGACGGCGAGTCGGTCGGATTCTTCACGAATTCGGGCGGCCACACCTCGATGCGGGTGGTCACCATCTCAGGTGGCATCTCACGCACCGTGGTCGAGGATTCTGTCGCATCGTTCGGCGGTGCCGATTGGGGCGACGATGGCCAGATCTACTTCACCAACAGCGCCCGCGGGATCGCCCGCGTCGCCGCCGCCGGGGGAGCGGTCACCGCGATTTCCCATCCCGACTCCGCCGCGGGCGTCAAGGAGCACGACTTCCCCGACGTTCTGCCCGGGAGCAAGCTCGCCTTCGTGATGCTGTGGAAAGGATCACTCGGGTCGAACCAGATTGGCGTCGTCGACCTGAAGACCGGTGTGGCGACTCAGCTCGTCGAGGGCTCCTACGCCAGATACCTCGCTCCGGGCTACCTCGCCATTGGTGCCTCCAACGGTCGCATCCTGGTTGCACGTTTCGACAGCGAAAAGCGTCATCTGGTCGATACGCCGGTTCCGACTGTCACGGACGCGCAAGATGAGATCGCGAATGGCACGGTGCAGTTTGCCGTGGCAGACAACGGCACCCTCGTCTACCAGCAGCGACACGGTGGGAGCGTTGGCGTGGTCTGGGTCGATCGGAGCGGCAAGGATGTCCCGGTGGACAGCACCCTCAAGGGCAACTTCTCCGGCGTTGCGCTCTCGCCAGACGCCAGCAAGATCGCCTTGGCCCAGAGCCTCGCTGGCGGCAGTCAGGTCTGGGTCAAGGAACTCGTCACCGGATCGTTCAGCCGCATCTCGCTCGATCTCGAGGACGCGGATCGGCCGGTCTGGACACCGGACGGAGCCGGAGTGGGCTTCCTCGCGACACGCAACCGGCATCGCACCGCGTGGCTTCGCCGCGCCGATGGCAGCGACAGTGCACGCGCCATCGGTGGCGGCTCGGCCGAATACGACGAATTGGGCTTTGAGCAGAGCGGTCGCTTCACGCTCTTCCGGTCGGAAGGGTCGGCATCGGGAACGCGGCATCTGCTCGTGATGGAACGCGGGGTCGATACCATTCCACGAACACTGCTGACATCGCGCTACGACAACTTCGGGATGACACTCTCTCCTGACGGGCGCTGGCTCGCCTATGTGTCCGATGAATCCGGTCACGCCGAGGTGTATGTGCGACCGTTTCCGAACGTCGACTCGGCAAAAATCGCTATCTCGACGGCAGGGGGCGTCGAGCCACTCTGGCGGCGTGATGGCAAGGAACTCTTCTACCGGAATCCGCGCGGTGATATGTTTGCGACACCGGTGGTGACCGGGGCGCGCTTCGAACACAGCGCACCCCAACTGCTGTTCAGCCGCTCGGAGATGGCACTCCAGGAGTTCTACCGCAGCTATGACGTGCACCCCGATGGCAAGCGCTTCCTGATGTTGAGCACCGGGGGGGAGGAATCGACCTCGCTGCGGGTGATCTTCAATTGGGGCCGGACCGTGACGCAGGGGAAGGGGGCGGCGAAATGAGCGCGCTCGACCGCCTGACCGTCGCCCTCGCCGACCGTTATACGCTCGAGCGCGAGCTCGGCGCCGGTGGGATGGCCACCGTCTATCTCGCCCAGGACATCAAGCACGACCGCAAGGTCGCCATCAAGGTGCTCCGCCCCGAACTCGCTGCC
>JANLPG010000142.1:0-23781 GCA_031367105.1 Gemmatimonadota bacterium | reverse complement strand
CGAACCGACCAACGACCACCACGTCGACACGCTACGTGCCCTCGAGGATGCCTTGCTGACCTTCTCCGGTTGCGCCGTCGTGATCTCGCACGATCGCTGGTGTCTCGATCGGATTGCCACGCATATCCTGGCATTCGAAGGCGACTCGGAAGTGGTCTGGTTCGAGGGGAACTACCAGGACTACTCCGCGGATTACAAGCGCCGTAAGGGCGTCGCGGTGGATCAGCCGCATCGAATCAAGTACCGGAAGCTGACGCACTGACTGCACGAGACGCGACCGGCGAGAGGTGTCGGCTTTCTCGCTTCTCGCTTCCCGCTTCTCGCTTCTCGTTACCCGGAGTCTTGCTATGCGGCTCCTCCTGGTCGAAGACGACACCCAGCTCGCCACCGTGCTGACGGCCGGCCTGGCGGAACACGGAATCGCGGCGACTCGCGCCGCAACAGTGGCCGAGGGACGTGCCCACGCCACGCAGGGCCGCTTCGATGTGTTGGTGCTCGATGTGATGCTCCCCGGGGGGAGTGGGTTCGACCTCTGCCGGGCATTGCGCTCGGATGGGCTGGCGCAGCCGATCCTGATGCTCACCGCCCGCGATACCGTGGACGACCGGGTGACCGGCCTCGAAGTCGGCGCCGACGACTACCTCACCAAGCCGTTCGCATTTCGGGAGTTTCTCGCGCGCGTCCGCGCTCTGAGCCGCCGGGGATCGCGCTTCCTCGCCGCCACCAACACCATCGCGAACCTGACCGTCGATCTCGCGTCGCGTCGCGTCGCGCGTGACGATCAGCCGATCGAACTGACGGCGAAGGAATTTGCCCTCCTCGAATGCTTCATTCGTCACACCGGGGAAGTCATCGACCGGGCGGTGATCACCGCCAACGTATGGGACGAGAATCACGACCCGTTTACCAACGTCCTGGAAGTGCTCATCCGCCGGCTGCGGCGGAAGATCGACGATCACTACGAACCGAAGTTGATCCACACGGTGCGCGGCGCTGGCTACCGCTTCGGGACCTGACAACGCGATGCCGGATTCCCCGCTCCGTCGCCTCCGCCGACGGCTCACGACCTGGTACCTGGCCACTTTCAGCGCCATCCTGATGCTCCTGGGCGGCGGGCTCTTCATCGCCATCCGCCACCAGTTCGCCACCGAACTCGACGCTTCGTTGCGCCAGGCGGCCACCGAGCTGGAGCGCGCCGCGGCCATCCGGGAGCGCGAGGCCGGACTGGCAGGACGCGTCGTCGACGCCGTGGACGAGCTCCACATTCCCGACCGCTCACTCTACCTGCTCCGCCCCGACGGTGAGTTGATCCGCCCCGACAGCGCCGGGCTGTGGATCCGCGATGCGGCCCGCGCCGCCGGCCTCGGCGGGCGCATTGATCGTGACCACGAGCTCGTCGGGGAACGCATGCTGCGGCTGTACGCGGAGCGTTTCACACTTCCCGGAGGTGAGCTACTGATCGCAGTGGCCGTGGCCGACAAGATCGAACTCGAAGATCGCTATGCCTCGCTAATCGCGGCGTTCGGCGCCGCGGCGCTCGCGGCCCTGGTGTTGGTGGCCGCTGCCGGTTCACTGCTGGTCGGTCAGTCGATCACGCCGATCGAGGAATCGATGGAGCAGATGCGCCGCTTCATGGCCGATGCGGCCCACGAGCTGCGCACACCGCTCAGCGTCTTACGCAACCGGGCCGAGATCGCACTCCAGCAACCGCGAGATGGTCCTGCCTATGTTGCTGCACTCGAGGGGATCGAGGCCGAGAGCAATCGGCTGAGTCGCATCGTGGACGATCTGCTCACCCTCGCGCGGGCCGAAGCTGGCCACCGAGCCGTGGAGCGGTCCCGGAGCTTCCTCGACGACATCGTCCTCGACGCTGCCGATGCCGCACGGGTCGTCGCCGACCGGAAAGGGGTGAGCGTCGAACTGGGCGAGTTCGAAGAAGCGGTGGTCGATGGCGACCCTCACCTGCTGCGCCAACTGGTGATGATCCTGCTCGACAACGCCGTGAAGTTCACACCAGTCGGCGGCCGAGTGATCGTCCGGATTGGCAGCATCGACTCCCTCCCGTCCCTCACCGTGGCCGACAGTGGCCCCGGCATCCCGGCTGAGCAGCTGCCTCACGTCTTCGAGCGCTTCTATCGCGGCGACCCGGCCCGGTCACGTGACAATGGCGGCGCGGGGGGGTCCGGACTCGGGCTCGCGATCGCGCGCTGGATCGCCGACGTGCACGGTGCCACCCTGACGCTCGCCTCGGGCACTGCGGGCGGCACCACCGCCACGATCCTGTTCCCGGCGGCCCTGGTCCCGCCTGCTGCGGAGCGCAGCTGAGGGAATTGTCATCCTCCTGACAGCTTGTAGGAATAGGGTTTGGGGGGTGATCCGACGACTCATCCCGATTCCGATCGGTGGCCTCTTCGCCTTCTTCCTTGCCCTCCCGGCAGAGCTGGCAGCGCAGACCACCAACCCGGTCTCCCGCGCCGTGGCCATCCAGACCGCCCTCGACCACGCGCCGCGATTACTGCTCGCACTGAGCGATACCGCTGTCGCCACCGCTGGCCTCCGCGCTGCGCGGCTCTTTCCTGACCCGACGGCGGCGGTCAGCTATACCCGTTCGACACCCCGCTACCACGTCGAGCTGAGCATTCCGCTCGACCTGCCGTGGATCCGCAATGCTCGTGCGGCGGCCGCGCAATCGGGGCGCGGGGGCAGCCAGCTCCGTCTCGCCTTCGCCCGGGTCGCGGCCCGACTCGATGCCGATACCGCGTACACTGCGGCGCTCGCTGCGCGCGAACAACTCGCCCTCAGCCGCCGCAACGCCGGTGATGCCGACTCGCTGCTGCGGATCGCCGTTATCCGACGCGATGCGGGTGACGCCAGCGAGCTCGATGTCGAACTGGCCCGCATCTTCGCCGGGCAACAAGCCAATCTCTGGGCCGGCGATTCGCTCGCCTCGGAGTCGGCGTTGCTGACGTTGCAGGCCGCGATGGGGATGGTCACCAGCGACATCACGATTTCCCTGGCCGATTCTCTCGTCCGTCCCCCGAACGAAGTGAGCACCGTGCCGAGTGGCAATCTGCTCCCGGTGGCCGCCGCCGAAAGCGATGTCCGCACCGCCGACCTGCTGGCGCGGATGCAGCGTCGCAGCCGCATCATCGAGCCGACGCTCATCGCAGGATTCGAGACCGGCGACCCCGGCGGCAGCGAACCCGGGATCCTGCCAATCATCGGCGTTGCCATTCCCTTGCCACTCCTGAACGGGAACCGCGGCAATATCGCCCTCGCGGAAGCGGAGCTGCAGCGTGCCCAGGCGACGCTCGTTGCCATCCGGGTCGAGAGTACCGGCGCCGTTGGACGGGCACAACGCGCCCTCCGCACCGGCCTCGACCAGCTGGCGCGTGATGCACAGCTCACTGCCGCAGCGGACCGGGTCAGTGCGATGTCGCTTACCGCCTACCGTGAGGGTGCTGCGACGCTTGCCAGCGTGCTGGAGGCGCAGCGGATGGCACGCGAAGTCCGGTCGCAATACATCGCCGATCTTGCGGGCACGTGGATCGCTCGTGGTGTCCTGCAACTCCTCTCCGAAACCGTTGCCCCGAGCCTCCCGTGACCCAGCCTCCGACGCGACCTCTCCTCATCTGGCTTGCCCTCGCGAGCGGAGTGGCTGGCTGCAAACGTGACCGTGAGGAAGCCGGCGGCGCCGCGGCAACGCAGGCCGTCGTGGCCGCAGAAACCATCGTCCTGACACCGCAGTCGTTCGCCGAGTCGGTCGATGGCATCGGCACGGTCGTCCCCCGCACCGGGGAGTTCGCTGCGCTGGGGGTCCCGGTCGCAGCGCGCATCGCGCGCGTGCTCGTGGCCACGGGCCAGCGGGTCCAGCGCGGCGATGCACTGATCGAACTCGACCGCACCACGATCGATGCGGACGCGAAGAGCGCCGATGCGACGCTGCGTGCCGCCGAGGCGGCGGCAACGCGCGCCACGCGACTGGTCGATGCCGGCGTGATGCCCCGCAAGGAGGCCGAGCAGGCGCTGGCCGAGGAGGCCAAAGCACGCGCCGCCGTGGCGACCGCCCGACGCACGGCAGACCTCGCCACGCTCCGCGCACCGCTCAGCGGCGTGGTCACCCGCCTCGCCGCCACGGTGGGGGCACTGGCCGATCCGAACCTTCCGCTGATCGAAATCGCCAACCCGACGGCGGTCGATGTCGTCCTCTCGACCACCGCTCCCGAAGCTGCGCGCATCCACCCAGGGATGCTGGTCTCGTTCCGCGCCGGCCCCGACACCGTCGGGACCGGGACCGTTGCCGAGGTGGGCGGAACCGTCGACTCGCTCTCGCGCGGAGTGACCGTGCGGGTTCGTGTCGGAAGCACCACTCGCGCGCTCCGGCTCGGCGAGACGATCGGCGGTCGCGTGGTGTTGGGGGTTGAGACCAACAGCATTGTGGTGCCCATTGCGGCCCTGGTCCCCACGGGCGAGGGCTTTCGCGTGTTCGTGGTCGACTCGGCCAGCGTCGCCCACGCCCGTCCCGTCACCGTTGCCGGGAAGGATGACAGTCGCGCCCATATCACCGCCGGGCTGGCCGTCGGCGAACGGGTCGTGACCAGTGGTGCGTATGCAATGGACGAGGGTGCCAAGGTGGCCCCGAAGGCCACGCGCCCGTGAGCGAGCGCGGACTCTTCCCGTTCCTGGCGGCACAGCGTCGCTTCATCTCCCTGTTGGTCGTGGTGTTGTCAGTGGGCGGCATCTGGGCCGCCTCGCGGCTGCCATCGGCAATTTATCCGGAGCTGAATTTCTCCCGCATCACCGTCGTCGTGGAAGGGAGCTCGCTGGGCGCGCGGCAAGTCCTGTTCAGTATTACCCGGCCGATCGAGGAGGCCGTGGGCGTCGTGCCCGGCGTCGCGCGAGTGAAGTCGCGCGCCATCCGGGGGGGAAGCGAGGTCAATGTCACCTTCACCCGCACGACCGATATGGCGTATGCCCTGCAACAGGTGCAGGCACGGGTCAATCAGGTCCGGGGTGATTTGCCCGCCGGACTCGACATCGAAGTCGAACGATTGACGCCGGGACTTTTTCCGGTGCTCTCCTACAACCTCGAGGGGGGCGACCCGGCCACCCTCTTCGACATCGCCCGGTACCAGCTGCGGCCGCTCTTCTCCCGCGTCCCGGGGGTCGGGCGCGTCGAGGTGATGGGCAACGATCAACGCGAGATCGAAGTGCTCGCCGAGCCGGCCCGGCTCGCGGCCATTGGATTGACGTACGATGAGCTGGCCACCGCCATCCGACAGTCGATCACCGTGGAGGCCGTCGGCCGCACCGCGGCGAACTACCGGCAGTATCTGATCGTCACCGCCACCGAGGCGCATACCGCCGAGGACGTCGCCAATGTGATGATCACGAGCGGACTTCGGGTCAAGGATGTCGCCCGCGTCATCCCCGGAACCGAGGATCACGTCCGGATCATCGCGGGAGACGGTCGCCCCGCCGCCCAGCTCAACATCACCCGGCAACCGGGCGGGAACACGGTTGCCATCGCCGACAGCATCGCCCGCATCGTGGCGAGCGTCGGGCCAACGCTCCCGTCAGGGGTGCATCTGGTTCCGGTCTACGACCAGGCCGCACTGGTTCGCGACGCGATCGCCTCGGTTCGTGACGCGATGCTGATCGGCGCCGCACTCGCGGTGGTCGTCCTGCTGCTGTTCCTCCGACACGCACGCGTCACCGCCATCAGCGCAGCGTCGATTCCGCTCACGATGGTGATCACCGTCTTCGTGATGTGGTTAGTCGGGCAGACCTTCAACCTGATGACCCTGGGCGCGATGGCGATCGCGATCGGGCTGGTGATCGACGACGCGGTGGTGGTGACCGAGAACATTGTTCGTCACGCCCGACTCACCCCGGATCGCACCCTGGCGGTGCGTGAGGCCGTCCAGGAGCTCATCTGGCCGGTGACCTCCTCGACCCTGACCACCGTGGTCGTCTTCCTCCCCTTGGGCCTGCTGACGGGCGTTGAGGGGCAATTCTTCACCGCGCTATCGATCACCCTCACGATCGCCGTGCTGGTCTCGCTGGCACTCTCGTTGACGCTGATCCCGCTTTTGAGCGCGCAATTCCTGCGTCCGTCCGATTCGGAGCCGCCCAGTACCCACGGCCTGCTCAACCGCGTCGGGCGGGGGCTTGATGCCCTCTCCGACCGCTATGAAGCTGCCCTCGCTGCGGTACTCCCGCGGGCACGCTGGATGGTCGCCGTGGCCCTCCTGCTCCTGGGGGTGGGCGTCGTGGCCCACGCCTTCGTGGACACCGGCTTCCTCCCGGAGATGGACGAAGGCGCCTTCGTCCTGGATTACTGGACACCAGGCGGCACAGCGCTCACCGAGACCGATCGACAGCTCAAGATCATCGAGGCGATCCTGGGGAAGACGCCGGAGATTACCGCTACCTCCCGGCGCACCGGAGCGGAGCTGGGGCTGTTCGCGACCGAACAGAATCGCGGCGATATGGTGGCACGCCTCAAGGCACCGGGGAAGCGGCACCGGAGCATCTTCGCCGTGATGGACGAGGTCCGCGGAAAGATCGAAGCAGCCGTGCCTCGGGTGCGGATCGAGTTCGTGCAGATTCTCTCCGACGTCATCAACGACCTTGCCGGGGTGGCCCGCCCCGTCGAGATCAAACTGTTCGGGCCCGACCTTGCTGCACTGGAGCACTATGCCGGGACGCTTTCGGCGAAGCTCGAGAAGGTCGACGGGATCGAGGATCTCTACAACGGTGTCAGCGAGCCGACCGCCGAGCTCTCGATGCAGATCGACGGTCCCGAAGCGGCACGCGCCGGCTTCACGCCCAGTCAGGTGGGGAGCGCTGTGAGCGGTGCGTTGCTGGGCGTCGCCGCAGGGGAGATTCGGCTGGAGGATCGTGCGGTCGGGGTGCGCGTGCGGGCACCCGACGCCGTGCGGAACAGTCCAACCGCCCTGACGACGCTTCCGCTCCTCGCTCCCGGGAGCCGGAAGACCACTCCACTCGGGAGTCTGGCCCGCTTCGCACCCGGCGAGACGCGCGCCGAATTGTTGCGCGAAAACCAGCAGCAGATGATCACCATCGGGGGAGACATCAGCGGCCGGGCGCTCGGGGCGGTGATGACTGACGTTCGGGCCGTGATGAAGGCCACCCCGCCTCCCGCCAACGTCCGGCTCGAGGTGGCGGGACAGTATGCCTCGCAGCAGGCAGCCTTCGGCGCGCTGCTGGTGGTGCTGGCACTGGCGGCTGTCAGCGTGATCGGAGTGATGGTGGTGCAATTCCAGTCGTTCGTGGAACCGCTGGTCGTGGTGCTCGCCGCGCCGCTGTCGTTCGGCGGTGCGATGATCCTGCTGCTGCTCACCGGCACGCCACTCAATGTCTCGAGCTTCATGGGACTGATTCTGCTCGTCGGGCTGATCGTCAAGAACGGCATCATCCTGCTCGACTTTACCAAGCACCGGATGCGGGAGGGCGGCCTCGCCCTGGAGCCAGCGATCCGCGAGGCCGCCCGGGTGCGCCTCCGTCCCATCCTGATGACCACCCTCTGTACTCTCTTCGGCCTGCTTCCGCTCGCCCTCGGCCTGGGCGCCGGAAGCGAATTGCAACGGCCGCTGGCGTTGGCCGTGATCGGCGGCCTCGCGCTCTCCACCCCGATCACCCTGTTCGTTGTTCCCACCCTGCTCGTCGCCATTCGCGGCCGAGCCTATACCCTGGACCGGAGTATCACATCATGACCCGCATCACCACGATCGTCGCGACCGCCGCACTGTTGTTGGCTCCGTCGGCGCTGATCGCCCAGCAGCCCGCAGCCAAGCCGGCGACTCCGCCGGCCAAAATGGCGCCCAAGGCGATGGAAAAGATGGAACGGAAGGAGGAGAGCGAGGCGGCGCTGATGAAGGAGGCCAAGGTCAGCGAAGCGGTGGCCCGCGCAACCGCCCTGAAGGAAGTGCCCGGTGGCGTGGTCAAGGACCACGAACTCGAGCGGGAGAAGGGCAAGCTGATCTGGTCGTACGACATTTCGGTCGCCGGCAAGAGCGGCATCGAAGAAGTGGCCATCGATGCGATCACGGGAAAGATGATCGCGCACGAGCACGAGACGGCGAAAGCCGAGAAGAAGGAAGCAGCTGAAGATGCGGCGAAGGCGAAGGCCGCGCAGATGAAGAAGCCGTGAAGTCGGCCGTCCTGGTGGTGCTCACCCTCGCGGCCATTGCCGCGGGGGCGACGCCAGCGCCGGGAGGCCGTGGACCGCGAGGGCCGATCGTCGGGGCGTGGTTCATTGCGGCAGGTCACTGAAATCGATCTGCCCTGCAGGAATGGCGGCTGTCCCATCGGCGCTGGGCTGTCACACTTGCAGGGCGTCCCCCCTCTCCTTCCTCGACAGTCAGCGATGATCGCGGTGGTATTACTTTCCGATATGATTCCTCCGCGCCACAAGATTCCTGCCTTACCGCCCCGCCTCGAGGGTCTCGCCGCACTCGCACTCAACCTCGCCTGGAGCTGGCAGCGCCAGGCCCGTGGCCTGTTTCGGCGGATCGACGAGCCCACGTGGCACGCCTCGCACCACAATCCGATCGTCGTGCTCCAGCACGCCGATCCCGAGCGCCTCGAGGTGCTGGCACGCGACCCCGATTTCTGTGCCCATTATGACAAGGTGATGGAGTGGTTCGCCGTGGAGCGTTCCTCCGCCGCCGGGTGGTTCCGCGACGAGTACCCCGGAATCGGGACTGATCATCCGGTCGCCTACTTCTGCGCGGAGTTCGGCATCCACGCCTCCGTGCCGATCTACAGCGGCGGCCTCGGTGTTCTCGCGGGTGATCACTGCAAGACGGCGTCCGATCTGGCCGTGCCGTTTGTCGGTGTCGGACTCTTCTACAAGAAGGGGTATTTCGACCAGCGGATCCGTCCCGATGGCTGGCAGGAGGACTCGGATGACGAGGTTGATCCCGACACCACACCGCTGGTGCCGGTGGACGGGATCGACGGGGCACCCTGGACCACGGTACTGGAGACCTTCGGTCGACCGATCCACATCCGTGCCTGGACGATGTCGGTTGGTCGCGCGCCGCTGTACTTCCTCGATACCGATCTGGAGGCGAACCATCCCGACGATCGCGGACTCACCAGCAAGCTGTATGCTGGGGGCCTTCCGATGCGCCTCCGCCAGGAATGGATCCTCGGCGTCGGCGGCGTGCGGGTGCTGCGCGCGCTTGGCCTGACGCCGGGTGCCTGGCACGCCAACGAAGGGCACGCCGCCTTCATGCTGCTGGAGCGAGCGCGCGAGCTGGTGAGCAGCGGACGGGAATTCCCCGACGCCGTCCGGACGGTGCGCGCCACTTCGATCTTCACGACGCACACCCCGGTGCCCGCGGGTCACGACGCGTTCGAGGTCAGTCAGGTGTTGGAGTGCGCCGGGCTCTCCTACTTCAGTGACTTCGGGGTGGCTGCCGAACAGGCCCTCAAGCTGGGGATCCATCCCCGGCGTGAGGACAGCCGGTTCCAGATGACGGTGCTGGCCATTCGGCTCGCGGGCCACGTCAACGGGGTCGCGCAGCGCCACGGCATCGTCTCCCGGGAGCTCTGGGGGGACCTCTGGAGCGAGCGACCTGTGGAGCAGGTACCCATCGGCGCCGTCACCAATGGCGTGCATCTCGCCACCTGGCTCGCCAATCCGATGATGCGGCTGCTCGACAACCATCTGGGAGAGGACTGGGGAGATCGTCTCGACGACCCCGAGACCTGGGACGCGGTGCTCGGCCTCGACGCCCGGGAGCTGTGGCTGACGCATCAGGACCTGAAATACGTCCTCTTCAGCCACATCCGCGAAGAGGCCAGGCGTCGCTGGACCAGCAAGTGGACCGAGGCGGCGCAGGTGGTGGCCGCCGGGACGCTGCTCGACCCCCACGTCTTCACCATCGGATTCGCGCGACGCTTCGCCACCTATAAGCGCGCCAACCTGCTCTTCCGCGATCTCGACCGGCTGCGGGCGCTCCTCATCAATCAGCGGCGACCGGTGCAACTGCTGATCGCGGGCAAGGCCCATCCCGAAGACACTCCCGGGAAGGAACTGTTGCAGTCGCTCCACCTCTTCACGCGCGACCCGATGTTCGAAGGCCGGGTGGCGATCCTCGAAGATTACGATATGCACCTCGCCCACTTGCTGGTGCAGGGGGTCGATCTCTGGCTGAATGTGCCGCGGGTGCCGCTCGAGGCCTCCGGTACGAGCGGGATGAAGGCCGCGTTGAACGGGATCCCTCAGCTCAGCACGCTCGATGGCTGGTGGGAAGAGGGCTTCACCGGAAAAAACGGCTGGGCAATCGCCAAAGCGAAGCCGGAGGAGGATGCCGATGAGGCGGACGCCGAACATCTCTACCAGCTGCTGGAGCACGATGTGGTACCCCTCTGGTACGAACGGGACGAGCGGGGTATCCCGCGCGGCTGGACCCAGCGGATGAAGGAATCGATTCGGGTGGCTGGCAAGCGGTTCACCGCCCGACGGATGCTGCAGGACTACGTGCGTCAGTACTATGCCCCAATTCTCCGGGGCGATGAATTCACCGACGATCCACCGCTGGAATGAGCCGATGACTGTGCCCCGGTCGCTCGCGTTGCCAACCATTCTGGGCGAACCACCCACCGTGGTGCACCTGTGCGCAGAATATTTCCCTTACGCCCGCACCGGTGGACTCGCCGAAGCGGCGAGGGGACTGCACCGATTCCAGGATCGTGGTGGCCTGCAGACGATGGCGATCGTGCCGCTGTACCGGAGCGCCCGACCGTACCTCCACCGGCTGGAGGCAGTAGGAGAGCCGTTTTCGCTCCGATTCGGCGCGCGCGAAGAAACTTTCCGGTTGTGGCACGATCTCGATCCTGCGTCGGAAACACCCACCTGCTTCATCGAGCACGAGGGCTACTTCGACCGTGCCGGGATCTACGGCGAGGCGGGACGCGACTACCCCGACAACCACCTGCGCTTTTCGGCGTTCGCCGCCGCTGCCGTCGCCGCCCTCCCCCGGATCACCTCCGGTCCGGTGCTCCTCCACGCACACGATTGGCACGCGGCGCTCGCCCCGGTGTACTTGCGTACCTGGTGGCGTGGCGATCCCTTCTTCGACCGTATCCCCGTCGTGATGTCGGTGCACAACGGCGGCTACCAAGGGCACTTTGGAGCCGACGTCATGCCGGAACTCGGGCTCCCGTGGGAGCTGTATACCCCCGACAGGCTCGAGTGGTACGGCAAGACCAACTTTCTGAAGGGCGGGCTGATGCACACCGATGTTGCCACCACGGTGAGCCCCGCCCACGCCTTCGAGCTGCGGACTCCCGCAGGCGGCTTTGGCCTGCACGAGGTCTTTCAGTGGATGGGGGAGCGCTTCACCGGCGTCGTCAACGGAATCGATCTGGACGTGTGGAACCCGATCACGGATCCGCACATCGCCGCGAACTACTCCCGCGATGATCTCGCGGGCAAGGCGATCTGCAAGGCGGATATGCAGCGGCGATTCGGCCTGCCGGAAGAGCCGTTTATGCCGCTGGTCGCGCTCGCGGGCAGGATGGTCACGCAGAAGGGGCTCGATCTGGTGGTGCGGAACCACGCCCTGTTCCAGATGTCGGCGCAGTTCGTCTTCCTGGGCAGCGGTGAGGCGAAGTTCGAGCAGGCGTTCGCCCAGCTGCGGGGTGCCATGCCGCACCGGATTGCTACCGAGACCAGATTCTCTGACGAACTGGAACACGTCCTGATGGCGGGGGCCGACCTCTTCCTGATGCCATCGCAATACGAACCCTGCGGCCTCACCCAGATGCGAGCCCAGCACTACGGCACGATCCCGGTGGCGCGTCGCGTGGGTGGCCTTGCCGATACGATTGAAGATGGCGTCACCGGTTTTCACTTCGAAGCCTTCGACGATCGCGCACTCCTGGGTGGGATGTGGCGCGCGATGACAGAGCATCGGTCCACCGACGCGTGGCAGGAGATGCAGCAGGAGGCGATGGTCCGCGACTTCGGTTGGGCCCGGGTCGCCGAGCGATACAGTGAGCTGTACACTCAGGCAATCGTCCATCGCGCGGGACGGCCCGGGTGAGCCTGCGCTTCGTCCTCGCGCTGCATAGCCACCTGCCCTGGGTCCTCCACCACGGTCGCTGGCCGCACGGTAGCGACTGGATTTGCGAGGCGGCCCTCGATACCTACCTGCCGCTCGTCCAGCTGCTCGAGACAATGGAACGGGAAGGGATCGACGCACCGATCACGCTCGGTGTGACGCCGATTCTCGCCGCCCAGCTGGCACACCCGTCGTTTCGTGAGGAGCTGGAGGCGTACTTCGCGCATCGCCTCGCGACGATCGACGAGGCCCCCGACTCCCTCCGTGCAAGCGGCGACGCCGAACTGCTGCCGCTGGTGGACTTCTGGCGAGACCACATCGCGACGCTGCAGGCGACGTGGCGGCGCATCGACGGCGACCTGATCGCCGCGTTCCGCCATCACGCCTCCGCCGGTCGCATCGAACTGATTTCGTCGGCGGCGACGCACGGCTTCCTGCCACTGCTCGCTCGTGATGAGAGCATCCGACTGCAGCTCCTGTTGGGCCGGGCGGAACATCTGCGCCACTTCGGTGAACTTCCGCGCGGATGCTGGGTACCGGAATGCGCCTACCGTCCGCGCGGTCCCTGGCAGCCCTTGCCCGGGGCGCCCTATCGGGATGACCGGGCCGGCATCGAGGATCACCTGCGCCACGCCGGTTTCCGCTGGTTCTTTGTCGACGCGCATCTCGCGGAAGCCGGTGAGGCATTCGAGGTCTACGAGGGCAAGGTGCGTCGTCGGGTGATGCCGGCGGTGCGCCGGTCGCCCTATCGTGCCTACCAGGTGGGGACCCCGGTACGCGGTCGACCGGTGCACGTGCTGGTGCGCGACCCGCAAACGACTTCGCAGGTCTGGAGCCGCCACGGCGGCTATCCCGGTGACGGCCGCTACCTCGAGTTTCACAAGATCCGCTACCCCGGCGGCCTCAAACTCTGGTCAGTGACCGACGCGTCGGCCGACCTCGGCGACAAGCTCCCCTACCAGCCGGCACTGGCAGAGGCTGCCGCGCACGGCCACGCGCTGCATTTTCGTACCCTGCTGAACACGGTCGCCTCGGCCGCACTGCGCGGCGACACGGCGATCGTGGCGCCCTTTGACACCGAACTCTTCGGCCACTGGTGGTTCGAAGGGGTCGACTTCCTCCACGACCTGTATCAGGACATCAACCTCGAGGGCGGCGTCCGCCCGATCAGCGCCGGTGGGCTGCTCGCCGAAGCGCCGCCCACCACCGCGCTGCATCTCGGAGCAGGATCGTGGGGAGCCAATGGCGACTTCTCCAAGTGGCTCAACCCCGAAACCGAGTGGACCTGGCAGCGCCTCTGGCCGCTGGAGGAGCGCTTCTGGAATGCCGCACCCGCCGCATTGCGGCGCCCGGATGCCACACCGATCCTCGAGCAGGCGGCGCGCGAACTGTTGCTGGCGCAGTCGTCGGACTGGCAGTTCATCATCTCGACCGGCGCGGCGGGTGACTACGCCACCAAACGATTCGTTGAGCATTGCGAGGCGCTGGAGAGCCTGTTGCCGACGCTCGAACAGCTGCCGGGCCATCTCTCGGGGGCGATCGCGCGCGCGACTGCCCTCCAACACATCGATGGGCCATTTCCCGAATTGCTCGGCGCGATCGCGGCGGCTTCCGACGTCACTCAGCCGTGAGCACCTCCCGACGGCACGTCGTGGTCCACGGACATTTCTATCAGCCACCGCGCGAAGAACCGTGGCTCGAGCTGGTTCCGCGAGAACCTAGCGCTGCACCTGACCACGACTGGAACAGTCGGATCACGCGCGAGTGTTATGCGCCCCTCGCACACGCCCGGGTCCTCGACCGAGCGGGTCGGCTGCGGCGCGTCCTGAATGCCTATGCCGCCTGCTCGTTCAACGTCGGCCCGACGCTCTTCAAGTGGTTCGATGAGCACGCCCCGACGGTCGGCGGAGCGTTTCAGGCTGCAGATGTCGCGTCGCGGGAACGCCTCGGCCACGGCAATGCGATCGCGATGCCGTACCACCACACCATTCTGCCGCTCGCGTCGCGACGCGACAAGCAGACGGAGGTCCGCTGGGGGATCCGCGACTTCAGAGCCCGGTTTCGGCGCGACCCTGTCGGAATGTGGCTGCCCGAGACCGCTGTCGACAGCGAGACGCTGGACGTTCTCGCGGCCGAGGGGATCCGCTTCACCGTGCTTGCGCCGCACCAGGTCACCGCACCCCCACTGGCAGGACGACCCGGGCGCTGGCAGGGCAGTGACGGGCGCGAGCTCGCGATCTTCGTGTACGACGGCGCGCTGGCGCACGAGGTGGCGTTCGGCGACACGCTCACCGATGCCGGACGCTGGGAGAAACGACTCCACGAGACGCCGATGGCGTCGGACGGCGGACCGACCATCACCTCCCTGGCGACCGACGGCGAAACCTTCGGACATCACCACCGCTACGGTGACCTCGCCCTCGCCTCGCTGATCGACCGTCTGGAGCGGGACGACCGCACCGAGCTGACGAACTTCTCCGCACTGCTGGCCAGCTTCCCGCCCACACAGGACGTCACGCTCGTCGAGAATACCTCGTGGAGCTGCAGCCACGGCATCGACCGCTGGCGGATCGATTGCGGCTGTCGGATAGACCCGGCCACCAACCAGGCGTGGCGCGCTCCACTCCGGGCCGGGCTCGAGGTGCTGGCGCAGGGAGTGCACGCGGTCGCCGAGAGCACCTGGCCCGAGGCTGCCGGCGACCTCTGGGCCACCCGCGACGCGGCTGGCCCGGACCTCGCTGGTGCGGCGCACCTCCCGGTGGTCGCGCGGCGGCTGCTTGAAGCGGAGCGTCACACCCTCGCGATGTTCACCTCCTGCGGCTGGTTCTTCGATGACATCGCTCGACTCGAGCCGAAAATCGTGTTGCGACACGCCGCACGCGCCATCGAGTTCCTCCCGCATCAGCTGCACGAGCCGCTTGAAACCGCACTGCTGAGCGCACTTGCGCGGGCGCATAGTAACGACCGCTCCAAGGGCGACGGCGTGGCGATCTGGTATCGCGACGTGTTGGTCGAGGCCGATGGCCCGGCGCGACTGGCGGGCGGACTTGCCGCACTCCGCGACGTCCGCCCCGATGCACTCGGGGAGCTGGTCCTCCCCTCCCACACCTGGCGCATCGAGGAGGAGGAGATCGTCACGCACCATCGCACCACCGGTCGGGAATATCGCTGGTACGCCGACTCGGTCACCCTGGGCGTGGTGCCGATCTTCGCGAATGTGCGCCCGCTCGATGAGGAGTACAAGGAAGAACGGGTGATCCCGATCAGTGGCTATCCCGGTCCAGTACGCACCCTGCTGTTGCAGGTCGCGCGCCCAATGGTGTTCGAGGCCACCCTCACCTCCCACGACCGCGACCTGCTCCGCGACGGACTGCTCGACCAGGCGGAGGCGCGTCGGCGCGCGCTCACGGGGGCGTGGGCGCTGGTGGCACGCGATGGCATCGACGACGCCGGAATCGTGGTACACGCCGTCCTGGACCTCTTCGATCTCGATGAAGTGCCCATTCCTGATGAGATCCGAGTCACGGCATTCGAACAGCTCTCGCCCCTGCCGCCTGCGCACGCCCGAGGTACCCTCGCGGAACGACTTTCACTCACCCTCCCGGGGCAAGCGTGACACCTCCGCTCCGCTTCTGCTTCGGGCTCCACCTGCACCAGCCGGTCGGCAACTTCGAATCGGTGTTCGAACAGCACCTCGAAGAAGTCTACCGGCCGCTTCTGCGCAGCCTGATGGACGGCGAAGCGTGGCCCGTGGCGATGCACCTCTCCGGCCCGCTGCTCGAGTGGTTCGATCTCCGTGCCCCGGCTTTTGTCGACGAGATCGGTCGCTATGTGAGCGCGGGCCACCTCGAGCTGCTGGCCGCCGGCCACGACGAGCCGATCCTTGCCGTGCTGCCTCGGGAAGACCGAATCGAGCAGATCCTCCGGCATCGTCAACATCTGCGAAGTCGCTTCGGCGTCGAGGCAACCGGACTCTGGCTCACTGAACGAGTCTGGGAACCGACGCTGCCAGAGGAGCTTGCCCGCGCCGGCATCCGCTTTGTGATCGTGGATGACCGCCACTTCGTCGTCAGTGGCTTCCCGCGCGAGCAGCTCCACCGCCACTTCGCGACCGAATCCGGTGGTGAGCGAGTGGCGCTCTTCCCCATCGATGAGAATCTCCGCTACCTGGTGCCGTTTCGACCAGCGGAAGAACTTGCCACCTACCTGCGGGGGCTGCGCGCACGAGGCCACCAGCTGGCGATCCTCGCCGACGACGGCGAGAAGTTCGGGGGCTGGCCCGGGACCCGGCAGTGGGTCTACGTCGAGGGCTGGATGGAACGCTTCCTCGAAACCCTGCGCGACCTGCGCGACCACGACGAGGTGATCCTCTCCCGCTTCGATGCGGCACTCGCCGCCACCCCCTCGGGTGGGCTCGCCTACCTCCCGTCGGCTTCCTATCGCGAAATGGAAGGGTGGTCGTTGCCCCCCGCACCGGCGCGGGCGTTACTGCACCTCGAGGACAGCTGGGGCTCGGCGCGCCTCGCCGGAGTGGAGGGCGGGCTGCTGCGGGGAAGCCACTGGCGCAACTTCCTGGTGAAATACCCCGAGAGCAACCGGATGCACAAGCTGATGCTCGCGCTCTCGGCGCTCTGCCGCGATCGCGGCGATCCGGCGGAGGCGCGCCGCGCGATCGGTCGGGCACAGTGCAACGACGCCTACTGGCACGGCGTTTTTGGCGGGCTGTATCTCGACTTCCTCCGGGGTGCAATCTGGCACCAGCTGGCCACGGCCGAGGCCCTGTTGCGCGCCGGGGAACCGCTGGCCATCGAGGCGCTCGACCTCGACGTCGACGGCCATCACGAACTGTGGATCCATTCGGCACGCCTGAGTGCGCTGGTCGCGCCTGCCCGCGGCGGGGCGGTCGAATTCCTGCTCGACCTCGAGGGCCGCGAGAACCTGCTCAACGTGATGACCCGGCACGAAGAGGCATACCACGTCACGACCCTCACAAGTGGGGAAGTCGTGGCGAGCGATGGCGACGTGGAAATCCTCCGGCCGGTCGGTCACACAGAGAGCAAGGGCGCTCCCTCGATTCACGATCTGGAGGCGCTGACCGAGCGCCCCCCTGTTGACACGGAAGGCCGGGCGATGTTCGTCGACCGCCTGCTCTCTCCGACGGCCACGCTGGACGATTTCGTCGCGGGAACGGTGCCGGTGCTGCGATCGTGGGCCCGGGAGCAGCTCGATGCGGAGTGGGCCGCCGCACCGGAGCGCGTTGAAGTCCGCTTGACGGGCTCCGGGCTGCAGAAGACGCTCCATTTTGCCGACGATGGCAGCGTGCAGTGCGAGTGGAAATGGGACGCCCCCGCCGACATCGCTTCGGTCGGGGGCTGGTTCAGCACGGAAATCTCGCTGTCGGTGCCGCTGGTGATCGACGCCCCCGGGTCCGAACGCTGGGAGTACCCGATCGAAACCGTAGCCAAGAGCGAGAAGGGCTTCGATCGGACGGTCCAGGGGACAGCGCTGGTCTTTCGCTGGCCCCTCACGCTCGGCCGCGCCACCCTTACGGCACGGCGTTCCCACGCTTCGGAGCGAGCTTCATAATCCAGAGCCCGGTGTTGATGTCGGGGACGTAGATGATGCCGTTCTTGACCACCGCACCCCACGCGAACGTCGCGCGCGGCCGCAGACCGAGCGAATCGGCCGTGAGCAGCCACGACATCTCCCGTCCCTGCCGCAGCAAGTCGCCCTTCAATTCGCCGCTCACGTCCAGCGCGCGCGCCCCACCCTGATAGTTCCCCAGGTAGAGCGTGTCGCCTTCGACCCAGATGTTGTGTACGCCGCCGTCCGTCGGTTCATACCACGCAACCAGCTTCGGCTTCTCGATGTCCGAGACATCGATCACCTGCAACCGGCCGAAGGTGAGATTGTTTCCATCCTTCACCCCTTCCATCGGCTTCGCAGCGTAGACTTCGTCGCCAATGAAGACGTAGTTCTTGTGCCGCCACGCGGTGTGGGTGCCCCGCGCCCCGAGACCGTACAACCCCTCGACCCTGGCGTAGAGCCGATCCAGGTCGTACTTGAACTGCGACACCAGCACCGGCTTCGCCGGCGAGCCGCCCTTCATCCCGTTCCCGACATCGAGGATGATCAGTCCATCGTTCCAGTAGGAGAGATAGGCGAGCCCATCGACCACCATCACATCGTGGACATATCGCCCAGCGGCGGTCTGTTGCGCTTCCCATCGCCCGACCTCGCGCGGGTGGAACGGGTCGCGGATATCGATCACCCGAAGCGAGCCCGTGGCGTCATCGGTCACGTAGGCGTAGCCCTTCGCCACATACGACGAATGCGCCCCGCCGGACAGGGTGGCAGTGTACTCTGCGATCGGCTTCGGGTGGCAGGCGTTGGAAGCGTCGAACACCACGATCCCGTTTTTCCGGTCGGAGGCTCCTTCCCGGGAGAAGACGCCGTACTTTCCGTCCTCGGTCGTCATCACGTCGTTGACGATTCGTGCGTTGGTCACCATCGAGTCGACAATCTTCGGGTTGCCGGGTGCCGACACATCGATCGCATACACCCGGTCGGCAATCGTGCTGAGGTAAACACATTGGCCGTTCGGATGCGCCCACACTTCGGCCGTCGAGAATTTTATTGGCACCCGGCCGAGCAACTGGAATCCCCGGCCGACGTTGCGTGGCGTGACATCGACGATCGCCTCGGCCTGCTGCCCGGCAGCCGACGCCGTCACCGTGTAATGTCCTGGTGTCTCAGCGACGAAGTGCCCGTCGGTGCCGATCATCGCGCTACCGGTCGCGCTCTGCGCACTCCACGAGATCGCCGCATCACTGATCGCCTTGCCGCTCCGATCCAGCAGTGTGGCGACAAAGCGAATCACGTCGCCCGCCCGCGCGGCCGAGGAACCCGGGGTGAGCCCAAGCCTGACCCCGCTCGCACTCACGACCGTGACCGCCTGCTCGGTCCGGGCGGCGCCGCTGGTCGCGATGATCGCTGCCCGGCCGGGAGCCACGGCTCGCACCAGGCCCTCGGGCGTCACCGCGAGGACGGCGGGATTGCTCGACGCGAAGCGAACCTTGTCGTAGCGAATGTCATTCTGCCGGGAGTATGGCGTCCCCGTGAGGGTGATTCGAGTGCCGACCACGGCGCGGCTGGGGGAGGGGTCGATGGCGATCCGCGCCGGTGGCGCCGGAAGCACCCGCACCATCGAGAAGGCCGTCAGCTGTCCGCCACCCGCCTTGGCGGTGATCGCCGTCACCTGCACCTTGCCGGAATAGCCCGCCGTCACCAGGCCGGTGGAATCCACATCGCCCTCATTGCCACCGGTGAAGAAGCCGATCTGCGCGTTCGGGAGCTCCTTCCCCGCCGCATCGAATGCCTTGGCTGACAGTTTGAGCGATTGACCCACCTGCACCTGGGATTCGGCCGGCGTGATCACGAGGCGTACCGCCTGCGGCGGAGCCTGCACCGGGACCTGTTGCATCAGCGCACCCAATACCAGGAACAGCATCCTTCCTCCTTGGTTCAGAACGGAAACGGGAGCCGTCAACGACTCCGCAGGCGGACGTCAATCGGCGCCCGGACAACAACACGGTAGGAGAATTCCCACGGCGTGCCAAAGAACGCGATGCTGTTTTCGTGATCAATGCGGTGCCAACGCGCTTCAACATCGAGAGTGACACCGCCCTCCACCGGGGTGCGGTGCACGACACCGAGTTCGGTATAGGTCCGATGGGACCGGTAGAACGCCGGATTGTGCCCGGTGGAATTGTAGTTGTTGTCGCCGGCGTCACCACTGAAATCCTTGCCAGTCCAGTACAACCCGAACACCTCGGTGCGCCGCAGCGGAGTCACGCCGGCACGGAGGTAGGTGCCGCGGCCGTGATCTGGACGATCAGCCGGGTACTTGGGATCGATATGACCTTGGCTGAAGAGCTGCCAGCCGGCCAGTGAGGATTCCCCGAGGTGCGGCAGTCGCCGGTGCAGCGTGGCGCCAAAGGCAGTCACCCGATTGTTACTGGTCGTGACATCGGCGGTGTAGAGCTGTCCACCGCGATGAGACCAGAGGTGCTGGCCCTGGAGCCGAAGCCACTCGGTTGCATCGACGCGGGCCGTGAGTCCCATTTCGAACTGCTCTCGCTGCGTCGGCGTGTTCAGCTTCTGCCAGTTCACCCACGCCTCGCTCCGGAAGCTGTGCCTGGTCTCGATGTACTGGAGCCCGTACTCCACCGGCGTGGTCAATTCCCGGGTGGTCACCATCACGGGCTCGAGTAGCCCGTGCCGACGATCAGTCTCCAGGGTGCCCAGTACCGCCTGGGAGTGCCTGGACGTGTAGCGGAACGCCAGGATCGGCTTGACCGAGTCGGTGAATTGCTGTGAGCCCCAGCGTCGGTCAGCGAAGACGCCGATTCGCAGTTGGGTCCGTCGGCCGGGGGCGGCTTCCAACCAGGAGGAGACTTGCCCGCCCAGAATGGTCTCGCCGACGCGATAGGAGGTGAAGAACTCGGTATTGTCACCATAGAGCACCGCCCGGGTGCGCCAGTCGAGCCGTTGGGCCGGGAGTGGGGCGACCGAGAGCAGTAGCGTGGCCGCAACGGGGGCGAGCAACAGGTGGCGGATGGGAACCTCACGGCGGGATCGGGAGCGAGCCACTATTTTAGTGCCCCTATGACTACTTCGCGCATTGTCCGAGTCGGACTGGTGCAGCAGCGAGCCGGTGGCGACCCCGCCGGAAACCTCGACCGCGCCATTACCGGGATCCGGGAAGCTGCCAGCCAGGGGGCCCGGCTCATCTGCCTGCAGGAGCTGTTCGGCTGGTACTACTTCTGCCAGCGCGAGGATCACAACTTCTTCAAGCTGGCCGAGCCGGTCCCGGGGCCAAGCACCGAGCGGCTCTGCACCGTGGCCAGGGAACTCGGCGTCGTCATCGTGGCCTCGCTCTTCGAGAAGCGTGCGGAAGGGCTGTACCACAACACTGCTGCGGTCATCG
This sequence comes from Gemmatimonadota bacterium, assembly GCA_031367105.1. GTDB lineage: Bacteria > Gemmatimonadota > Gemmatimonadetes > Gemmatimonadales > GWC2-71-9 > Palsa-1233. The sequence goes on along the minus strand of JANLPG010000142.1, from coordinate 2,691 downwards.
ACGCCGATGGAAGCTACCTCGGGAAGTACCGCAAGATGCATATCCCGGACGATCCACAGTTCTACGAAAAATTCTACTTCACACCGGGCGACCTCGGCTTCCGGACCTGGCAAACCGCAGTCGGGAAGATCGGCGTGCTGATCTGCTGGGACCAGTGGTACCCGGAGGCAGCCCGCCTGACGGCAATGTCGGGGGCCGAGATCCTCTGCTACCCGACCGCCATCGGCTGGCTCCCCAGCGAAAAGTCGGAATACGGGGAACGGCAGCAGGCCGCCTGGGAAACCATCCAGCGGAGTCACGCCGTCGCCAACGGCGTCTTCGTCTGCAGCGTGAACCGCACCGGGCACGAGGTGCTTCCGGACAGCGAACCCAGTGCGCCAGGAATTGAGTTCTGGGGCGGCTCCTTCATTGCCGATCCCAACGGCAGAGTGCTTGCAAGGGCGGGCCGGGGCGAAGAGGTACTGGTAGCCGACTGCGACCTCGGCGCAGTCGATGTCGCTCGCACCCATTGGCCGTTCCTGCGCGACCGCCGTATCGACGCCTACGGCGACCTCACCAAGCGCTACATTGACTGAAGCGCTTGCCGCACGCGCCTTCCGGATGCCGGCCGAGTGGGCACGTCACCGCGGGACCTGGCTGTCGTGGCCACACCGTGAGTCGTCGTGGCCAGGCAACTTCGCGCCGGTGCTTCCCGTGGTCGCCCGGATGATCCGCCACCTCTCGCCAGGCGAAGAGGTGCATATCAACGTGACCGACGCCGCGATGGAGCGGGATGCACGCGCGGTGCTGGCCACGCAGCAGGTGGCCACTCACAACGTCTTCTTCCATCACAACCCGACCAATGATGCCTGGTGTCGCGACCACGGCCCGATCTTCGTGCAGCGTCCCGGGGAACAGCGCATTCTCGACTGGGACTTCAACGCCTGGGGCGGCAAGTACCCGCCATTTGATCTCGACGACGTAGTCCCATCGCGGATCGGGGCTGAATTCGGGATCCCGGTGGAGCACCCCGGGATGATTCTCGAGGGCGGTTCGATCGAGGTGAACGGGCGGGGCACTCTCCTGACCACTGAGGCGTGCCTGCTTCACCCCAATCGCAATCCCGAGCTCTCGCGCGAACAGATCGAGAGTCGGCTGCGCGATTGGCTCGGTGTAACCCATATCCTCTGGCTCGGTGACGGAATCGTGGGCGACGACACCGACGGGCATATTGATGATCTCACCCGCTTCACCGACGAAGCGACCGTCGTCACCGTGGTGGAAGCGGACCCCCGGGACGACAACTACGAACTGTTGCAGGAGAATCTTCGGCGGCTCCAGGGAATGACCGACCAGGATGGCCATCCGCTGCGGGTCGTCACGATGCCGATGCCACACCCGGTGATGCACGAGGAGCAGCGCCTTCCTGCCTCGTATGCGAACTTCTATATCGGGAACGAAGTGGTGCTCCTGCCAACCTATGACGCGACGCGGGACGGGATCGCCCAGGCCACGCTGCAGGGACTCTTTCCCACCCGGAGGGTGGTCCCGATCGACTGCACCGAACTGATCTGGGGGTTGGGAGCATTTCATTGTCTCACCCAGCAGTGGCCAGCACTCTGAGTTGACGCCGGCCCTCGGGAGGCGGTCACGTTCGAGGGTTGCAACCCTTCGCGGATTGACCCCATCCAACCCGATGTGAATAGCCACGCGATGACACTCACGACGCCGCACGGAGCCGCCCCCGCACTCGAGCTGGAGACCTCCGAGGTCCGCCCGGCGTCACGCTGGACCTCGAGTCGGCCATCGCCCGATTGCCAGAGGGGGCGCGCCAGCTGGAAACGACACTCCAGGTGCTGCAAGAGAAGCTTGACCCCGGCTCCCGCGAGAGCCTGAAACACTCGCTCCGGGTGCTCGATCAGGCGATCGCCGACGCCTCCTCACGTTCCTGAGCGGAAAGAGAGCCCCCGATGCCGGCGACGCCGTCACCGTGCGGGGTGGTACCGTGGAGTTCGATGGTCACGATCGGTACGATCTACCTCAATCGCGACCCGAATCGGACCAGCTGCCGAGGCGACAATAGCGACAACTGGCGCGGCAAGAACCACGTCGAAGTCACGATGAGCTATGTCGTCCGGGTACCCGCCGGCGTCCGCCTCGAGGTGGAGACGGTGAATGGCGGCATCACCCTGCGCAAACAGTAGCCTTCGAATCGTCCCCTGCTAAGCTTCGGGGATGGCTACGGATCTCTTCTCCACCGACGGCGTCGCGCTCTGGCAGGTGCGGCTCAACGCCTCCCCCCGATTCGCGGAGGCGGCCGCCGAGTGGACCGGCTCGCTCCTGCTGGTCGAAGGGAGCGAGGCCGCTGCGGGGTCGCGGCAGACCTGGGTGCGCGTGGGTGGGGGACGCTGCCTCGAGGCACGAACGGCTGTCCCCGGTGACGCCGACCGCGCCGACTTCGTGCTGACAGCGTCGCCGCACACCTGGGGCGCACTCGTCGCTGCGCAAACGACTCCAGCCAGGGCGGCGATGACCGGACGGCTCCGGCTCACCAAGGGCGAGCTGTTCGCGCTGATCCCCCACGCCCGCGGGGGCGCCGCAAAACAGGGGGGCCCGGGGGTGGCGGCGCCCACCCGCAGGCGGGGTTAGAAACAAGTACCCCACCCGGGGGGGCCGGGGGGGCACCCCGCGGGGGGCGGCGGGCGGGGGGGG
>JANLPG010000137.1:0-7850 GCA_031367105.1 Gemmatimonadota bacterium | reverse complement strand
CTGAGCCGGAGTGAGCTGCGACAGCTCTTTCGACAGCATGCTTCCTTCGTCCCGGTGATTGAGGCAGCCCCGATACCGCCGACCGACCGGGATCGCTTTGGATGGCGCCGGCGTGTCCTCGCCTCATGGTACAACGCCTTTCTCGGAATATCTGCCACTCGTCCTCTGGCTCGCACACTTGGCAGTTTTTTTCACCTGCACGGGAATAAACCGTCCCGCGCGGCGGGATCGGCCCGGACGCGTCGGTCACTGGGCAGCGCTTACCGCCTGTCTTCCCAATTCTGGAGCTGATTCATGCGCGTGGCTGTCATCGGACTCGGTAATGCCGGGACTACCCTCCACCTCCCAGCCCTGGCCGGACTGCCCGGCATCGAAACGGTCGCCGCGATGGATATCGACCCCGATCGCCGGGCCATTGCCGCCACCCGCTTCGGCGTCCCGGTGTTCGACTCGTTCGACGCGATGATCACCTCGGCGAAACCCGACGTCGTGATGATTGGCACCCCGCCCGACTCCCACGCCAGCTACTGCCTTCGATCGTTCGAGGCCGGGGCCGACGTGATCTGCGAGAAACCGTTCGTGGCGTCGCTGGCGGAGGCGGATCAGGTCCTCGCCGCCGCTCGAGCCGCAGGCCGACGAATCGCGCTCAATCACGAATTCCGCGAGATGCCGATCTTTCGCGCGGTGCGCGATGCGGTGAGCAGCGGCGAAAGCGGCGGACTGGTGTTCGCGCAGGTGTGGCAACTGATGGATCTGCCACCGTGGGCCGAACCTGGGTGGCGCGGCGCGATGCTGCAGCGCACACTCTACGAAGCCGGCGTTCACCTCGTGGACTTCCTGATGGCCCTCTTTGGTGAGCGCCCCATCAGCGTGGATGCGCGCACCTCCACCTGTGGCGTGCGCGAGGGCGAGACTGACGCCGTGGCGCTGGTCACGCTCGAGTTCTCTCGCGGTCGCCTGGCGCAGATCACCCAGAACCGGCTCTGCAAGGGCGAGACCCAGTATTTCGAGGTGCGTGCCGACACCGAGCGGGCCTCGGTGCGCGCCTCCTTCGGCGGCCGGGCCCGGCTGATGGCAGGGCTGTTCCGCAGCACCCGGCCCTCACTTCGTCTCGAGTATGGCGTCTCGGGAATGGCCTGGCGGGAGCGAGCCGGCAAGCGTGAGTTCCTGGCCCGCAACCCCAAGGAGCCGGGGATGATCGCCACCCGCAACGTGATCGAGCGGACGCTGCAGGCCTTCCGCGACGGGACCGAGCCTCCTGCGAGTGGTGAGGCCGGTCGCGACGTGCTCGCCGTGATCGCAGCGGCCTATCACTCGGCCCAGACCGGCACCCGCTGCCACATTGATGATGCGATGCTGGCGCAGCTTCACGAGGTTCGCCTCGGATGAGCAAGCCCCGGGTCGCGATCGTCGGGGCTGGCTTGATGGGACGCTGGCACGCCGACGCTGCGCGCCACGCCGGCGCTCGCATCGTCGCGATCGTCGACCCGACGATCGATCGCGCGCGAGCGATTTCCGGCTCCGCCGAACCGTGCTTCGCCACGCTCGAGGTCGCGCTCGCGAGCCCGATCGACATCGTGCACATCTGCACCCCGCTCGACTCCCATCTGGCACTCAGCCAGCAGGCACTGGCCGCCGGCTGTCACGTCATTGTCGAGAAGCCGGCCACGCCGACACTCGCCGAGGCTGTGACGCTTGCGACCGCAGCGCGCGCCGCCGGACGGATGCTGGTGCCAGTGCACCAGTTCGTCCAGCAAGAGGGAATTCGTCGCATCATCGCGCAACGCAGCGTGATCGGCCCCCTGCGCCATATCGAGTTCGCCACTTGCTCGGCCGGCGCCGAGGGGAAGCCGTCGGCCGATCGCGACCTGATCGCGGCCGAAATCGCGCCGCACGCCTTCTCGCTGGCGCGCGCGCTGTTGCAGACGAGCGTCGGCGGGCTCGCGTGGCATCTGGAACGCGCGGCGGCCGGTGAATGGCGTTTCTGTGCCACCACAACCGATGGCTGCACGATTTCGGGGCTGATCTCGCTGAGCGCGCGACCCACCTTCGCCACCTGTCAGGTGCTCGGCGAACACGGCAGCGCGATGGCGGACCTCTTCCAGGGGTTTGCGCTGTTCGAGCCCGACACCGACTCCACGGCGTACAAGGTGACGCGACCGCTGACGGTCGGCCTGGGCACGGCCAGTCTCGCGGCCTGGCATCTGGCGGGGCGCGCGGTGCGCTGGGAACGGGCCTATCCTGGTCTGCGGACGCTGTGCGCCGCGACCTACGCGGCCATCGCGGGAGAGGGCGATGCCCCGTTTCGCGACGATGAAATCGTCGATGTCGCCACCGGCCGGGACCAACTGCTGGCGCTGGCTGCTGGGCTATCAGTCCGGTAGCTCAGTGAGCGATTCAGCCCCGACGGCGTTCCGCAAGGAACCGGTGCCGGCCGGCGAGCTGGATCGTAATCACCGTGAAAACCACCACAATAAAGCTGAACACCAGGACCAGCCGCTGTTTCTCGAGCAGCTGATAGAGCACGCCGTGCGCGATGGTGACCACGAGGAGCAGATAGGCCCAGCGCTGAAGCGAGCGCCAGCGCGTGGTGCCCAGAGCGCGCAGCGACAAGTCATTGGAGATCGTCGCAAGCGCCAGCAGGAGCAGCGCGGCGACGAGTCCGGCGTGATTCGCCGCGCCGAAGGGATCGGCGCGCAAGCCGAGCACGCTGTGCGCGTCGGGCGGCGCCAGGAAGTAAAGCTGCATCCGGCCGGTGAAGTGGACCGTCAGGCCGATGGCCGTATGCGCCACGCCGAGCACGGCCGACCAGATCCCGAAGTCGCGCCGCAGGTCGAAGCTCACCGGATTGGGCCGACCGCTGAGGACATTGAGGGGGCCGAGCGAGAGGGTCACCGCTAGCAGTCCCAGCGCGACGTAGGCCGTTGCCAGCGAGATCCGCTCCCTGAGCGGGCCCGGGAAGAGCAGTGCCAGCAGGGCGGCGGTGGCGATGGAGCCGGTGGCGATCAGCAGGTGGCGGCGGCGTCGGCGGGCGCCACGCGGGGAACCGCCGGAAGTCGCACTCGGATCGGGCATCGGGCAAAGCTAGCGGCCCCGAGGGCGCCACGGCGTCATTCTTGCCAATTAGACTGATCTGTTCCAGTCGCGCCACCACCCAGATCAGGAGCCACCTGCGCGATGCCCCACGGCCAGACCCTAGGGACGACCGAGCCGACCCCCAAGTGGCCGCGGGAGGCGCTGCTGGTGTTCCTGCTCGTGGCGGCAGTGGGAATCACACTCGGCTGGGCCAGTCGAGGGGCCGCACTGACGGTGTACGGGGATGAGTCGATTGCCCTGACACTTTCTCGATCCCTTGCAGCCGGTCACTATCGCGATGAGTTCCTCGTCGGCGCCCCGCCACACGCCCAGTATCCACCTGGGATGCCGATCTGGTTGCTTCTGCTCCGGCTAACCACCGGCGGCAGCCTGGACGCCGCCCTGGCCGCCAATCTCCTGCTGATCGCCCTGACGGCGTTCCTCCTCGCCGACTCGGTTCGGAGGCTCAGCACGCCGTGGCTCGGCGTCACGGCTGCAATGATGGTGATGTACAATCCTCCACTCTTCGTGCTCGCGGCGGAATTGCGCTCCGAGATCCCCTTCCTCGCCCTCTGCGCCCTGGCGCTCTGGCTTTCGCTGGTCGATGCGCAACGGGCCAGCCGTTGGTATCCCGCCCTCGCCATCGCCGTGGCGATCGCGGCCTTCCTCACGCGCAGCGCGGGTATCGCCATGCTGCCGGCAATTGGCTGGGCGCTGTTCCTTCAACGCAAGTGGCGGCCGCTCCTCATCGGGGGGATCGTCGCCGTCGCCACCACGCTCAGCTGGTTTGCCTACACGCGCTGGGCCGGGCAGCACACCATCGGCCACACCTATGCGACGGATTTGGCGGTCGTGGTGCCAGCCAGCGAGCCGGTACGATTCCTGGGTCACTTGATAAACAACGCCAAGACATACTTCGCACGCCTGGCGGAACGGCAGTTCGGCATTACCGACCTTCCGGACCAACCGCTCGACAACCTTATCCTCGGATTCGCCCTAACTCTCCCCGCAGCGGCAGGCGCCTGGATGCTGGCGCGGCGTTGGCCAGCGATGGTGATGTACCTGTTCCTCTCGGTCGGTATCCTCCTGATCTTTCCGTGGCCCATCAGCCGGCTCTTCGTGCCGCTGACTCCGTGGCTGGCTGTGATGATCCTGATCGGCTGCGCCGGAATCGCCACTACTGCCGGCTCCCGGCACGGCAACACAATCGCGATTGGTGTCGGCGTAGTCTTGGCGGGGTTCGGTCTTGTCGGCAGGGTGGAAGCCGCCCGGCGCGCACAAGAATGCCGCGCAAGCGCGCCATTCGTCGACCCTCGCTGCTACCCGGAGCAGTACCGCAGCTATGTTGCCGCCGTAGACTTCATTCGCGACAGCCTGCCGACGAACGCGGTCGTCGCGGCCGCAAAGGCTTCGTTCGTCTTCGAGAGGACGGGTCGACTGACGGTGCCGCTCGAGCTCTTTGCCCAAACGAAGGCCGCTCGCCTCCTCGCTCCTGCGGGTCCGGCAACCCACATCCTGCTTTCGCGGCTCATTCCCTTCGAGGCCGACCTGGTGGGACCACGACTGCGAGCGCAGTGCACGTTGCTCGCGCTGCTCGCCCGCTATCCGTCTGGCACACTCCTGCTGGGCAGGCACACGGCGTCCGCGGGTGACAGCACCGATGCGTGTATTGCGCTCACCGAATACCTGCGCGAAACCCCCGCCGACCCCGACGACGCACACAGGTGACCACGTACGAACTGAGCGTCGTCATCGCGGTGGCGCCGGGGCATCCTGATCTGGAGCCGGTGCTCGCCTCGGTCGCCGCGTCCTGTTCCGGACTTACGACGGAGTTGCTGATCGTTGGAGAGTCCAACGCTGCGGTTGCGGAGACGACCGCCAACCTGACCGTGCGCCGGATCCCCAGCGCCCCAGGGACGCTGGTGCCGGTGGCCTGGGGACTCGGTATTGCTATCGCGCAGGGTGAGATCATCGCCTGTCTCAGCAGCGAATTCACGGTGCGATCCGACTGGTTGCCAACGCTGATTGCAGCGGTACGCGAGGGTGCAGTCGGAGCAGCCGGTGCCATCGAGATTGCTGCCGGTGCTGGCGCCACGACCGCGGCGATGTATTTCCTGCGCTTTTCACCGTTCCTCCCGCGCGCAGCAGCGGCAGCGATGGTCAACAACATTCCCGGCGACGGCGCACTCTATCGCCGCGACAAGATCGTCCAGCACCCCGACCTGCTGGCACAGGGGTTCTGGGAAATCGAGTTCCACCAGCGGTGGCTTGCCACGGGCGAGCAGCTGCGCTTCGACCCAGCCCCGCTGGTGACCTACCACGGCCCGGCCGGGCTACGCGATGGGGCGGTGTTGCGGTACCGCCATGGGGTCACCTACGGTTCGACCATGGTGTTGCGCCATGGCAACAGTCGAATGCGACACATCCTCGGCGCCCCGCTCCTCCCACTGGTCCTCTGCGCCCGGATCGCTCGACGGGTCGTGACCGCTGGGAAGGGAGTAGCCACCCTTCTCCGGGCCCTCCCCCCGCTCCTGGTGCTGACCGGGGCGTGGAGTCTGGGCGAGGCAACCGGTGCCGCGCAGCCCGGGCGGGGGGAGTCGTGATCTCCGTGGTGCTGGCCTCGTGCCGCTCCGCCGACCGCCTCCACGACGCGCTGACCGCGTTGCTGCCGCAGTGTCGCACGCTGGACGCCGAGCTGATCGTGGCCCGCACCAACCGGGAACCGGGGGAAGCGGCCGACGCGGCGCTGCCCGAGGGGTGCCGGCTGGTCCGCTGCCCGACCGGCGCGACCATCCCCGAGATCCGCGGTGCGGGGCTCACCGCCGCCACCGGGAAGTGGGTCGCGCTGACCGAGGACAATTGCGTCGCGACACCGGAGTGGCTGACGCGGCTGGCAAGCGGCTTCACAGATGGGAAACAGGTCGTGGGGGGGACGATGGGCAACGCCCGTCCCACGCGCGCGATTGATGGCGGTGCCGCCTTCGCCGAGTACGGTTTCTTCGGACCGTTCCAGACCCCACCCCGGCCCCGCGCCCCACCGCTGGTGACCGGTGCGAATGTTGCCTATCACTGCAGCATCGTCGCGGACGTCGCCGCGTGGGCCCTGGCGGGCGACTGGGAGGATGTCATCCATCATCGGCTCGCGAGCCGCGGAGCAGGATTTCAGATCGTGCCTGGCGCCACTGTCGAACAGAATCTCAGCTACGCGTTCGGCCCGTTCTGCCGTGACCGCTATGAACACGGGCGTGACTATGCCCGGGTTCGCAGCCGCGACCTCCCGAGGGGACGGCGATTGCTGCTCGCCGCGACGACCCCGTTGCTGCCGCCGCTGCTGGCGTCCCGCATCTGGCGCAATGCCGGGCGGGCCGCGCCGGCTGCATTCCTGCGCTCGCTCCCGTGGACGCTCGCGTTCCTGGCGGCGTGGGCCGGTGGCGAGGCGGTGGGCTATCTCGTTCCCAGGAGTACCCCGTGACCGTTCCGGCACTGAGCGTCGTCGTCCCATCGGTCAACGGCTGGGGTGACCTCGAAGGCTGCCTCGCCGCCCTCGAGCGCGAAGGTGTCGGCACGGCCCTCCAAGTTCTGGTCGTGGAGCGTTGCGGCGCATCGGTTCGCGAGCGGGTGGCGGCACGATTTCCCTGGGTTCAGCCCCTGCCGGTGGGTCCCGAGGTCTCCATCCCCCAGATGCGCGCGCTCGCCTTCGATCACGCCACCGCGCCGTCGGTGGCGGTTATCGAAGACCACGTCCTGGTCCCCCCGGGCTGGGCACGCGCCTTGCTCCTTGCCCGGGAATCGGCGGCGGTGGTGGGCGGTGGTGTCCGGAACTCTGCCACTGGCACCCTGCTGGACTGGGCCGCATTCCTCTGCGAATACAGTCACCTGCTCCCGCCACTGCCGGCGGGCGCGAGCGACTGGGTGACGGGCAACAACACGGTGTACGACCGGGCACTGCTCGAGTCGCACCGCGAGGTGACGCACGCCGGACGCTGGGAAAACTTTCTTCACGATACCCTGCGCGGCGAGGGCGTCGCGCTGGTCTGTCGGCCCGACATCGTGGTCGACCACAAGAAGCACTACACGTTCGGCGAGTATTTCTCGCAACGGTACCTGTACGCCCGCAGCTATGCCGGCGCGCGCGTGGCCGATGCCCCGCCGCTTCACCGGCTTGCGTTCGGGCTCGCGGCCTTCGCCCTGCCGCCGCTGCTGCTCTGGCGCACGGTGTCCCGCACGATGCGGAAGCAGGTCGATCGAAAGCTGGTGTGGCAGACGGTGCCGCTGACGGCGCTCTTCGTCTGTGCCTGGGGTGCAGGCGAGGTCATGGGGTACTGGTTCGGTGCGGGTGACTCACTCAGGAAGGTCTGCTGATGGCTGATGGTCTGTCGCCGGTTCGAACCGTTGCCCCACTCAAGCCAGGCGATCGTGTCGTCGTCATCGGGGCCGGTCCGGCAGGGCTGACCGCGGCCTATCTCCTCGCCAAGGCCGGCCACCAGGTGACCGTGCTCGAAGGCGACAATATCGTCGGCGGCATCTCGCGCACCGCCCAGTATCGTGGCTTCCGCTTCGACATCGGTGGGCATCGCTTCTTCACCAAGATTGCCCCCGTCCAGGCGCTCTGGGAGGAGATCCTCGGCGACGATTTCATCAGCGTGCCGCGGATGTCCCGTATCCATTATGACGGCAAGTACTTCGACTACCCCCTCAAGGCGTACAACGCCCTGAGTGGACTCGGCGTTGTCAATGCTGTGCGGATCGTCCTCAGTTATGTGAAGGCGCGTTTT
>JANLPG010000110.1:0-7394 GCA_031367105.1 Gemmatimonadota bacterium | reverse complement strand
AGCGGTCGCGGGGACGATGGCCGCCCGGCTCGGCCTCACCTGACCCCGGCTATACTGGCGCCTTCGCGGATGTAGCTCAGTTGGCTAGAGCGTCTGCTTGCCATGCAGAAGGTCGAGAGTTCGAGTCTCTTCATCCGCTCTACGAAAGCCCCGGCAATCGGGGCTTTTTCTTTGCTCAGACGAGCGCGGGTTCCGGCTCCGGAACCGTCAGCGCGTCGCTAGTGCCCATCCGTGCCCATTCGATCGCGCGGTCGTACTGCTTGCGGTGCGATACGGCGAGCCGATCGCGGCGCTTGACCGCTTGCGCGTAGACGCGGAGGGTGAACCGTGGGTCCTCGTGGCCGAGCTGGTCGGCGGTGTAGCGGACGTCGTCGCCGCAGACGCCGCGGAGGCTCGCATAGGTGCGCCGCAGCGAGTGGAACGTGATCCGCTCGAGCGGCGCGCTGGGCAGCGGAGTACGGCATCAAGGCGCGCCGCGCTGACGCGCGCGACTAAGTCCGATGCTCCGTCGAGGGACGCTAAAAAATGCGTTCGATTCGTTTCCGCAAGCAGAAGGGCTACTGGGAGTAGCGCAGCAGCTGCTTCTCGATGAGCGTCTGAGGCCACCGATTGATCATCGACAGATGATCTTTGCGAGTTAGGTGGCAAAGTCGCGTTGACACGGCGCGATCAGGATGCAACGATCGAAGCCGACCGAGGGGTGGGGGCAATAAGCGGGAAGTTCAGGACCGGGGGGTGGGTTCGCGCTGCCGCGATCGTCGCGGGACTCGCCGGACCCTGCGTGGCCATCGCGGGAATTGCAGGCCCGGCCCCAGGGTTGTGTTCGATGGACACGTCGCGCGGTTCTGTTCCTTCGTCGTTTGCGATCTCGGCATGCGTCGATTCGTCGGGGATCACGTTACGAAACAATCTTTCTGTTCCGATCCATTTCAACGTGAACGGTGATGCTTCGGTGGTCGGTCGGGTTCAGACAGATCCAGGCATTGCCGCGATTGCGACGCGCGCGCGCTATCGAGATCCCAATCTGTTGGTGCCGGGGGATGTGATGCGAATCAGGATCGGGTCCGGTGCCGCGAGTGTCGTGCTCGCGCATACCGATGCTGGCGGCTTTTACGCGCTCGCGCAAACGGCGGCTTCCTTCTGGGCCGGGCCAGTCGACTCGTTCACGAAGATGATTGCTGAGTTCAACGATGACTTCGCGAAGTACGCGAACTGCAATGCCGGAAAGAACGTGTTCGGCCGTGCGGCCTGCAAGGTGACTCTCGGCCGAGACCTTCTCTTCGCTGTGGGTCGAGCAACTGTCTCGGCGGGGGCGAAAGGCGTCGTCGGGGTGCTGCTTTCGGGGGCGACGTTCGCAAAGTGGATGAGCGAGCAAGTTGGAGCGATTCAGACGATCATCGGTTCGCAACGGACAATCGCGGTTTCGGCAAAGCCCGTTCCGCCTCCTCCTCCGCCGCCGCCTCCTCCGCCGCCCCCTCCGCCTCCGCCTCCGCCGCCTCCTCCGACCACGACGATTACGCCGCCGACCACAACGACGACGGTCACGCCCCCGCCGACAACGACCACCAGCGTTACGCCACCACCGGTTCCAGACACGACGCCGCCGTCGGTGCCGACCGGGTTCGCGCAGATCGATCAGTCGCTAACCGCGGTTCGCGTCGCCTGGAATGCCTCGAGCGACAACGTTGGAGTCGCGGGGTATGACCTCTACGTCAACGGCGGCCTAGTCGCAGTTGGAGCAACATCGAGCTACGTCATCGGTGGAATGACCTGCAATAACTCCTACACGCTCGGTGTCGACGCGTACGACGCCGCCGGGAACCACTCTGCTCAGGCGACGACGACGGGCACCCCACTGGGATGTCCGCCGCCGCCACCCTCACCGAGCGTTAGCGCCGGCAAAGGCCCGCAGCACACCGTTGGAGGCTGCACCGCAAGTGCGTGCGCCTACCTCACGGTGAACTGGGCTGACTTCAGCGCGGGAGGTCATACCGTCGTTTGCTACGGCGACTACGGAGGAGCGAGTTCGTTCTACTCGTACTCAGTTTCGGGCTCGTCGGGCTCCTCCAACGTGTGCGTATTCGGTTACCCGCGTTACCGCGCGTGGGCAACGGTCGACGGAGTCGAAACGAATCACGTGACATGGTGAACGGCTAGGCTCAAACCCGTTCGTCCGGCCCCAACCCGAACGCAGGGGAGGGGAACATGGCATTCAAGTTCAGGCTTTACCTCGCGAGCGGCGAAGACGTTGGCACGTTCGCGACAGCGGCACCGGACTGGAAGGTCGGCGACGACTTCCGCGACGGGTACGCCCGCTACCGGATCACGGACATCGTCGTCGACGAGGACTTGCACGGCGACGAGTTCCACGGGGTGTTCGTGGTGACCCCGCTTGGGATCTCGAACTAGGTTGCCGCCGTGGATGACCTCGGCTTCCTCGGCTTTGTTTTGGTCCCTCCGCGCGAGCACGGGCGAGATCGTGCTCGGGCCGACGACCGGCTCGAGTTCGCGGTCGTCCGTGATCTTCGGTTTGGGCACCAACGGGACCCTAGTGCCCAAACCGGCGGGAATCGCCCGGAAAACCGACCAATTCCGCACGCGACGGTCACGCACCCGCGAGCGCGACTATCGCTGTCGTGGTGCGTGTTTACGCGTGAAGAGACTCGAACTACGACCCGTTTGCCATGCAGAAGGTCGAGAGTTCGAGTCTCTTCATCCGCTCTCTCTGAAAGCCCCGCTGCCAGGCGGGGCTTTTGTACGGGGCGTCCGAGCCGTCCGTCAGAGCTCGCATCACAGAGTCGATGTCTTCGGAATCGACATCGTCTTGGATAGGACACCCTCCTCATCCTTGGCGATCGTCCCTGGTTGTGCGGTACGACTGGGTATGAATGAATCTCCAGCCCGGTTTGGTCATAGGCGACTCTGTCGGGCGCGCCGGGAGTGGGGTGGATCTGTGGTTGTTGAGCAGCCTGGAGATGTGGTTGCCGGCGGGTACTTCATCGTTCCGTCTACTGAGGTGGTCAGCGCGAGCAGCTGCGTGACCGAGCTCTTCCCCAGGAGCGAGCTTGTCGAGACGGATTCGGCGAGCCGGGAGTCGGCCCGCGAGTCGGCCAAGCAACTAGGCGTTGCGGATGACCGACTACCCGATCTCGAGGTCTGGCTGAACGAGGCTTTGAGGAGCGGCACGCTTCGCTGGCCGAGCATTCTCAGGTCACCGAACGACGCCCGCTCGCTCGCAAGGACGTTCGAGCTGCCGACTGATCAACTTGTTCTCGTCGGGATCGCGCTCCCGGAACGCGACATAGCTGATTTCCTCGACGACGAACCTTTCTACGAGCCACAGTGGGTGCAGGCGATCAAGGAGCGCCGGCGGCTGGCTGACGGCGGCGAGCCTCTCGGCTTCGAGGTGCTTGGCCTCGACGGCGAGGACTTCCATTCTTGGCGCTGCAACTTGCTCGAGAAGGTCGCCGCAGAGAAGTTTGGCGTCCTGCCGAACGAGCACGGCTTTATCCGAACGCTCGAAGGCGCGGAGTGCGTTGCAGAATTTGCGAACGTTGAAAGCAATGCTGAGCCATGCCTCTGGCTGCCGTGGTTGGTCGTGCGCTACGGCTGGGAATGAGATTGCAACATGACTCGAGAGTCCATGTCTCTTCGTCCGCTCGCTAAAAGCCGCGCTAGGCGGAGCATTTTGTTGCCGTAGTGTCGATCGTAGGTGCCGTCAACGCCCCCGCCGTCGTGCGATAACGCCGCACCTGGCGTAGAACGCTTGCGACATTGGCCACAAAGCGTCGAGGCGGTGCTATTTTCGATCGAGTGAAGGCCCTCACGATCTGCGCGGTGCTCGGGCTGCTCGTCGCTCCGGTCGCGTCAGCCGCCAAGCTTCCGCCGGGCACGTTGCACGGGAACGAGCATCTCCTCGCTCAGTATCCGACGGTAGCGCTGGCAACGCCCAGGCAGCGCGCTGCTGCTGTACGACTCGTCGCGCAAATCCGCGCTGCCAGGCGCAAGTGGCCCACGGTTGAGGCGGCCATGGTGGCCGGCTTCGACACCCGCACCTTGCACCGCGGGGCCCGGGACTTCGCCGTCCACTATCTGCACGCGGAGAACCACCGCTATAGCCACGACTCTCATAACCTCGATCCCGCGCGGCCCGAGGCGCTCATCTACGCAAACATCCCGGGCTGGCCGCTCGTGCTCGTCGGCCTGATGTTCGCTATGCCGCGCGGCCTCGAGGGGCCAACGCCCGGCGGGCCGATCACGCGTTGGCACACGCACACCGTGTGTGCGAGGGGCGACAAGCGCGGACTCAGCCCGCGCGCGGACGGTTCATGCCCCGCGGGAACAAGAGAGCGTCAGGGCGGCGAGATGCTGCATGTCTGGCTGACCGGCGACCTGCGCAGTGCGTTCGCAATCCATGCGCCGAGTCGTGAGCTCGGCCTCGCACGACTTCTTCCAGACTTCGTCTGCCACTGAAGGCTTAGCCCCGGAAGATGCGCACGGCGCCTGCGGTCGTGATCCGACCGATCGAATCGCCGTAGTGGTTGGTGAACCAGAGGGCGCCGTCCGGGCCGACCGTGATTCCCTGTGGCCCCTTGATGCCGGGGTGAACGTAGATCGATACAACGCCCTTGGTGGTGATCCGCCCGATCGAATTTCGGTCGGGATTCGTGAACCACAGCCCCCCATCCGGTCCCGCTGCAATTCCCCACGGATGGTCGACGGCCGGGCGGGTGTAGAGCGTCACCGCACCATTCACGGTCATGCGCCCGATCGAGTGGGCACCGTTGGTGAACCAGAGGGCGCCGTCCCGGCCGGCCACGATCCCTTCCGGCTCGTCGACCTTCGAACGGGCGTAGATCGTGATCACGCCGTGCGTGGTGATCCGTCCGATCGAGGCGCCGCGGTCACCGTTGGTGAACCAGAGCGCGTCGTCCGGGCCTGCGGTGATCTCCTCCGGGTCGCCCATCCCAGGGTGTCGATAGATGGTGATGGCGCCGTCTCGGGTGATCCGCCCGATCGCGGCGCCACCATCGCTGTTCGTAAACCAGAGCGCCCCGTCACTTCCGGCCGCGATCCCCTCGGGGTGGAAGACGCCGCGATGGCTGTAGATACGCACGTTGCCCGCCGTCGTGATCCGACCGATCGTCGGCCCGAACAGATTCGTGAACCAGACCGCGCCGTCTGCTCCCGCCGCGATCCCTTCCGGGTGATAGATGCCCCGATGCCGGTAGATCCTGATTACACCCCCGGTCGTGATCCGTCCGATCGAATTGCCGGGTTCCGTAAACCAGAGGGCGTCGTCCGGGCCGCGCACGATCCCACGGGGGGCGCGGATGCGCAGATGACTCGGGATGCTGAACGCAGCCGCCTTGGTGCCTGCGCTGATCGCCCAAAGCGCGTGGGGCTTCGTTGCCGCCAGACCCGTCGGCGCGTGCCCATCGGTAAACCGGTGCTGTCTCGATCCTCCGTAGCCCGTCAGTAAGAGCGCAGCACCGAGAACCCCGCTGACAATGAGGTCTCCCCGTCGCACACTCCGAGCCCTCAACCGCCCTCGGGCCGAGCTTGGTACACGATGGCCGTCACGGCGTTGCCACGAGTCGGCTGTGGAGCTCAGACCACGGAGAACGCCCTTTGCTTGTGGCAGTTCATCGACGCGGACCGAGGAGCTCACGGCTTGGTGAGGGCAACCCAAAGGTTTTCGAGGAATCGTCTGGACCCGACCTCGTCGTCGCGTGCGGCGGGATCGGGAAGTGGCTTGTCGGGCTCGAGGATCGACTCGACGAGACCAAACGCTCCTGCGGCGAACACCTTTGCGCCCGTTCGAGTCGTGTAGTAGGTCATCTGGGCCGTGAAGCCGGGCCCGAAGAGGTTCGGAATCTCGGCTAGAACATGAAGGTTCGCCGGGGACGCGGCTGCGCGCTGATCGATTTCGATCCCACCTCGCCCGATGTGCGAGCCAGGGCTGAGGCCGGTGCCGGCAAACAGCCACGGCGTCGTCGTGATCTGCCGCACGAGCCACGCGCCCTTCTTGCGGCCGCGGTCGTTGCCGCGGTACTGCACCCCGATCAACGCCGCTTCCGGCCGTCCGAGATCGCGCCACCGCCTTGTCCGTGTCATTACGTCACCGTGAACCACGATCCGCCAGAAGAAGTTGTTTGCGAACAGAAACATCAGGTTCCCGCCGGCCTCACGGTAGTTCTGCACGACGTCGTACTCGTGGTCGGTCACGTACTCGTGATGCCCCGAGAAGACGATCAGGTCGTAGGACCGGGCAAGCTCGCGCCCGCTACGCACCCCACTGATGTCCGCGTCGGACAGAACATCCACCCGCTTGCCCGTTCGCGTGATCCAGTGCAGAAACGGCAGGTCGTAATGGCGGAAATGCGCCGGGACACCGCGGTTCAGAAACGGGCGGCCCAACCGCGCGGTCTCGCCGGTGCCGGCATACCACGTATCCGCGCGACCATCGTTGTTGTCGTCACGGAAGTTGTATGCCTGCCAGGTCTGAGTCGGCAGAACCACAGCGACATGGTGTTGCCCGAGCCGTCGCGGCCGCAGCACAAACGGCGCGAAGGCCACGACGCCGTCCGCCGCGGTCAGCTGCGCGAAGTACAGCCCGCTCGGCCAGTTCCCGACCGGGACCGGGAAGACGCTGCCTGCCGGCCGTGTGCCTACCCACCAACGCCGGTCAACCGCAATCCCGCGCATCACATCGCGCGCATGAGTTCGTTCCTGCTCCGGCCCCGAGTGGAATACCTGCAACGTCACAAGTCGCGTGCCGCTGGTCAGCTGCAACAGCGCGGTCGAACGCGGCGCATAACTCTCACGCGCAAATGCGGCCTCCAGCACCTGAACCGAAGCGTGCGCCTGCACCACCGGGGCCGCACCAGGAGCCGCGACCGCAACGATGACCAACACGAGCAACACGCGCAAGGGCCATTCTCCACCCAACTGGCGCCAGTAGACATCCCGTTAGAACCCAACCGTGCCGGCAGCCGTACGCGGCAGACACGCCTCAGTCCCGGCGTCTACGCGACCCTCCCACCCAGCAAAGCCGTCGTCAAATCCACGGGGATAGGGAAGTCCCGGGCGTCGACAGGCGACGCGCGGTCTGCAGAGAGCGTTTGGGCATTTCACCGCGTAACCATGCGGGCCTTCTGCTTGCTGAAATCGTGCAGCCTCAGACGCCAGCAGCTGCTCCCGCGTGGAGGCTCGACTCCGGTCGCGCGAGCAGCGTCGCGAGCCGGGCCAGCGCGTCGAACGTGCGGCTCTTGATCGTCCCGACCGGGACGCCGCAGCGCACTGCGATCTGCGACTGGCTGAGCCCACCCCAGTAGGCGAGCTCGATCACTTGCTGGTGGACCGGGCTGAGGCGCTCGAGCGCCAGGCGAACC
>JANLPG010000086.1:0-22574 GCA_031367105.1 Gemmatimonadota bacterium | reverse complement strand
TTCACGACCTGGGCGGGATGGCTGCTGCCATACGATCGCGACATCACCGTGATTGCACCCGACGCCGCCAGCGCCGCCGACGCGCGTCGTGCGCTCGCCTCGATCGGACTCGATCGGACACGCGGCTGGTTCGGACTCGAGGTGATCGAGAGCGCGCAGCGCAGCGGAACCGCGGTGCGCATCGTCAAGGGCGATATCACCAACGCGGAAAAGCTGATCGAGGGGGGAAGACGCGTCCTCGACCTGCGCGAGGAGAGCGAGTGGGACGCCGGACATATTCCCGGCGCCGAGCACCACCCGTTGGGGACGCTGAATGCGGCGCTGGAGGGTACTTCGCGCGATCTCCCGATCGCGATCCACTGTCAGGGCGGGACCCGCTCGGCGATCGGAGCTTCGCTCCTCGAACGAATGGGCTTCACCGATGTTGTCGATCTGACCGGTGGCTATGCTGCGTGGGAGCTGCGCCGCGCGCCACTACCGCGGGGCTGACTACGGTCCGTCCATCAGCAGCGGCAGCGACGGTGTGAAGGCCCAGGGATTGCTGAGATGCGCTTCCGATTCGAGCACGGTGGCGGCCTTGATCCGCTCGAACACCGTCTTCCAGGTATATGCCCCGCTGCTCCCGCTCGCCCCCGAGATCCACATTCGCAGCTCGTCGGTTCGTGGTTCGTAGCTGAAGGTCGCGCGGTAGACGATATCGGCGATGTTCCGGTGCATCCCGCGCACCACGATCGGCGCCGTACGCACCGCCCAACGCACGCCATCGGGTGAGCGGGCAAACATCATCGCCGGGGCACCACAGGAGCCTGAGGGTTTGGCACTGTAGAGCGCCCAGTACTCCGATTTCGACGGAATCCATTGCACATCGATGTGCCACGGCATCGGCGCATCAGCCGAGAGCGTGACTGCTTCGGTGGGCCCCCAGGCCACGCCGTCCTTCGAGTGGCGCAGGACCAGCCGAGTGCTGGTGGAGCTGCAGCCGTAGCTGCCCGCATCGACCGCCCACATCAGCCAGTCAGTGGCACTCCGCCGCACCACGGTCGGTGACACGAGCTGGTCCCGTGGTGCCGAGACCGCGAGCACTGGGGTCGACCACTTCACTCCGAGAGTGCTGCGCGTCAGATAGATATCGTTCGACGCTTCCACCTGGCGATAATAGAGGAAGATCTGGTTACTGGTTGGGTCGTATACTGCGTCGGGGTCGGAGAGGTAGCCCGACGCGGGAGGGCCCACGAGCGGATTGCGCAGCCCCGTGGGTGCGCGCCAACGCCAGCCGCCGGCGCCGCTGTAGAGCGAGGGATTCTCGAAATTCCGATTGCCATTAGGATACGGCGTGATCACCAGGAACTGGGTGGTCGGCGTGGCGACGAAGTCGGGGTGGACGGTTTCGTTGGATCCGTCGTAGGTCCTGAGATCGAGCGGGGTGAACGGATCGAAGGAAATGGTCGGGAAGTTCGAGGTATCGGGGCGCACGCTGAACTCGAGCGCCACACTGTCGGCCCGAGTCACCAGTCGGGCGACCAGCCGCGCTATCCCCGGGCTTTCTCCGAGAATGAAGTGCACGCTGGTTCGGCCAGCTGCGTCCGTTCGGGTAGTATCCGCGTCGGGGACGCCGTTGGTGCCCGACCAGACCACGCGCTCACCGAGAAGCGGGGCTCCGGCCTGATCGGTCAACCGGACATCGATCGGGAACGAGAGCGAGTCACCGGCCTCACCGGACTGGGCGGCTCCTGCCATCACCTCAAGACGCACCGGGGGGAGCGGCGGCGGTGCCGTCCCGGTGGGTGAGGTCGAACACGCCAGGGCGATCGGCACAACGAGAAACCAGCCCCGGTGGGAGGGGCGGAGCGAAGCACGCGTCATCGGGACTCGGAGAGGTGATCACCGGACCGGACGCCGGGGGGGTCCGTCGTCAGAATGGTTCGGTGGATTAAGCGGGGGATGCGGTAATGTCGGGTGAGGCGGTGGCCTTCGCAAGGGTGGCCGACTTACCAGCGCGCTCGGACTCCGCGGACGTCGACGTGCAGAAAGGGCCCGTGCCCCTTGGTCGGCTTATAGGCCGAGAGCCCGCCGATCAGATCGGGATGGGATTCCTCAATGTGCTCGGCCAGTGCCAGCAGCCATTGGGCGTCGGCCCGGTTCACCCGTCCATCGCCGTTGAGGTCGTCCATCCGGCCGTCGGCATTTCCATCGACGAAGACGTCGGCAGCGTTGCCATACATATGCTGCGAGTCCTTGGCCCGACCCCCCCGGCGGCCAACGCCTCGGGCATTGTACTGCGGGGTGCGAAAGCCCGACATCACCACCAGATGGGCTGAGCGACCGGCCGCTTCCAGCGCATCGGCGAGCAGTTCCAGCTTGTCGAGCAGCCGGGGCTCCAAGACGAGGTACTTCGGCCAGATCGACGACTGGTCGTGGGTCAGGAAGTCGGCCAGTCGGAAACGCTTGGAGACCGACAGGCTGGCATTGGCGAGGGTCACCGGGATGAAGCCATCGGGGAGCGGCTCGCGTCCGGAGCGCTCGCCTGGCCACACCCCGAGACGATACTGCCCAAGAAGCCCGTGTTCCTTGGCCGCGAAGGGCACCAGGGAGATGAGGTGTACCGCGTCGCCGTCGGGGGCTTCCATCTCGGCATCGTGGAAACCGGGGTCAAGATCTTCTCCCTTCGACCCGAAGAAGCGCTCCAGTGCCGGCAGGCGCAGCACCCGCGCGGCCTGACTGGGGATGATCCGGAGCTTGCCGCTCTTGCCCAGGAAGGGGAGCAGCCAACGGGTGGTATCGGCCGGTGCCGACGCCGCCGCACGCCCGGCGGAGGCAACGAGGAGGAGGAGTCCGATCGCCAGGCGAGCGGACAGGGTGCGCAGCAGCGGGTAGCTCACGGCCCGGAAGGTACCTCAGCGGACTTCTTGCTGATACCAGCTGCAAGGCTCCGGTAGGGGTACCCCTTTCGGAGCGCCTGATCGAGCGCCCGGTCGTGGCCGTAGACATCGCCGTAGAAAAAGGTTTCGCCAGCTTCGGTCACGACCACGGTCTGGTAGACCAGAAAGACCGGTACCCGCGCGGTCAGCGGCACCCAGCGAGTGACCGAATCGGTCATCATCGCCTGCCTGACTGAATCGATTGTCCACTGGGGCCGGTCCCGCAACAGGAACGCCGCGAGCGCCAGCGGATCGCTCACCCGGATGCAGCCGTGGGAGAAGTCGCGCCGCGCCCGGGCGAAGAATCCCCGGGAGGGGGTGTCGTGGAGGTAGATGTCTTCACTGTTCGGCATCACGAACTTGACCTGGCCGAGGGCGTTCCAGCTCCCGGGAGTCTGCCGGACACCCACCGCGGTACCGATCCGCCTGATGTTGGAATCGACGCTGGGTACCACGGTCCGGCCGCGCAGCAGTTCGTAGTGCTCTTTCGCGAGATACCCCGGATCCTTCATCGCCTTCGGGCGGATCTCCTTCCGCGCGATCGACATCGGCACATTCCAGGCGGGATGGAATTGTACCGCGACCAGATCGACGGCGAGCAGCGGCGTGTCGTGTTTCACGGCAGCACCCACCACAACATTCATCGCGAGGATATCTGCCTCGACATCCTGCGGCCCCTTGTAGGCATTAAGTCGGTAGCCGGGAATGTTCACGATGATCGGGGGCACTTCGAAGTGGCGCGGCAGCCAGCGCCAGCGTTCGAGCGTCAACTCGATCGAGCGCACGCGTTCGTCGAACGGATGCGTCAGCCGGGTCCGCGTGGAATCGCCGATGACGCCATCGGCCGAGAAGCCCTGTCGGCGCTGGAAGCGGCGGATTCCCTTCTCCAGCGTGACGTCGTAGATCGAGTCCCCTTCGCTGGCGCGATGCACCGAGACACTATCGGTCAGATCGCCGAGCAGCGTGAGCAGGCGTCGCAGCCGGGGGGCGCCGGCGTAGGCGGTCCCACGCTTGAGTTTGCGCGGCATCTCGGGGAGCGCGAGCAGGGTGGAGTCCTGCGCCAGGATCCGGTAGGTGACCAGCGCTGATTGCAGCCGGCGGTATTGGTAGAAGCCGGGTTCGAGACCACGGAAGATGGCCGCCGGCTGCGCCGAACGACTGGCATCGGTCAGGAAGGTGATGGCATCGAAGGGGTCGCGCTTCAGCCGCAATGTCGGGTGCAATGTTTGCGGGTCGATGCGGCCGCGGTCGAGGGCAAGGGCATAGCGCGTGGCGGCAGCGCTGAGGGCGATATCGAATCGGGCCGAGCGTTCCTCGTCGCGCAGCGTGAGCGAGTCGGCCTCGGCGGTAAGCCGGGCGGCCTCGTAATCGGTGGGGTCGAGCCCGCGGTCGTGCGCGGCGACGAGTTCCCGGATCACCAGTCGCGCGGCGGCGGACGGCTTCCCCTGGAGCAGCCAGAACGGCTCCCACTGCCGGGCATCGTAGGCCGCCCGCAGCGCCGGACGCACATCGGAGAGGTCGCCCCAGCGCATCAGGGCCGCAGTGGACGCGTCGAGCGCCGCGCGCAGCGCCACGCTCCCGGTATCGACCGGGGTGGTGAGGGTAGCGGCGAGGAGCAGCGGGATCAGGGAGAGCATTGCCAATAATCTAGGCAGGAATCGGACCCCGGCGAGAAAAGCCGCTGAAAGCGCGGTGCCGCGGGGGGCCGGCCTCCGCTAGCCGCGGCGTCCCCCAGCCATATCGCGTCGTACGGTCAGGCGTTTCCCCTTGATCGTGCTGGCGCGCAGGGCGGCCACCACCCGGTCCACCAGCTCCTCGGGGAGTTCCACCAGGGCGAATTTGTCGGTGATTTCAATCGTTCCGATCGCGCGGGCCTCGACCTTTGCCTCATTCACGATCGCGCCGACGAGGTCGGTGGGCCGCAAGTTGTTTTTGCGTCCCGCACCGATGTAGATCCGCGACATCCCCACCGTGCGCGATGGTCGCGCCTTGGTGCTCTTCTCCTTCGGCCGCTCCGAGCGCTCGACCGCCATCGGAATGTCGGCATCATCGGATGCGCCCGCACCCGCTCCAGCCGCGTGCACCAGTTGCACCGCCGCCATCGCGATGTCCATCACGTCGAACTCATTGGAGAGCGATTCCACCACCACGCGATAGCTATCGGTCCCGCCGGCCATCAGTGCCTCGCGGATTGCTGCCGTGGTGACCTCCAGGCGGCGGGCCTGGACGTCCATCACGGTGGGCAGCTGGGCCGTCACGATCTTCTGTCGTGTGGCCGCTTCGATGTTGCGGAGCAGGCGATGTTCGCGCGGTTCGATCAGCGTGATTGCCACGCCCTCGCGCCCGGCGCGCCCCGTCCGCCCGATCCGGTGGACGTAGGCCGCCGGTGATTCCGGCACGTTGAAGTTTACCACGTGGGAGAGATGGTCGATGTCGAGACCCCGCGCCGCCACGTCGGTGGCCACCAGCAGGTCCACCGTTCCGGCGCGAGTACGCTTCATCACGCGATCGCGCTGGTCTTGTGTCATCCCGCCGTGCAGCGCCTCGACCCGCATTCCGTGGCCACTGAGCGTCTCGCTCAGGGTATCGACTTCGGTGCGAGTCCGGCAGAACACCAGCGCAAGCGTCGGCGCTTCGAGATCGAGAATGCGTGCCAGCGCCTGAATCTTGTGCGCCCGGGCGACCACGTAGGCGGTCTGCCGGACCTGCGGTTGGGTGCCGGCCACGGTCGCCGACCGGGCCACCAGGATGCGCTCGGGCTGTTTGAGATGGCGTTCCGCGATCTTCGCGATACGCGGGGGCAGGGTCGCCGAAAAGAGGGCGGTCTGGCGCACCTCGGGCACGGCTTCGAGGATGGTTTCGAGTTCATCGGCGAAGCCCATATCGAGCATTTCATCGGCTTCGTCGAGCACCACCGCCGTCAGGCCGCTCAGGTCGAGAGTGCTTCGCCGGATGTGATCGAGCGCGCGCCCCGGGGTGGCAACGACGACGTGCACCCCGCGTCGAAGCGCGCGAATCTGCTGGTCGAACGCCTGGCCGCCGTAAATCGGCACGACCACCGCGCCGAACGGTCGGCCGTACTTGTGGAAGGCCTCCGCCACCTGCATCGCCAGTTCCCGGGTGGGTACCAGCACCAGCACCGCCGGCCGCGAGGAGCGGGCGGGCCCTTCGGGAAGTCGCTGGAGCAACGGGAGGGCGAACGCCGCGGTCTTGCCGGTCCCGGTCGCGGCCTGGCCGAGCACATCCCGCCCCGCCAGCAGGGGGGGGATGGCCTCAACCTGAATCGGCGTTGGCTCCTCGTACCCAAGCGCGGTAAGCGCGTGCGTGACAGCAGCCGTGAGCCCCAGGTCCGCGAACGAGGTCACTACGGTTTGGTCCAGACGTTATTCGTCCGGTCGATGTCGAGCAGCCGCGCCTCAGGGTCCAGCTCCACCTTCACCAGCTGCTTGCCGGTGATGGCATAGCGACGCAGATACTTCACCGAGTTGGTGCTCCAGACCTCGGCCGGGTAGCGGTAGTCCTGCGTGCTGCCATCACTGAAGGTGAAGCGCGCGATGATCGGCAACACGCCGCGCTGCTTGTTGCCATAGACCACGGTGACCTGGGTACTCTCGCCCGCGGCGCGCGTCGACACCAGGTCGACCGATTGGTCGAAGCGGGCGTTCTCAAGGAACCATTGGCGGAAAAACCAGTCGAGGCGGCGACCGCTCGCGTCCATCATCGTGCGATAGAAATCGGCCGGCGTCGGATGCTTGAAGGCCCAGCGCGCGGTGTAGCTTCGGAAGGCTTCATCGAACACGACGGGTCCAAGGATCTCCTGCCGCAACAGCTGCAAGCCGACGCTCGGTTTGAGGTAGGCCGACAGTCCGAGGAACTGGGAGTTGATCCGGTCGGGAGCGATATCGACCGGCTTGTCGACGCCAGCGCGCATCACCCGCTCGATCTGGGCGCGTTCTTCGGCCGCGCGCGCCATCTGGTCGCCCTTCTGGGGGTAGCGGAGCGCTTCGGAGAAGGTGTTGATGAAAGTATTGAATCCCTCGTCCTGCCACATATAGAGCCGTTCGTTCGAGCCGACGATCATCGGGAACCACATATGCCCGATTTCGTGGGTCACCACGTTGTAGAGGTCGAACACGTCGTCGCTCTTTCCCTCCATCGCGACCATCGGATATTCCATACCGGTGATCGGCCCCTCGACCGCGGAAATCTGCGGCCACGGGTAGGGAAACCAGCGCTCGGAGTATTCCTTGATCGACATCCGCGCCTGATCCGCGGCGTCAAACCAGTTGATGGCGGCGCTGGGGCGATAGTAGCTCATCGCCAGGATCCCCTGGTAGCTCGAGGCATCCCACTGGTAGTCCGGCGACGCGGCGAAGACGGCGTCGCGGACGTTTTTCGCTGCGAACTTCCACGTCAGTGTCCCGGAGGTGCGCATCCGGGCGGTGCCGTTCTTGAGTTCCGCCGCGGTGATGATGCGGATCACCGAGTCGGACTTCGCTGCCTTCGCGATCCTGGCCTGCTGGGTCGCGGTGAGCACCTCGGCACCATTGATCAGCGCTCCCGTGGCGGCCACGATATATCCGGCCGGAACCGTGATGGCGAGATTGTAGTCGCCGTAGTCGAGGTAGAACTCCCCCTGACCGAGGTACGGGTCGGTGTTCCAGCCCCGCACATCGTCGTACACGGACATCCGCGGATACCACTGCGCCAGTTCGTAGAGCGTGCCATCACGGCCCATCCGGTCGGCACCGTGCTCCGGAATCAGGAAGTGCCAGGCGATGTCGAACGTTGCAGTCTTCCCGGGGGCGAGTGGCTCCGCAAGGGTGACCTTCAGCGTGGTTTCGTTGTCGCGACGAACCACGGGCACGCGCTTGACTGCCCCTTTTGCCACCGCCGGAACGAGCTGGTCGAAGCGATCGAAGACGTCACCGCCTTCGAAACCGCGGGCCCCGAAGCGCGAGTCCTGCGGGAAGATGAACGAGTTGAGCGAGTTCGTCCTGAAGGCGTTCTGCTCGGTCTGCAGCCAGACGTAGTAGAGCGTGTCGGGCGAGTGGTTCGTGTAGCGCAGCGTCAGTTGGCCGCGGAGGGACTTGGTGGCGGTGTCGATCGTGGCCGCGAGGTCATAATCGGCGCGATTCTGCCAGTACGTCGCGCCGGGGGCACCGCTGGCGGTACGCACCGATGTCGCTGTGGGGAGATTGAGCGGGGCGAAGATTGAGGTATCGACGACCGGGAGCTGGGCCGCGGCGCCCGGCTGCTGGGCCGCAGCGGCGGTGGTGAGGGTGGTCAGCAGCGACAGCAAGGTCAGGCGGGACATCGCAAATCCGGAAGAAAAAGGTTGACGAATATAGTACCCGAGCGAGTGGCCCCACCCGACGGAGGGGTCACGACGGAGCCGAATTGGCGTTCGCTGGGCGGATCGGCGCGCCCGCAGGGCCGGCCCGGAAGTATTGCTGCGGCCAGGAGAAGGCGACGCCGAGCGCACGCGCGGCGCGCAACGGCCAGTAGGGATCGCGGAGCATTTCACGAGCAAGCAGCGCCACATCCGCTGCTCCACTGCCAATCACCTGGTCAACTTGCGCTGGATCGGTCAACAGGCCGACGGCCCCTGTCGCAATGCCGGCATCACGGCGGATCCGCGCTGCGAACGGCACCTGATAGCCCGGCTCCAGCGGAATCGTCGCCTGCGCCACGTTGCCGCCGGTGGAGACGTCCACCAGGTCGACCGAGCCCACGCGCAGCGCCCGGGAGAGTTCCACTGCCTGCTCGATCTCCCAGCCACCCTCGCTCCAGTCTGTCGCGGAGAGCCGCACCCATAGCGGCAGCGCCGGGCCGATGGCCTCCCGCACCGCCGCGACGACTTCCAGCACGAGCCGCATCCGGTTCTCGAGCGACCCACCGTAGCGATCGTTCCGGAGGTTGCTGAGTGGCGAGAGAAACTGGTGCAGCAGATAGCCGTGGGCTGCGTGGATCTCGATGACCTCGAAGCCGGCCGCCACGGCTCGCGATGCGGCGGCCGCGAAGGCGGCGACCACTCGCGCTATGCCAACCTCGTCGAGGGAGGTGACGGGAGGAAAGTCCGCTGCGAACGGCAGCGCGCTCGGCCCCACCACCTCCCAGCCACCGCCTGACAGTGGTATCGCACCGCGGCCACGCCAGGGCGCGAAGGTGCTCCCCTTCCGTCCGGCGTGCGCGAGCTGGATCCCGGCGACGCTTCCCTGCTCCTTCACGAAGTCGGTGATCCGCCGCAATCCGGCAATCTGCTCATCGCGCCAGAGGCCGAGATCCTCGGGAGAAATCCGCCCTTCGCTCAGCACGGCGGTGGCCTCGGTGAAGACCAGGCCGGCCCCACCGACTGCGCGGCTGCCGAGGTGCACCAGTTGCCAGTCGTTGGAGAAGCCATCGTGGTAGGAATACTGGCACATCGGTGAGACCACGATCCGGTTGGGGAGCGTGATGGAGCGGATGGTCAGTGGGGTGAACAGGGTTGACACGGCAATGCCCTCGGATCGGAGAAAGAGCTGACCAGAGGGCAACGTTGCGCCGGGAGCAGCGGTTCCCGTTACTGAATCGTCTGCATCATCCCGAAGATCGGCAGGTACATCGCGATGATCATCCCGCCGACGATGACGCCGAGGAAGAGAATCATCACGGGCTCCATCAGTGACAGCAACCCGCCGACGGCGACATCGACCTCATCGTCGTAGAAGTCGGCGATCTTGCTGAGCATCTCGTCCAGTCCGCCCGTCTGTTCGCCGACGGCGATCATCGAGATCACCATCGGGGGGAAGACGCCCGACTTCTCGAGCGGGGCCGCAATCGTGTCACCGCCGGCGATCGAGGATCGCGAGGCCATAATGGCGTCCTGGATCACGGCGTTGCCGGCAGTCTTGGCGGTGATCTCGAGGCCATCGAGAATCGACACGCCGGAGGAGATCAGCGTCCCGAGGGTCCGGGTGAAGCGTGACACGGCCGACTTGCGGAGCACGTCACCGAGCACCGGAAAGGCCAGCAGGAAGCCGTCAATCCGACGCCGCCCCTGGGTTGTGGCGTAGAACTGCTTCAGGCCGAAGCCCAACGCGGTCACCACGATGATGATGGCCCACCAGAACGACTGCAGGAAATCGGAGAGTCCGATCACGATCCGGGTGGGGAGCGGCAGCTCCATTGCCACCGAGGCGAACATATCCTGGAAGACCGGGATGACGAACACCAGCAGAATGACGATCGCCCCCAATGCAACGGTGAGAATCACCGCCGGGTAGATCATCGCACTCTTCACCTTCCGGATCAGTTTGTCGTTCTTTTCCAGGAAGGTCGCGAGCCGGAGCAGAATGGTATCGAGGATACCACCCGCCTCGCCGGCCGCGACCATATTCACGTACAGTGCCGGAAACACCGTGGGATGCTTGCCGAAGGCGTCGGCGAGCGTGTTGCCAGCCTCGACGTCGTAGACGACCGACCGGGTGGTCTCCTTCAGCTTCTGGTTCTCGGTCTGCTGCGCCAGGATGTTGAGTGACTGGACCAGCGGCAGGCCGGAATTGATCATCGTCGCGAACTGCCGCGTGAAGATGACGACGTCGCGGGTGCCGACGCCGCCACCGGGCAGCCGGATGTTGATGTCGCGCGACGCCTCACGCAGCGAGACCAGCAGCAGCCGGTTCTTGCGGAGGTGGCCGATCAGTTCGTCCCGGTTGGGGGCGTCGAAGCTCCCCTTGAGGATCTGGCCGGTGGTCGCGTTCTTGGCGGTGTACTCGAAAACAGGCATCGGACTCTCCCTTAACGCGTTCCGGCGAGCTTGGCCTCGCCCATCGCCTGATCTTCCATCGGGACCTCGCCGATCGCCCGGAGGAATTCCGCCGGGTTGGGCGAGACGCGGAGGCACTCTTCCTTCACGACCTCCCGGCTCATATAGAGCTGGTAGAGGCCGTCGTTCATCGTCTGCATTCCGTGTTTCTTGCCGGCCTGCATCAACGAGTAGATCTGATGGACCTTGTCATCACGGATCACCGACCGGATGGCCGGGGTCGCCACCATGATCTCGGCCACCATCGCGCGACCGCGTCCGCTCGCGCGCGGCAGCAGCGTCTGGGTGATGACCCCCTCGAGCACGAAGGCCAGCTGGGCCCGCACCTGTGATTGCTGGTTGCTCGGGAAGACATCGATGATGCGGTTGATCGCCTCAGGGGCGCTGTTGGTGTGCAATGTGGCGAGCGCCAGATGGCCGGTCTCGGCGATGGTCAACGCCGAGGCGATCGTCTCCAGGTCGCGCATTTCGCCGACGAGGATCACGTCGGGATCCTCGCGCAGCGCGTACTTCAACGCCGAGGCGAAGGAGCGCGTGTCGGTGCCGACCTCGCGCTGGTTGACGATGCACTTCTGGTGACGGTGGATGAATTCGATCGGGTCTTCGACCGTGATGATATGCCCGCGTCGTTCCCGGTTGATCTTGTCGACCATCGCCGCCAGCGTGGTGCTCTTGCCGGAGCCGGTCGGGCCGGTGACCAGCACCAGACCGCGCGGTTTTTCGGCCAGCTTGGCCACGATCGGCGGCAGTCGCAGCTCCTCGAACGACTTGACCGAGAAGGGAATCATCCGGATCGCCATCGAGATGCAGCCGCGCTGCTTGAAGACGTTTCCGCGGAAGCGGGCGAGGTTCTGGATGCCGAAGGAGAAGTCGAGTTCGTCCTCCTGCTCGAAGCGCTTTTTCTGCGCCTCGGTGAGCACCGAATAGGCCAGCGAGAGGGTGTCCTTGGGCGACAACACCTCTTCCGCCGAGGCATCGACGATCTCCCCATCGACGCGGAGCTTGGGGCGCTCTCCGGCGGTGATGTGGAGGTCGGACGCGTCCCGGGAGAGCATCTCCTCGAGCAGCGAACGCAGGTTCAAGGTCATTCAGCCGTCTCCTTCACCACTTCCTCAAGGGTAGTAATGCCACGTTCGAGCTTCTTCATCCCATCCATCCGGAGGGTCAGCATTCCCTCGGTCACGGCCTGCTCGCGCAGATCTGCCACGGAGTCGCCGGTGAGAATCATCCGGCGCAGGGTGGGCGACATCGCCATCACCTCGTACAATCCTGCCCGACCACGATACCCGGTCCCGCCGCAGTTGTCGCAGCCGGTACCCTTCTTGAAGTCGATCTGCCGCAACGCGGCGATGTCGGCGTGCAGCGCCGAGAGTTCCTCGTCGGTGTAGTGATGCGACACCTTGCACTGCGGACAGACGCGCCGGACCAACCGCTGGGCCACGACCAGGTTGACGGCACTGGCCACGTTGAAGGCCTCGATTCCCATATCGATCATTCGGGTGATCGTGCTCGGGGCGTCGTTGGTGTGCAGCGTCGAGAGCACCAGATGGCCGGTGAGCGCCGCCTTGATGGCGATGCCGCCCGTTTCCAGGTCGCGGATTTCGCCGATCATGATGATGTTCGGATCCTGGCGCAGGAAGGCGCGCAGCGCCGCTGCGAACGTCAGCCCGATCTCGTTCCGCACCGGGACCTGATTGATGCCCGGCAGGTTGTACTCGACCGGATCCTCGGCCGTCATGATGTTGGTGTCGACGGTGTTGATGCGCTGGAGCGCCGAATAGAGCGTCGTCGTCTTGCCGGATCCGGTCGGGCCGGTGACCAGCACCATCCCGTAGGGGTTCAGGATCGCCTTCATCAGATCCTTTTCGGCCTTCGGTTCGAAGCCGAACTTGGTCAGGTCGAGGGTCAGGTTCCCCTTGTCGAGAATGCGCAGCACAATCTTTTCGCCGAACAGCACCGGCAGCGTCGAGACCCGGAAGTCGATGACGCGGCTGCCCATCTTGAGCTTGAGGCGGCCATCCTGTGGCACGCGTCGCTCGGCGATGTTCAGCGAGGCCAGAATCTTGATGCGCGAGGTCAGGGCCGCCTTCATCCTGAGGGGCGGCTTCATCACTTCGAGGAGGGCACCGTCGACCCGGTAGCGGATCCGGATCTCGTGCTCGAACGGCTCGATGTGAATGTCGGATGCTCCGCGCTTGACGGCGTCCGTCAGGACGCCGTTGATCAGCTTCACGACCGGTGCGTCGTCGACCAGCGCCTGCAACGCAATCGCGGTCTCCTCCTCCTCCTCCTTGACGACCTCGATGTCTTCGCTGATCCCCTCCATCTCCTTGAGGATCGTCTGCAGCTGTTCGTCGCTGGTCTCGTAGTGCTTCTCGATCAGCGCACGGAGCGTCTGCTCACCGGCAAGGACCGGGAAGAGATCGAAGCGGGTGATGAACTTGAGGTCCTCCAGCAACCCCTGGTCGGCAGGATCCGCGACCGCCACGGTCAGGGTCCGGCCCTCGCGCTTGAGGGGCAGCACCATTCGCTTCAGCGCGAGGTCGGCCGGAATCAGGCGGAGCATCCGGGGATCGACCTCGAACTTGGAGAGGTCGACCGCCGGCATCCGATACTGCCGGGCGAGAACCTTGGTCAGCTCAAGTTCATCGATCAGCCCGAGGCGTACCAGCACGAAGCCCAGGCGCTGGTGGGTCGTGCGCTGTTCGTGCAGGGCGTGCGCGAGCTGCTCCCGGGTCAGAAGCCCCTGTGCGAGCAGGAGATCGCCGAGGCGGTCGGTGTGGACCGGATCGCCGGGAGGGGTAGCGAGGGCCGCGTTGGGTGTGGTCATCCCTTGGCGAGGGTGCAAGGGGAATGCCTCGCGGCCAAGGGGCCGTCATCGGGGAAGAAGTCAGCGAAGGGTGAGTCGGGCGGCGATCCGAGCGACGACGCTCGAGGGGATACCTCGCACCCGTCTCAGGTCGGCAAGCTGGCGAAATGGGCCCGCGCTGTCGCGAAATGCCACGATAGCACGGGCCCTGGCTTCCCCGATCCCCGGCAGGGCGTCTAAATCGGCCACAGTGGCGCGGTTCAGGTCGAGGGCCGCCTCACCCCCGACGAGGGAAGTATCGGCGGCCACGCCACTGAAGCTGAGGTGAGGGGTGAGACGATGGATCAGGGCAGGCCCGACGCCGGCAACCCGGTCGAATGCAGTTATGCCGCCGAACGCACCGTGAATCTGGCGATCCGCCACAATCCGGCGAGCGAGCCCCGGGCCGATGCCGGGGAGGCGAGCTAACTCCGCCGGCCCGGCGCGGTCGGCATCGATGCGCTCCGTCTCGCCCAGCGGACGCCCCAGAGCGCGGGCGGAGTCGCGATGCGCCAGGGGATCGCCATCGCCGGCGGAGTCGAGGGGGAAGTCGAACGAGGCGGGGGTCGCTCCGCTCCCCGATGCCGACCGGATCAGGTGGCCGGCAACGCCGAGCACGAAGAGGAGGGTGAGCGACCGACGCTCGGCGGGCGACATCTCTCCAGCATCACCCCCGAAGCGGCTTGCCCGGGGCGCCGCTGAACGCAGCACGGTACAAGTTATTTCGTCGCTCGGCGGATGACTCCGACCGCGACGTTTCCCACCGCCTCCAGTGACGCTGCGGTCACCTTGTCGGGAGTGTCGAGCGGGGTATGCCAGGCCTTGTAGTCGATGTCGATCACATCGATGGCCCGAAATCCGGCCTCGATCAACGGCGTGTGGTCGTCGACAATCGGCCCGTTGTAGGAGGCATCGACGAAGATGTGACCGTATCCCATTGCCGCCGCGGTCCCCCAGACCAGGTCGACCACATCGGGCGCCGCAATCTGGGATCCCGGTTCCTTCGGAATCCGCAGGTCGGCGTCGCCCACCATATCCCAGAGCACTGCGAACATTGGACGCTCGGTAGTGACGGGGTGTCTGGCGTAATACGCCGCGCCGATCAGCACGTCGAGGCGAGGTGGATCGAA
Organism: Gemmatimonadota bacterium; assembly: GCA_031367105.1. GTDB lineage: Bacteria > Gemmatimonadota > Gemmatimonadetes > Gemmatimonadales > GWC2-71-9 > Palsa-1233. The sequence goes on along the minus strand of JANLPG010000086.1, from coordinate 7,871 downwards.
GGAGCCGTAGTCCTCGCCATCGACGAAGAGCAGATCGACACCAACCGTGGGCGGCAGCTTCCTGAGGGCGTCGAGTACGCCGAGGAGGACTGCGACGCCGGAGCCACCATCGTTGGCGCCCGGAACCGGGGCGTTCTTGTCGGTCGAGGTCGGGCCGTCGGAGCGGGGGCGCGTGTCCCAGTGGGCCAGGTAGAGCACTCGCGAGGTCGCCGCCGGATTGACCCGGGCGACGATGTTGATCATCTCCAGGGAATCGCTGCGTCCGGACGGATGATGCCACCAGCGCTGCACCACCACGCTGTCGGCCTTGGTGCGGACCAGCGAATCGAGCCAGTGTGCCATCGCGGCGTGTCCGGGAGTACCGGGAATGCGCGGCCCGAAGGCGACCTGAGTCACCACCGAAGCGTGGGCGACAACGCCATCGAATTCGTGCGCCGGTGGCGCAGCTGACTCGCCGCCGCAGCCAGCCAGGAGGAGGGGCAGCAGGAGCAGTGGCAAAGCGCGCATCAGCGGTTCCCCGGCATCGTGAGCGGAATGTTGAAGTTGACCGCGGCCGAAATGGTGGAGGTTTTCCGGTCGAGGGAGCGCAGGTCGTTGACGACCCAGCCGAAGACGAACGCCCCCGTCACGTGACCGAAGACGTCGGCCTCAAACGAGCCGCGGAGGTCCCGGCCCCGAATATCGGAGACGGTATCGCAGCTCCCTTCGGCACGCCGCAAGCAGTCGCTGCTCTTGCGCAGCTGTGCCGACAGTTGCGTGCGCAACGGCTTGCGCAGTCCCGAGAGTCCGCGCGGCAACTTGACCGACCAGTACACGTCCGCACGCACGATATCGCTGCTGGCGCGCCGGAGGTTGCCGTTGTCCTGGCTCTCGGAGCGATCGAGGGTGGCGTTGGCCTGCATCGTAACGCCGTTCCGGAACGAGAGCCGCATATCCGGGCCAAGCGTCCTCGTCCGGGTGGAACTGACCGCGGCCGAAATCCCGTCGAGCAGCGGGGTCCGACTGGAGCCCTCGCGTTGCCGCACGGAAGAGGAGAGCTGGACCAGCGAGAAGGGCCCGTTCCTGAACACCCGCGACCAGCTCACCGACCCCGAGGGCCAGTCGCGTGAGCTGGTCTGGGTGATCAGGAAGGCGTCGCCGGTCGCACGCTGATAGCGATCGTTGTGGTTTTCCTGGTAGGTCGAGGTGACGACCAGACCAAACATCTCGACCCCGGCGGAGAAGGAGGTCTCCCAGTTCTGGCTCGCTCCGATAGCAAAGTCGCTGCCCTGGCGCAGGAAGGCGTCGAAGCCGCCGGTGCCGAGCTGGTAGCCGAGCGCGGGGTCGAAGGCCGCGAGGTCAAAGGTCGACTGCCGGATCCGGCGATGGCTGATATCAAGCTGGCGCAGTCGCGCGAAGTAGCCGCTCGTCTTGCTGGAGTCGCCGAAAATCCGGCGGAGCAGCAGCGCCGGGTCGATGGTCGCACCGATTTCGTTGCTGCGGGCGTTATTCAGCGTCTGCGGCAGGATGTACTCCCCGAGCGTATCGCCATCGACTCGCACCGGATTGCGCGAGGTGAGCGAGCGCGAAAGGATGAAGGACGAGGTGGTGCTGAACCGCGGGCGGAGCCACGAGGCCAGCTGCGGGTTCAGTGCGACACTGGAGCTGACATTGCGATCGCGTTCGACGCCGACGTCCACTCCCAGCATCTGCCGGCGCGACGCACCTGCCAGCCGCCCCAGGGTGGTCGAGTCGGCGTATTGGCGCAGGTCGCGAGTGCTGGTCCAATCGGCGTTGACGGTGAGCATCTGCAGCGGCTGCCAGGTCGTGCCGGCATTGTTGCGCCAGAGATATTGCAGCGAGGTGATTGGCCGCAGCAGGGTATCGGCCGCTCGGCGGATCGGCACCAGAAAGGAGGTGTAGTCACCCTGCGTGTGCGACACTGCACTGTTGAAGCGCAATGATGTGGGCACCAGCGCGTAGTTGGCCCGGGTTATCGCGCGGCCGGTTTCGCTCTCCCGCAGCCAGCGTGGCAGGCCGCGCGGCAGGCCAGCCAGCCCCAGTGGGCGGGTCCGCCGCGCCCCCGCGGCAAACCAGCCAAGGGAATAATTCCAGAGCGAGGAATTGGCGTCGCTCAGTTCGGTCGTGGCATCGGCCCCGGCGAAGTTGGCATTGAACGAGAGCGGGTTGAGCAGGGCGCGGGTGAGCCAGTTGCCCGTCCGGACCACGCGGCGGACGTTCAGCGAGAAGGAACTGTTGTTGCTGCGGGGTTTCCGGAGGCCCTGCAGATCGACGGCACGCAGATCGGAGCCGGTGATCAGTTGCGGATCGGTGCGGCTCGAGGTGTAGCCCAGTGTGATCGGCATCGCGATGCCGAGCGACGTCGGCAGGAAGCGGTCGAGTCGCACACTCGAGCTGGCCTGCAGCGTGCCCGTGGTGCGGTAGCTGGGGGCCTGGGAGATCTGCCGGAACTGCCCGTCCTGATAGGTATAGCCGAGCGAGAGGTCGCCCACGTCGGATGCCTGCAACCGGGCGTACATCGCTCCGGCCCTGCCGACCTCGGTGATCGGTGACGCCAGCCGGATATCGTCGACCCACAACTCGGCGGTCGGCGGAGGGCCGCCAACACCGACGTGGTAGATGCCCGTGGCAATTTCCTGGACCGAGGCGAGGTTCGGCTCACTGATCCCCGGATCGCGGAGGTGCACGATATAGGGACCGTCGCAGGCCACATACGCCTGGGGATCGCCGCCACACTCGGTCGCACCGCTGGGCGCCTCACCCCGGAGATAGCGCTCCTGAACCTGGGCACGCAGCGCACGCCAGCGATCCAGACTGATGACGATCTCCGGCTCCCACGTGGTGGTGAGTGCGGTGGCATCATACCAGTAGAAGTTGCGGGCGTCGGCGCCGACCTTGATATAGGCGTGCAGGGTGCCATCCTCCCATCCCGTGCCACGGCCGCGCGCCCACATCCGCAATTCGTGATAGGAGAGCAGGTTCTGCGGCCCGGTCACGAAGCGGTTGTACGCCTCCGCCCGCTCGCCAGTGCGCAGATCCTTCGCCACGATCCGCAGTGCCTTCTCGTTGATTTGCTGTCCGATGCTGGAGCGGCCACCGGAGATGTTATTGGCCGCGTCGACCACGCCCGGTGGCGGGATGTAGCCGAGTTCGAGGTTTTCGGTGGTGATGGTCGAGACCGAGACGTCGCCGTGGCTGAGGCCGGTGGCACCACTGATCCCGGCGATCGGTGACTCCGCCCGCCGCACCCACGGCGCACCCACGAGACGCATCCGGGCGAAGGCGAAGCGCACCACCGGATCGGGGCCGCCCTTGTCGGGTGGAGTAAGGAAGGTGAAACGGAGCTGCTTGATCAGCCGCATATTCGGCTGCCCGACCTGACGATCCCACTGCCGCAGCGGGACGCGGTAGAGCTTCCACCCCGAGCTGCGGCCGGTCACGCTGTCGGTGGTCGTGATGCCGTTGCGGACGAAATATTTCGAATCGCGGATATCCACCACGTAGCGGAAGGCGTCCTCGTTGGGACCGCGCGCATCAAGCAGCAAATCGGCATCGAGGTCTTCGGTATCGAGCAGCCCGTTGCCGTTGGAGCAACGCGCTCCCAGGTCGCCCCACGGGAAAATATCCACCGAACTGCTGATGGTGCGCTTGCAGAGTGCCGGGCGCAACACCGGACCGAGCGGCCCCTGCACCTGATCGGGCCGATCCCCGAGGATGCCGACGTCGTCGGTGCTGGCCGAGTACGTCCCGGTGGCGTTCCGCTCGGTATCCAGCCGGCCCGCGCCGACATACTGTCGCCCGGTCCAGGTGGTGTCGGCGCCAGTGACGGTGAACGCCGTCGGCGCAATCGCGAGCGCATCCTCGCGCACGCTTCCGAGATCAAGCACAAACCGCAGCTCAGCCGCCTCGATCGGACGGTCGAAGCCCTCGAAGACCCAGAACTCGAGGAACTCGTTCCGGGTCAGGTCGACGCCGGTGAGCGAGAGCGGCGTCACGATGGATCGCCAGCGTGGCTGGAAGTCGCGCCGTGGCAGCGTCCAGTGCGAACGGTTGTCGCGCGAGACGATCCCACCGGCGGTGTCGGCCTGGAAGGTCACGTACGCGACCGTTTCTGGATTGGTGCTCTGGCCGCCGACGATCTTGATGTTGGGATCGATCGCCTCGGGGGTGATTTCCACTGCGCCACAGTTCTGACAGCGCGGCACCAGGTTCTGCCAGCCGAGCTGGACGGCGCTGGTGGAGTCGAAGCCGGCCGGGAAGCCGAGGTTTTCGACCCCAGAGGACGACTGCGGCATCGACGAGAGTTGCCAGTTGTTCTCGGCGAGCCGGATGGGAATTCCCGCGTCGTTCTCGAACTCTTCGAGGTAGGCCTGCCCCGAGCGGTTGGCATCGGGGCGTGAGAAGGCCAGCTCCCCATTCAGCTCGAGCGTCGACTGCGCGCGGGCGCCGCCACTCGAGAGCCGGTTGAGCAGCCGCGTGACGCTGGGCAACTGGAAGCGGAAGTCGCCGGTGATGCCACCGAGCAAGGAGGCGGTGGGTTCGAACCCAAGTTGTGGACGGTTATAGGCCGTCGCCTCGGATTGGTAGAGCCCCACCAGATTGAAGGCGCCGACCGTGCCAACCTTGTAACGCGCCGTGAGCCCGAAGATCGACGTCGGCGCGATCGCGAAGAAGCCGCGTTCCTCGTAGCTCGCCGTCACGGTGGCGGTGCCCCGGGAGAAGATCCGCTCCGGATCGAGGAACGAGACCAGGCCGCTGCCGTAGGCAATCGAGTAATCGACCCCGCGGGTGAGGCGCTGGCCATCGACATAGATCTGTTCTGTCCCTTCCCGAATCTGCGAGGCATTGAGATTGAGCGTCGACTTGTCGCCTCCGCCCCGGGCGGCGTACTGCAGCCGGATCTGATACTTCGCCGGCGGTCCCTGATCAAGCAGCAGGTATTCTGGTGTTCGATAGAGTGAGTCGTTCCGGAAGGTGGCGTCGGGCACCTTCGTCGCATCGCCGAACGGCTGCAGATTCGGGAAAAAGATGAAATGATCGTGAATCGTGGCATCGGCACCGGGGTCACGACTGCGCGGAAAGAGCCGGTTGTCGGTGTCGAAGATGTTCTGGTCGGTGGGCAAGGCGAGCCCGAAGAGGGCGAGCCACGTCCCCACGCCGCCGGGCTGCCGTTCGGATCGGTTCAGGGTCACCGACACCGCCAGCGAGCTGGGGACCAGATCAGCGCCAGCCACACGATAGACGTTGCGCATCGAGTGCACGAACGACCCGGCGTCGGGGCCGCGATTCGGTTGCAGGATGAGCCGGAGGGAGTCGCTGCGGGTCGGGTCGTCAGTTGCGGGGAAGGTGCCGACCCTGCCGCCCTCGGCGGTGAGGTAACTCACCGCCAGGAAGTCGTTGGGATCGAGTTTGGCGCTGAGGACGAACCAGAGCCCCGACGGATCGAGCCAGTAGTCGCGGCCTTGCTGCAGCAGCTGCCAGCGCAGTGGCCCGATCCGCTCCGCGCTGTTGCCACTGAGGTTGAGGCCGAGCGCGGTGATGCCGTCCAGGTTGGGGTTGATGGAGCCACTGCCGTTGGTCGCCTTGTACTTGTAGATCCGTACCTGACTGGGCCGCAGCGACGGCGCCACCACGATGTTCTGCAGCGTGAGCGCATCGATGGCGGGATAGCCGGGCAGTGCCCGGGGATCGACCACCCAGAAGAAGCGCCGCGCCTCGAAGTTGAGATCGGTCACTTCGCGATCCTGCGGCTGGGTGGTCTCGGCGCCGATGGTATAGGTCCTGGTGCCGACCTGACTCCCCTTCTGGGTTGCGGCCAGCACCTGCACTTCGAGCGCACCAACTTCGACGGTGGCATTGATGCCGAAGTTGTTGCTCGGAATGCCGGTGGTGAGGAAGCGTGACGGTGGCGGCCGGAATTGCACCGTGCCGACATCGATCCGCTTGAGCATCTCGTCCTCGAGTCCCTGATAGGAGACCCGGATGTTGTTGGCGTTGTCGAAGTCTCGCTGGTTGTCGAGGTCAATATCGACGCGAAGCCGCTGGCTGATCAGCCCCGAGGCGCGAAACTGCAGCTGATTTTCGATCCTTGGTGGCTTGAACCTGGGGCGACAGCCCGAGTTGGGGTCCTGCAGCTGCGCCGGAGTACAGCGCAGGTTCTGGAATCGATCGGTGCCGATCGTGAGCCGCAGCGCCCCGTCGAATTGCAGGTCGGCCACATTGGTGTTGAGGCCGAAGAGCCCCCGCCGCTGCTCGGTCGTGGGCAGCTCGCCACTACTCAGCAGCGTCCCGAAGCCGCGACCGCGGTAGAGCGCCAGCAACAGCCGCCGGCGGGCAGCCGCCGCCCGCTGTTCCGACAGCAGGCGGCCCACGGCCGAATCGTAGGCCGCCGCGGCACTCGCCCCGCTGCGTCCGGCGGGGTACAACCAGGGAGCCCGCAGGATCGGGGGAGACACCAGTGACGGCAGGACACCGGGGAGAGTGCCGCGCACACCCAGTCTCGCGCGCGTGGTGTCCGAGGGGAGTTGGGCCCCGGCGGACCACGGTGCGAGCGAAGCGACGAGAAAGAGTAAGAGGGCGAGTGGCGCCACGGATGGGGAGAGGGGGGATTAGCTTGGAGGCCGGACAGCTGAAACCTACGCCCCTCGTGCGGGGCACCACAACCGGACGGCCGCTCCCCCACCATGCGACTGATCACCCGCCACATCGTCCGCGCGCTCGCCGCCCCCTTTCTCTGGGGGATTGTGGCGCTCACGGGCCTGCTCCTGCTGAATCAGATCAGCGGTTTGATCGACCAGTTCGGGGGGAAGGGGCTGAGCGCCGATGTGATGCTCGAAGCGGTGATTCTCGCGCTCCCGGCGCTGTTCACCCTGACCCTGCCGATGGCGGTGCTGGTCAGCACCCTCTATGCCTACAGCCAGCTCGCCGCCGACCAGGAGATGGTCGCGATGTACGCCAACGGGATCTCGGTGTGGCGGATGGTCCGCCCGGCGCTGATCGCGGCGGCCGGCGTCGCAATCATCAACTTCATCCTCTTCGACCAGGTCGTTCCCCGTAGCAACATCCGCTTCCGGGCGCTCCGCAGCGACGTGATGCAGAAGACGCCGACGCTGGCGCTGCGACCGGTGCTGCTCAACCCGCTCGGCAACACCTCCTACATCCTCCGGGCGGCGACCATCGACGGCGGCACCGGGGAGATGACCAAGGTCACCATCTACGACCTTGGCTCCTACGAGGGACGCCGGGTGTTGCACGCCGACAGTGCCCGGATGGCCGAATCGCCCAATGGCAGCGATCTGCTGCTGACGCTGCGCCACGGTGATCAACTCGACATCAAGAGCACCGAACCTGGGCGCCTCGAGCGGACCCGGTTCGAGAAGAACCGGATCACCATCCGTGGCGTCGCCAACCAGCTGGAGCGGAGCAACGATCAGCTGAACGAGCGCGGCGATCGGGAGATGAGTGGCTGTCAGCTGCTCGACGGCGTCACCGAACAGGAATGGACTCTCGATGAGATGACCCGCCAGCGGGAATATCTCACCCGCCGCGACCTGCGCCGACTCGCCGGGCTGTCGCCGGTGCCGGCCCCATCGGCGCAATTGCCGCCGAAGTTCCCCCCGCACTGCGGGAAGTATCGCGACTTCGAGCAGTGGTTCGGCCGGCTGATGGTTCCCGACCTGAAACCGAAGCGGGATAGCGTACTTCCCGCCTCCGACGTGCTCAAGCGCGGAGCAGTCGGCCCCGTAGATTCCATTCCCGAGCGGGCCCGGTTGCCGAAGGGCAGCCTCGCCGTGACGCCGCCGATGCCCCAGCCCCTCCCGCTGCCGATTCCCGCGCCGGCCCCTCGGCCCGCCTCCGTCCTCGCGACCACC
>JANLPG010000042.1:0-1659 GCA_031367105.1 Gemmatimonadota bacterium | reverse complement strand
GGCCCCGCGATGCTCGCCGACGAGACCGACCGCGCCAAGGCCGCGTGCCGGCATCGTTGGGGGATCTACATCCAGGCCGACGAAGTGCTCGCCGATGGCGGAGCAGAGGCGTTGCGTGAGGTGATCGTGGCTCGCGACGCCGATCCGCGGGTCGAAGGGGTGCTGGTGCAGTATCGTCACTTCTACGGCGGCTTCGACAGCGAGGCTGCAAACCGCAGCTGGTACCGCCGCGAGACCCGCGCCGTCCGCCTCGGTGCGCTCCACCCGATCCATTCGTTTCGTGATGCCCAGGGTTTTCGCGTGGGCCCGGAGCAGCGGCGGATTCGCGCGGCTGCGAGCGCGGCGATGATGCATCACTACGGCTGGGCGCGCCCGACCTGGGCGCTGGCCGCGAAGCGGAGCGAGGATCTCGCCATCTATCCCTGGCGGCGCGAGCAGGACCCCGCTCGCCCGCTGCTGCCGTGGTTCCCCGGCATCCGGCCGTTCACCGACCGGCATCCGGCGGTGGCCGAGGCCTGGATCGCGGCGCGGCGGAGTGAAGTGCCCCTGATTGCGCCGAGGCGCTGGCAGCCGCATCACGCTCGCTTCCTGCTCTCGGAGTTGGTGGAGCGAACCACCGGCTGGCGCCCGCTGGAGTATCGCAATTACGTCACCGTCTGACTGGTGGCGTCCAGCGACTGCTCGCCACCACTGAGCAGCACCGGAAGTCGGGCATCGTAACTATGGTGGGCGAGGGCGTGGGCCCGGCCCCGCTCGGCCATCGCCTTCCGCTCGGCTGGATTTGCCAGCAACTCGCCGATGACCGCAACACATTCGTCGGCGGTGCGGTACCAGCGGCAGTGGACCCGGTCCTGCGCCAACGCCTCGATGTCGCGCACGTACGGCCCGACATAGGCCCCGCCACACGCCATCACCTTCCACATCCGGTCGGACGCCGAGGCCCGTTCGCTGTCCTGCGCCGGCACCGAATTGGCACCGAGTGACACCGCTGCGCCGGCAATCACTTCGGCGAGACGCGAGGTGTAGACCGCACCGCCCACGACCGGAAGGGTGTGGGGGGCTCCCTCCCAGCCCGGTCCGCGGATCTGCAATGTGAATTCCCGGGCGACTCGAACGAGCAACGGCCAGCGATAGGGATACTGCCCCGACCCCACGAACGACACCTCGCAGATGTCTGCCGGGAGCACCCGCTCAGCGGGCTTCTCCAGGTCGGCATCGAGCGCCTGGGGCAGGAAACGCACGACCGCCACCCCCCGTGCCAGATAGTGCTCCCGCTGATTGGCATAGGTGGTGTACATCGCGTCACAGAGGCGTGCGAGTTCGATCACTCCGGGGACCTCGTGGGCGTCGAAATACCAGAACGCCGAGGCGCGGCCGGACAGCAGGCGGGCGAGCCGCTCGGGACCGAGCAACCAGGCGTGGCGGGTGCAGAGGATGAAGTCGGGGTCGAATCGCTCGACCGCGCGCTCGACCAGTGCGCGGCCGAGGCGGCCGAAGCGTCGCGCCTGCCGCAGGACATCGAATGGGCGGGCGGCGAGCCCCAGGCGGCGCGCGGAGCGCACGATCGCGTCCTCACTGCGGTGCGGGGCCCACGCCCCCAGCACCGCAAGGCGCTGGAACCGGGGCGGGGCGGGGGGGAGGACCGAGCTGGCCCGGGCG
>JANLPG010000034.1:0-1680 GCA_031367105.1 Gemmatimonadota bacterium | reverse complement strand
CCACGATCCTGCACGTCACGCTGCAGACGACGGATGAAGCGGATGTCGTCGGCCACGTCGACGTACACCTTGATGTCGAACAGATCGCGGAGGCGCACGTCAGTAAAGAGCAGGATGCCGTCGACGATCACGATGTCCCGGGGTTCGACCTTCACGGTCGCTTCCGCCCGGGTATGCGCCGCGTAGTCGTAGGTCGGCTTCTCGACGGCAATCCCATCGGCCAGCAACTCCAGCTGCGCCACCAGGAGATCGTTGTCGAGCGCGTCGGGGTGGTCGAAGTTGACCTGCTTCCGCTCGTCGAGGGTGAGATGGGCGAGGTCGTTGTAGTACGCATCCTGATCGACGAAGGCGGCGTCGAGGCCGGTCGATTCGTGAATGGCACGTGCCACCGTCGTCTTGCCGGAGCCGGAGCCGCCGACCACACCAATGATGAGTGGTCGAGGACGCTTGGAGCTGTTCACGTGGCGGATTCTCCTGGGGGGATCCCGAAAGCTACTTCATTCGCTCGATGTCGAGCCGAAGCTCGTACCAGCCGTCGACTTGCAGATGCACCACGCGCAGAAGGTGCGTGCCGGTAGCGGTAAACGTTGCCGCCTTGGCGTGCGACTCGCCCGGCGTCCAGTCTTCCAGCAGAAGGGTGCCGTCGAGGTACACCTTGACCGCGTCATCGGAGATCGTGCGCAGGAGGTACTTCCCGGGAGCAAGCGAAACAGTGGCAGTTGCCTCGGTGAGCAGATGCTCCTGCGGAATCACCTTCTTCGGTGGCGCATACCAGGTCAGGTCAAGCCGCGTGGTGTCGATCGCCACAACCTCGGCCCCGGCGAGCGCCCGCGCGATCGCGGCGTCATCGGTACGGGGCGCGGATACGGAATCCCACACCACGAAGCGCACGTGCCAGGAGGCCGCTGGGAGGTAGCGGCCCCAGCCGAAGCGCACCGGAGCGCCGGCGGTGATCCGCTCGCCAAATGGTGAGGTCGTCGCGACGCCGCGGTATTCCAGCTCGACATGATAATCGGTGTTGCGGCCGGCGGCTGGCACCACCATCAGTGTGTCGCCAATCTTGCCGGATTCACTCGACAACGACGTCACCCCCTCGCGCGCCACCACCCGCCAACCACCGGCTGGACCCAGTACGCGAAGCAGTTGCGGCACGGCGTCCGAGCGTCCCGCTGGCCAGAGCCTGGGGCTCTTCCACTCGTAGGGGCCCCATTCGTCGACGATGATGGTGTTGCGGCCGCGGCGGCCGTCGTCGGGAATCATCGCGTTGATGCCACCCTTCAGCGCTTTGGCCCTGTAGCCGGGGAGTGCCGGAGTGCGAAAGCGTATCGGACCCTCGGCCTGGACCATCATCCAGCCGGTGTTGTCCCCCGTTCGCACCGACGTTGAATCAACATCCCGGAACTCGTTGCTGCTGCTGATGACTCCCTGACTGTTGTCGATACGCAGGGCGGTCCGCGTGTCGACAAACGCGTTGTCGTGGATGCTCACATCGCGAGAGCGAGTGTCTCGACTCTTGGGGTAGCCCCAGTCGGACGGTTCGAGCTTGTTCCACCAGAGGTGGATCGCTGTGGTGTCCTGAGTGAAGGTGTTACCGCCGATCACGTTGTCCTGACCGTGTTCGATGGCGATCCCTTCGACATTCCGCGAGAAATGATTCCCCATCACCACCGAGTTGTAGGA
>JANLPG010000005.1:0-10931 GCA_031367105.1 Gemmatimonadota bacterium | reverse complement strand
CCGGAGATCGCCAACGCGATGTTGCGACGGCAGCAGGCGAGTGCCATCATCGCGGCACGCGTACTGATCGTGGAGGGCGCCGTATCGATGGTCGATATGGCGCTCAAGCTGATCGAAGAGAAGGGAATGGTGAAACTGGACGACGAGCGGAAGGCGGCGATGGTCTCGAACCTTCTGGTCACCCTCTGCGCCGAACAACCGATGCAACCGGTCGTCAATACCGGTTCGCTCTATACCTGAGTGAAACGATGAGTGAACGCAAGCCGTTTCTCGTTCGCCTGGATCCTGGGCTCCACACTGCGTTGCAGCGGTGGGCGGCAGACGACCTGCGTTCCCTCAATGCTCAGATCGAGTTCCTGCTCCGGCGGGCGGTGCGCGAAGCTGGCCGCACCCCCGCAGGAGAGGAGAACGCGCCGAGCTGATTCAGCTCGGCGGCAGCTCCTTCAGCCACTGCTTCACACCACCGTGGCTCGAGCAACTGCCACTGCGGTGCTGGCTATGCGAATACGTGCCGTCGACGCACAGCGCACTGGCGCCGGCGGGAGAGCCAGGAATCGCACGGGTCGGGACTGTTGCTGCAGGTGCTGCCTGCGGTGCGGCGCGCGGTGATGGCGTGGCACGGGGAGGCGCCGCTGGAGCCGCGGCCATCGGGCCCATCCACTCCTTGACGCCGCCGTGGTTGGAGCAGGCGCCGCTCTTCGACTTCGCCTTGGTCGTGGTCCCGTCGACGCAGCGGCCGGTCACGCCGTCGCCCATCGGCATCATCTTCGCCGCGGGCTTGGCCGGCGCACTGCTCCGCGGCGCCGGGGTCGCCTTGGGAGCGGCAGCCGCCGGGGCGGGTGCGGAACCGTACCACTCCTTGACGCCGCCGTGGTTGGAACAGGCACCGCTTTTGCTTTTGGCCATCGTGGTGGTGCCATCTCCGCACTTGCCGGTCGCACCGGCGGTCGCCTGAGCGGCGAGCGGTGCGGCGGCGAGCACCAGGCCGAGCACCAGGGCGGTCATTCGGGAATGCAGCACGGGCTTCTCCAGAGAGAGGAATGAGGCGTGAACGGCAAGGCGACGATTGGGCGCCATAAAGACGTACACTCCAAAAGTCGAGACAGTCAACTGCGCCGAGTTACCTTCCGACGCAACCAGCGCCGCCGAGGCCAGCTATGGATTCCGACGCCCGCCGCCGAGAGCGCCTCCGGGTTGAGATCTTCACGCAGCCCGACGCCCTCGCCAAGGCCGTCGCCACACGCATCGCCGAGCTGATCCGGGATCGGGCGGCTCGCGGGATTCCCTGCACCCTCGGGTTGGCGACCGGCTCGACCCCGGTAGGGGTCTACCACGAACTGGTCAGGATGCACCGGGATGAAGGACTCTCCTTCCGGGGTGTGACCACCTTCAATCTGGATGAATACTGGCCGATGTCACCGGCCTCGATCCATAGCTACCAGCGCTTTATGCGGGAGCATCTCTTCGACCTGGTCGACCTCGATCCGTCGCGGACGCACCTCCCCTCCGGCGAGCTTTCCCGGGAGCAGGCGGTGGAGGCGTGCGCTGCCTACGAGACCGCGATTCACGCCGCCGGGGGGATCGACCTCCAGCTGCTCGGGATCGGCAAAACTGGCCACATCGGTTTCAACGAACCGGGGTCGGGGGCCGATTCCCGTACCCGGTTGATCACCCTTGATACGCTGACCCGCCGCGACGCCGCCGCCGATTTTTTCGGCGAGGAAAATGTCCCGCGGGAAGCCGTCACGATGGGTGTCGCCACCATCCTCGAAGCCCGCGAGATCTGTCTGCTCGCGACCGGCGAACACAAGGCCGCCATCATCCGCAGGGCGGTGGAGGGCGAGGTCGACCACGAGGTCGCAGCGACCTTTCTGCAGCGGCACACCGGCGTCACCGTCTACTGCGACAGCGCGGCCGCCGCAGACCTCACGCGCGTTGCGACGCCCTGGCTGGTGGATGAGGTCCGCTGGACGACAGCGCTGGAAATCCGCGCCGTAACCTGGCTCTCGCTCACCGTGAATCGGGCCATTCTGAAGCTCACCGAACGCGACTACATCGAGCAGCACCTCGCATCGCTCCTCGCCCGGCACGGTACGCCTGGAGCCGTCAACGGCCTGGTGTTCAATGCCCTCGGGGCGAAGATCCGCGGGCGCTCCAAGCTGCCCAAGGGTCAGAAGGTGATCTGCTTCTCACCCCATCCAGACGACGATGTCATCTCGGCCGGCGGCATCCTCCGGAAATTGACGCTCAACGGGAATCACATCCTCGTGGCGTATATGACGAGCGGCAATATCGCCGTGTTCGACCACGATGTACTGCGATACGTGGACGTGCTCGAACGGCTGGCGGCCGATCAGGTGCTCGGTCGGCGCAGCGTCGATTCGCTGGCGGCGAGGGTGCGAACCTTTCTCACCGGGAAGCGGGCGGGTGAGGTCGACATCCCGGAAGTCCTCGACCTCAAACGCATCATCCGCGAAGCCGAAGCAGTGAGCGGCATCGAGACCATCGGATTGCATCGCGAGAATGCCCGCTTCCTCAACTTGCCATTCTATCGAACTGGAAAAGTGACGAAGGACCCGGTCGGACCAGCAGACGTTGCCATCGTACGCGACCTGCTCGAAGCCGAGCGGCCCGATCTGCTGCTGGTCGCGGGAGACCTCTCCGATCCGCACGGCACCCATCGACTCTGCAAGGATGCGATCGATCAGGCGCTGGCTGCGCTCTTTCCCGATGGTCGGGGGCGCCCCGATGTCTGGTTGTATCGTGGCGCGTGGCAGGAGTGGGCGGTGACCGAGGCCACCTGGCTCGTCCCGCTGGCGCAGGAGGAGTTGCGGCTCAAGATCCAGGCAATCTTCAAGCACCAGACGCAAAAGGATTCGGCTCCCTTCCCCGGTTCCGATGAGCGGGAATTCTGGCAGCGAGTGGAATCGCGGAACAAGGAGACGGCGGCGCTCGTCGATCGGCTTGGCCTCGCCGAATATTTCGCGATGGAGGCCTACGTGGTCGCCTGAGCGGGCAACAGCTGCAGTCGCTCGAGCAGCGCAGGCAGCTCTGCCACCGAGGCAAGAATGGCGTCGTGGTGCTGGGCTTCGAGCATTGCCCTGGGAACCCCACCGCTCAGCACGCCAACAACCAGTCCACAGCGTGCCATCGTCCCCTCCTGCAGGTCGGCCACCGTGTCGCCCACCTTGGCCACCGCGGGCGCTGGAAGCTCACCCGCGCTGCGACGCAGCAGCTCGATGGTATCTGGCCACGGCCGGGCGCGCGGCACCTCGTCGCTCGCCACTGTGGCATCCAGTGGGCTATCGGCACCGACCCAGCCGAGTCGGGTCAGGACGACATCGAGCACATCTCGACTGAAGCCGGTGGCGAGGGCCACACGAATTCCGGCCGTGCGCAGTGCTCGAAAGGTCTCGGTGGCACCCGCGACCTCCCGCACCCCGGGGTCGTCGCGGTACCACCCTCGCATCCGCGTAGCGAAGTCGGCGTGCAGGGAGTCGACTCGGCCGAGCAATTCGTCCCGTCCGTGTCCCTCCAGCAGGGTGCGGATGGCGGTGCGCTTCGGCAGCCCGGCAACTCCCTCAAGTGCACCGTCCCTGAGCTGCAGACCCGCAGCGGCGAGCACCTCCCGCAGGGTGCGACGCACCACTCCGCCGCCGTCGTGGACGGTGGTTCCCGAGAGGTCGAATACCACCAGGCGAATCGTCATTGCGGCCCTCCGAATATCAGCATTGGCGCTCGCCACACCGACGCGATAGTTTCCCCACGAGTCGCGGCAACAACTTACCCCGGTGCGGGAAGGTGGTGGCAGATGAGCGAAGTTCTCGGAACCGTGCTCGCGGAGCTCGATCGTCCCGGCGCCCTCACCAGTATCGCCGCGAAGCTCGGCGTCGACGAGGCGCAGGCGCGCCAGGCCATCGAAAGTGCCCTCCCGGTGCTGCTCGGCGGAATTGCCCGGAACGCCCAGGACGGCGCCGGAGCGAGCTCACTGCTCGCGGCGCTCGACAGGGACCACGACGGCTCGGTCCTCGACGACATCGGCGACTTGCTCAGCGCGGGCGGCGGCGCCACCGGCGCGGGGATCCTCGGGCACGTCTTCGGCGAGCGGCAGACGCAGGTCCAGGAGGGCCTCGGTCAGGCCACCGGTATCAGCGGCCAGGGAATGGGCCAACTGCTCTCGATGCTGGCCCCGCTGGTGATGGGCGCGCTCGGACGCGCCAAGCAGCAGGGTGGACTCGATGCCACCGGGCTGCAAGAGACCCTCACCCGCGAGGGCGCTACCCTGACGCAGAACGCCCCGGGGCTGATGCAGGGCGTGCTCCGGCTGCTCGATCGCAATCAGGATGGTTCCGCACTCGATGATATCGCCGGTATGGTCGGCGGCCTTTTTCGCAAGCCTTCGTGACCCTTCGGACCTCGGACCTCGATCAGATGATGACCAAGCGTTTCCTGCTGCTCCCACTCGCCGCGCTCACCCTGCTCGCCGCCTGTGGCAAGACCGATTCCTCCGAAGCTGCGGCTGATAGCGTGCTGGCGGCGACGCCGCCGATGCCGAAGACGCCGCACGTGGCGTCGTTCGACATCGGTCGCCAGGCCGAACCGAACGGTCGGATCTTCGGCGGATCGACCGACAAGTTCACCGTCGGCGACACCATCGTCGTCTCGGTCCGGGCGCAGCACACCGCCGCCGGCGACGCGGTGAGTGCGCGCATTCGGATCGGCGGAAAGACCGTGGATTCCCTCGGGCTCAAGCTCCCAGCTCCCGATTCCACCGGCTTCGCCACCGCCCCGATAAGCTTCAGCCGGACGAAGAAATGGACGACCGGCAACTATCAGGTCGAGACGTTTCTCGGCGCTGCGTCGCAGGGGATCAAGGAGATCACGGTACACTAACCCGGGGAATTTACCGTCCAACCTCCGGTGGCGTGACCGCTCTCCGACCGGTACACTCCGGCTATGACTATCACGACTCGACTCCCTCCCCGCCGGACCCTGCTGCGCGCAGTCACCGCACGCGATCGCGACTGGGACGGCCTCTTCATCGTCGCGGTGAGCACCACTGGCATCGCGTGCCGGCCGACCTGCCCATCGCGCCCCGCCAAACCAGAGCATCTCAACTTCTTCGCGACACTCGACGAGGCGCACGCCGCCGGCTTTCGCTCCTGCCTGCGCTGCCGACCCGAGAACGCTCCCCGCGAACCGGAGTGGCTTCCGCAGCTCACGGCGCTCGTTGCTGCCGCCGGCGACAACCGGATCACCGATGCCGACCTGACACGCGAGGGAATCGATCCGGTCAGGCTTCGACGGCACTTTCGACGGCATCACGGCACCACCTTTCACGCCTTGGCTCGCGGCCAGAAGGTGGCGGATGCACAGCGACGGTTGAAGCGGGGTGATTCACTCGACCGCGTGATCATCGAATCAGGCTACGAGTCCCACAGCGGCTTCCGCGAAGCGTTCGGTCGGCTGGTCGGCTCTCCCCCGGGTCGCGCACGCGATGGAGAACCAGTCCACGCAATTTCATTCCACTCGCCGCTCGGCTCGCTCGTGGCAGCAGCGGTCGACGACGGCGTCTGCCTGCTGGAGTTTGGCGACATTGCCCGCCTGGAGCAGCAGGCGCCGCGGCTCCGTCGCTGGTTCCGCGGACCGATCGTGGGGGCATCGCATCCGCACCTGGAGCAGTTGCGCAGCGAGCTGGAGGAGTATTTCGGCGGCCAGCGACGAGAGTTCACCGTCCCCCTGGTGACGCGCGGGGCGCCGTTCGAACTCGGTGTCTGGGCGGCACTGCGCGAGATCCCGTTCGGGGAGACCCGCTCCTATGCCGACATCGCGCGAGCGGTGCAGAATCCCAAGGCGGTCAGGGCCGTCGGTAGCGCGAATGGCCGCAACCGCCTCGCGATCGTGATCCCCTGCCATCGGGTCGTCAACGCCGACGGTCGACTCGGCGGTTACGGCGGCGGGCTGTGGCGGAAGGTCAGGCTCCTCGAGCTGGAAGGCGTCAGGCTGTAACACTCCATTCTCGCTGCGCGCTGCTCAGACGATCAGCTTCAACCCCGCGACCACCAGCACCACCGCCAACGTCAGGCGCAGTGCTGGTCCTCCCAGTCGACGACTACCGAAATAGGAGCCGACCACCCCGCCGACAATGGCGGCGCTTCCCCACGCCAGCAGATCAGGATGCAGTTGCTCGAGTCGGGCACCCTGTCCAAGCAATCCTGCCGCGGAGTTCACCAGGATGAACGCGGCCGAGGTTGCTGCCGTGGTGCGGAGGTTGGCCCAACCCGCCAGCAAGAGCAATGGGGAGAGAAAGACTCCTCCCCCGATACCAGTCAGCCCCGAGAGCAGCCCGAGGGTGACCCCCGCGACAAGCGCGACCAGGACTGGCGGTTTCCCTCGCGCCGTGTCGACCGCGCGAACGGTGATGAGGAAGCGGACCGCCGAAAGCAGCAACACCACCCCGACGACCACGCGGTACCAGTTCCCGGGGAGGGCGAGGCGTCCGCCGAGGTAGGCCGCGGGAATAGAGCCCAGGGCAAACGGCCAGAAGAGTGACCAGCGGAAGTGGCCCGCCCGGGCAAACTGTGCCGTTCCAATCCCGGCGACCAGCAGATTCAGCACCAGTGCGGTCGGCCGCATCTCCGCGGGCGCGGTGCCGAGAAACGCCATCACCGCCAGGTAACCGGACGCGCCAGCGTGACCCACCGCGCTATACAACAGTGCGGCGGCGAAGATCAGTGCGGTGCCGATATCGCCTCCACACCGGCCGTGCCGAGCCCGAGCGGATGCCTGCGCTGGTACAGGATTTAGCGCCCTACGGCTGCGACGGCGGTGATCTCGACCCGGCAGTCGGCTTTGAGATTCGCCGCACCCACGATCGCTCGGGCCGGACGATGGGCCCCGAAGCGTCGGGCACACACCGCGTTGACCGGTGCCCAGTCGTCCCGCGTGAGCACAAAGATCGTCAGCGAAAGTACCCGATCGAGGCTGCTCCCGGCTGCGGTGAGAATCGCCGACACATTCTCGAGCGTTCGTTCCGCTTGCGCCGTAATATCGCCCGCCACGACGAGTCCAGTGGCTGGGTCGAGCGGTAGCTGCCCCGAGACGTGGACGAGGCCCTGGTGCACCACCGCCTGACTATAGTGGCCGCCGGGTTGTGGTGCCGCATCGGTGTGAATGTATCGGTTGCTCATCGGCTGGATCCCCGATCGCTGGGCAATGGAAGGCAGGGAGTCGATCAGCGGGCTGTCAGCGCACCGCGTTCGGTCCGGCGCCCAGCAAGACGCCGATGCCAACGAGTGAGAGCGCGCCGATTGCGACAGGGGGTGACTGGATGTTCATCAGCGCAAGTGTTGCCCCGAGCGCGAGCCCGACCAGTCCGCCGATCGACCCCCCACGGTGGCGCTCCCCGTCGAGCCAGCCGCGTGCGATCAACACCTGAACCGAAACCAGCACCGCCAACGTGCCCAGAATCGTCGCGCCGAGAAACAGCCCCTGACGTCCGAAGAGATTGCCAGCCAGGGAGCCGAGCGTGGCACCGATGGCAGCAAACAACCAGGCAAGAACGGCGACACGGAGATGACGCATCGGGGGAAGATGCACAGCGAGGGGAGGAAAGACGAGGCCGACCCCGGCAAGGTCCTGGGAACCGCCTCACGAGTGCGGTACTACCTCCGGATCGTGATGCTGTCTCCGGCGGCGCCGAGCGCCAGCAGGGGGACTCCCAGGCCACCGCCGATCCACATCCAGATCGGGTGCGGGATGGCGAGGAGATTCACCACGACCACCGTCGTAAAGAGCACAGTGAAGACGAGCGCCGCTTTCCCGGGCCCCCCAAGTCGCGCGGCGACAGTTCCGCCGGCGTAGGCACCGAGTAGCCAGCCACCGAGAACCAGCGCCAGGGATGAGAAGGGGATCTCGCCAGCCTCCAGTGCGCGCTTCAGTTGGTCGGAGTCGAGCGGATTGACGCCCGGCGGGAGCGGCGCCATCCGATTCGCGAGCGTCTCGATCAGGAAGACGATGGTCCAGGCCACCGCGAGTGCCGCCAGCACCGCGTAGATCCGTCGGCCGGTGTTCGACATAACTCCACCTCCAGGAGGGAGAAAAACTCTTCCAACCCATCGCCCGCGGCAGGACTCAGCGCACCAGCGGCCCGAGGAGTGACACCACCAGATTCGCCGAGGCCGTGCTCGAGGTAGTCTCGGACAATAGTACCGCGACCGCGAAGGAAGCGCGTCTCGCCCTGACGCAGCGCGAGCGGAAGCGCTTCGGTATCGCTCAACGGGAACTGAAGGTGTCACACGCGGTCATCGCACCGCTATCGAAGCCACGGCGGAACCACGTCATCCGTTGCGCCGAGGAGCCGTGCGTCCACGACTCCGGATGGACTTGACCGGTCGACATTCGCTGCAACCGGTCGTCACCCACTGCGGCGGCGGCGCGCAATCCATCCTCGACATCTCCGGCATCGAGGCGGCCCGCCTTCGCCGCCGAATACCCCCAGACACCGGCGTAGCAATCGGCCTGCAATTCAAGGCGTACCGAGAGGTCGTTGGCACCGGAGGGTTGCCTCGCCTGCGCTTCCTTGACCTTCGCCTCGGTACCGAGCATCGCCTGCACGTGATGCCCGATTTCGTGCGCCAGCACGTAGGCTTCGGCGAACTCACCGGGGGCGCCGAACTTCTCCTCCAGCTCGCGATAGAAGCCGAGGTCGATGTACACCTTCTGATCCCCCGGGCAATAGAACGGCCCCGATGCCGCCTGCGCGAATCCGCAGGCCGATTCCACCCGGTCGCGGAACAGCACCAGCTTGGCATCCTGCCATTGGCCGCCCTGGGCGCTCAGCAGCCTGCCCCACAGCCGCTGGGCATCGTCGAGAACGAAGGAGACGAATTGGACCGTGTTCTCCTCGGTCGAGTCGGTCACCGCGACCCCGGTCGTGGGTGCCGCTGCCCCCGACTGCTCCAGCGCGCCGATCAGTGTCAGAGGATTCTGTTTGGTGACCAGCGCTACAATCACCACGAGGATGATCCCTCCCAGACCGAGCCCCCCAAGCCCGGGGCCTCGGGCACCACTCCCCCCGCGCTGATCCTCGAGATTTGGCGAACGCCCCATCGGATTCCAGCGCACGGTGGACTCCTTCCGGCAGGTCGCTCGCCGGAGGTGGGTGTGACGCGTTGCAGGCTTCGGGATCCTCGAAATGTATTGCCAGTGCACCGAAGTGTGACAACCCGAGCAACCCGATCAGCGCCGCAGTTCGTCCCGATTCCGGACCCTCGCCATCGACTTCGCCCAGAGTTCAGGATCGAGCCCCACCTCGGCCAGCGCATCGAGATGCCCCAGCGAGAGCGGCTCGAGGCGTACCCCGGCCCCCGTGAGGGTGACCGGTGCGAGTGGTGTGGTCACCGCGGAATATGCAACAGGCGGCCCCAGCGAGTCGCGGTGAAAAACGGCAACGGACGATAACTGCCCGCGTCCCACGAGTAGTAGATGATGATCGGCGTACCACGCACATTTTTTCGGGGCACGAATCCCCAGAACCGGGAGTCCCGGGAGCGGTCGCGATTGTCACCCATCATCCAGAGCGAATCCTTCGGCACCCGCAGCGGGCCCCAGTCGTGCACATCCGGCAGATAGTTCGCCGTGTCCTTGCCGACGTAGTGCGCCAGGTGCAAAGTGCGCATCTCGGCGCGGGTCCCGGGGTCGAGCTTGTTCTCCGGCTCGAGGGATTGCGCGTACGGTTCCTCGAGCGCCTTCCCATTGCGGTAGAGCACCCCGGTGCGCATCTCGAGCGTGTCGCCCGGGATGCCAATCAACCGCTTGACGAGGGTCGAGTCTTCGATGGGCGAGATGAACACCACGATGTCGCCGCGCCGCGGCTCCCGCACCGCAGGAAGATGGGCATCGACGAAGGGCACCTTGGCGCCGAAGAGAAACTTGTTGACGAAGAGTACATCGCCCACCAGCAGGGTCGTCTCCATACTGGGAGAAGGGATGAAGTACGCCTGGACCAGGAACGTGCTCAGTGCCAGCCAGATGCCAAACGCCCAGGCTGCGGCCCGGACCCACTCCAGGAGCTTCTTCCCAGTGCTGTTCACGACTTGACCACCGCGGCATACCGCTGTCGAAGTTTGGCGACCTTGGGTGCAATCATCGCTGCACAATATGCGCGATCGGGATTCCGCTGAAAGTACTGCTGATGGTCTGCCTCCGCCGGCCAGAACCGTTCGAGCGGCAGCACGTCGGTCACGATCGGTGCGTCGAACACTCCCTCGCGAGTGAGCGTGGCGATCACCTCGTGAGCGGTCGCGAGCTGCTCCGCCGTCGTAGTGAAGATCACCGATCGATACTGGGTACCGCTGTCCGGACCCTGGCGATTGCGCGTCGTCGGGTCGTGAAACGCGAAGAACAATTCCACCAGCTCTCGATACGACCGAACCGCCGGATCGAAGGAGATCTCGATCACCTCCGCGTGTCCGGTGGCGCCGGAGCAGACTTGTTCGTAACTCGGCGACGGTCGCGCCCCGCCCGAATAGCCGGAGACAACCGCTCCGACCCCGTCGAGCCGCTCGAAGATCGCCTCAAGGCACCAGAAGCAACCGCCACCGAAAACCGCCTGCTCCATCGCAGTCCCCACAACGCACCTCGCTATCCGTTTGCCCCCACACGTCGCAGCGGGCAGTCCCACCGTACGTCCAGCAGTGCGGTTCGGTTCCCTCAGGGAAGCGCAAAATCCCACACCGCCACGCGGCCGGGCCCGAAGCGCAGCCGCGAGTGTGGCCCAAACCGATAGCTGGGATTCGCCTCCGCCTCGCGCACCAGCGCGAACTCCAGCCGACGAAGGCCCGGTCGTTCCCACGCGGGAATCAGGCGCAGCGTCATCGCCGGGAGTCGCACGATCGCCCCCTCTCCCTCCGGGATGACCTCCACGCCAA
>JANLPG010000152.1:0-1652 GCA_031367105.1 Gemmatimonadota bacterium | reverse complement strand
GCCTCCCCACAGGCGCGCGGCGTTACCCTCGCGCCCGGGCTTGGCCTCACCAATCGCGTCATCATCGACCAGCACTTCCGCCAGCGCGACCGCCTCGGCCGCCTGCTGAGTGCACTGGCCTACAATCCGTTTGCCATCGGGCTCGGTCTCGATGAAGATTCGGCTGCATTCATCGGTCCCGACGAGACGGTAGAAGTCGAGGGGAGCGGTTCGGTGACAGTGCTCGACTGCGGCGGGCTGAAGTTTTCATCGATGGATCGGGTCCAGGAGAGCGAACCGGTCTCCCTCCTCGGGATCCAGATGCACATTCTGACCCGTGGCGCTCTGTTCAACCTTCACACCCGGGAAGCCGCGGCCGGATCGCTGGCCATTGGCAAGAGCTGATCAGTTCCCCCAGGGGACGCAATGAAGATTCTCGATCGTGCGGTCTACGTCGGCCCCTCGCTCTACGCCCACTTCCCTGTGATTCGCCTGCGCCTCGACCTGGGCGAACTCGAGGCGTGGCCGAGCAGTCGCCTCGGTGCAGACTTCATCGACCGCCTGCTCACCGCGCTTCCGGGGTTGCAGGAACACGGCTGCAGCTATGGTGTGCCAGGCGGCTTCGTCCGTCGCTTGACGGAAGACGAAGGGACCTGGCTCGGCCACGTACTTGAGCACGTGGCGATCGAGTTGCAGAATGTCGCGGGGATCAAGGTCACGTTCGGGAAGACTCGAGGCGCCGGGCCAGCTGGGGTGTACGATGTCGTCTACGAGTATGAGCAGCGCGATGAGGGGCTGGAGGCAGGCGAACTCGCACTCCGGTTGATCGTGTCGCTCCTTCCCGATGCGTGTCGACCGCCCCAACGGATCGCCGCAAACTGGGACTTCTCCGCGGAGCGGGATGCCTACATCCGGTTTGCTCAGCGGCGAGCACTGGGACCCAGCACCGCGAGCCTGGTGCACGCCGCCGAGGCGCGCGGCATTCCCTGGATGCGACTCAACTCCTTTTCGCTGGTTCAGCTTGGCTATGGCAAGTATCAGCAGCGCATCCAGGCGACGGTGACGGGGCGCACCTCCCACATTGCCGTCGAGCTGGCGAGCGATAAGGAGGAGACCAACAAATTGCTGGCGACGCTGGGCCTCCCGGTGCCGCGGCAGGAACTGGTGCAAAGTGCCGATGAAGCCACGCGGGCGGCTCGGCGCGTTGGCTTCCCGGTGGTGGTGAAGCCCTATAACGGCAATCACGGCCGCGGAATCGCGATTCATCTCACGACCGACGAGCAGGTGCGCTCGGCGTTCGCGGTGGCGCAGCAGATCTCCCGGTCGGTGCTCATCGAGAGCTATGTCACCGGCGATGACCATCGGCTCCTGGTGGTCGCGGGAGTCCTGGTTGCCGCTACGCGGCGCACTCCGGGGCACGTCGTGGGGGATGGTGTTGCGACGATTGCAGAGCTCGTGACCGAGGTGAACCGCGATCCACGGCGCGGAATCGGACACGAGAAGGTCCTCACCCGACTCGAGCTGGATGCGCAGGCCGCCCAGATGCTGGCGAAACTTGACCTGTCGGAAACCGCTATCCCCGCCGCCGGGATGGTCGTCCCGCTGCGCTCGACGGCGAATCTCTCCACCGGTGGTACTGCGACGGACGTCACCGACATTATTCACCCCGACAA
>JANLPG010000080.1:0-45694 GCA_031367105.1 Gemmatimonadota bacterium | reverse complement strand
GCGGCGATCCGTCAGTTCGGAACGACTTGCAGCGTCGTGCTGGTCCGACCACTTCGCACGAACAGGCGGGCGGTGATTTTCTGGGTCGCCGGATCAAAGTAGTACCGGTCGCCTTGCGAGGCATCGATCTCCGCCAGACTTGCAGCGGCGGGGAGTGGCGCCGTGGCGGAGAAGTCGCGCAGCACCTTGAAACTCGCCGTCGGGTATGGGAAGCTCACCCGAATCCACTCGTTGGCATCCGCCCGCTGCAACGTGAGGCGGGGTTTCGGCGGTGCCGCAACGCCCCACGCAATGTCGTAGCTGCGGCCGGGAAGAATCGACATCGACGCGTTCCTGGGGTTGCCTGGAATTCCGACCAGTGCAACCTGCGGCCCGTCCGAACGCACGAGCGTGAGCGGGGCGACATTCTCAGTGCCGTCGCTCTGCACCGACAAGCCGTCGTACTTCTCGGTGCAAATGTAGCTGTTCCACGCGCTGCGGAAGGAGCAGCCCGGCGTCACCAGGAAGGGGGTATTTGCCACGACGGTCTGGCCGGTTGCGCCCGTGATGGTGCCGTCGTTGTCCTTGAACATCGAGGCCTTGTCCCCATCCTTGTCGGCCTGGGGATTCTCGAGCCAGACGCCGTTGGCGTTTACCAGCGCCACCGCGCTGGCGAAGTTGAACTGTGAAATTGAGAAGCCGTTTTTCCGGTTGTACCCCAGCGCACTCGCCGGGCGCGTCTGCGTGGAAACAAAGTTGACGAAGGTCACATTCGTCGCACCAACGGTTCCATCGTAGAACTCGTATCCCCGGATCGGGAAGGCCGGATTCGGTGAGGTGGTGCGGTTGTCACTCTCACCCACGATCAGCGCATTCTGGATCCAGGTTTCCGACGCGGCGAAGGTGGCGCCGATCAGGTTGTCGGCGAGGACGGCCCCGTCGAGGCGAAGGTTGGCGCCGCGCAACCACACGCCCCGACCGACATTCTTGTAGGCAGTGAAGTTCTGAAACGTGGCCGGGGCAACGGCACCGCTCGCGAGCGCGCCCTCACGGGGAGCGTAACTGGTCGTCTCGGTGGTACCGTCCGCGGTAGGCCCGTCGTCGACGTTCAGCCCCGGATTCCTGTTGGAGTGCGCCACGTTGTCCTTGAACTCACCCAACGGGGTGCGGCGCGGCGCATCGGGTTGGCCGCTGGAGAGGCCTGTCGGGGAGGCCGGCAGTGCGAACCAGAAGCCGAAACCGGCGGAGCCAGCCGCCGCGTTGCCGCGCAACACATTTCCGGGGTTCGTGATCCAGAACGTGGCGGGGGTCGCGTCACTGGGCAGAATCCGCAGCGCCATCGCTGGCGCGCGCGAGGAGAGGCCAAGATTGCGTTCGAGCGTGTTGCTACTCTCGGCGCCGTCCTCCAGGAAGTAGCCGTGGCCGAGGTGGTCATAGCAGACGTTGCGTTGCGCGACCAGTCGGTCGGTGCCGTGAATCGTGAGGCAACGATTGTTGGTTTTCCAGATTGCCGCATCGCGGATGTACTGCCCCGAGACGTCGCCGGCGAGATGCCAGTGCACGGGGTAGCGGCCGACCTTGCCGCTCTGCCCCATCCGCGTGAATGAGACGTCTTCAATCCGTGCCGTCGCGCCCTGCAAGATGATCAGGTGGCCACCAAATCCACTCAGCGAAGCGGAGTCACCCTGAATCGTGATGTTGTGGGTCAGCAGTCCGACCTCGGCCCGCTCGTCGAGTGAACGCCCGGCGAAGCTCTGCAGCGTCCCCCAGTGGCTGTTCCGGAGTCCGGCCTGGAGCGTCACCGACGTGCCGAGGACGCCGCTCACGACCGCCTCCTCCGCCTTCGCCTGGTCGTAGTCGGTCGATGCGACGACCACCCGGTCGCCGGCTCGCCAGTCGACAGCATCCTGCAGTGAGAGGGTCGTCATTCCGGTCGCCGCTGTGGCGGACAACCGGGTCCAGGAGAGTCGACGTTCGCCGTGGAGGTCGAGCGTGCCACCAGGCAGCACCGCCAGCACCTTGGTCCCGACTTCGGCGTTGCTGGCACCGGGATCGCTCCCGGTGAGCGTCAGCGTGAAGCGCCGAGTATACGCCGTCCCTTCGCTGCCAACTTGGAGCGTCCCAGCGACGAACACTTCCCTGGCGGTCAGGTCGACATCCTTTGCCGGGGCGAGAACCAGCGTCCCCGCGATGGTGAGCCGATTCAGCACCGGCGGCGAAACATCGAGTTCGATCGTCTTTCCCGTGGGGACAGTCACGTCGCTGCCGGCCGCCGGGACTGCCTCGGGTGCCCAGGTGGCGGGGTCGGACCACTTCGCCAGACCGGCAGGAGGCGGCGGGGGTGGTGGCGGCCCGGGTGCGACCGGATCAATGCGATCGGGCGCACAGGCCGATAGCAGCAGGGCGAGCGTGAGCAGGGCGTGACAGGGCTGGCGCACGAGTCCCTCCGGACGTGGCATCCCGTGAAGTATCGGTCGGCCCGGCCGACTCGGTGAAGCTCAGCGTCGTGGGTGGAGCCGGCGCAGCCCCCAGAGCCCGCCAACCACCAACCCGGTCGCAACCCACAGCACCCCAGGGGCTACCAGCGGAGTGGGGATCACGAGTCCACACAGCCCCGTCAGCAGGCAGTCGCCCGGGGTGTTGGCCTGAATCGTGGCGAGGAGGCTGAAGATCATAGTGGGAAGATAGTGGACGGACAGGGAGGGATTCGAACCCTCGAAACCCTTTCGGGTTTGCCGGTTTTCGAGACCGGTTCCTTCAACCACTCGGACACCTGTCCTGGTCCCCTTTCGGGGACGCAAAAGTGGACTGACGCGGGCTCGTGGGCAAGGCCCGGGCGCCTCACTGCGGCGTGAGCGGGAGGATCGAGAAGGAGCCGCCGGGCTTGCTGAGCCACGCTTCGGTCGCCCCCTGCGCAGCCAGCCACCCGACCAATGCCTGCTGATCCTGTGCCGGCCAGTCGAGTATCGCTGGCACCGTGGGACGGAATACCTGCCACTCGATCTTCCCGCCCAGCCGGTACGCCTCGGTCAAGATCGGAAACACCTTGCCAATCACCGCGATTCGCCGAGGGCCGGTACGCGGCGGGTTCTGTGCGGCCTCGGCCGTGGTGATCATCGCCCGCCGCTCTTCGGTGAGCCGGGCGGTGGTCCACTGATCGGCGGCGTGGATGACGGATCGCGGCAGTGCCGCCACCAGGCCCAGCCAGGAGAGTGCCAGCACCAGCTTGCGCGGCATTGCCGGGCCCGCAGGCTGGTCGCCCGCCGAGGTCGGCACGCCAGCGAGCCAGGCGAGCGCACCGAGTGCGAAAAGCAGGACAAACGGCGCCACCAGCCGCGGCTCGACGTGCACCACCACGAACTGGAGGATGCCCAGTGTTCCGAGGAACATCACCATCCCGGCATCGCGAGATGCACCCCTGAGTTCGCGCCAACGACCGCGACGGCGAGTGATCCAGGCGACCGGCAACAGGATCCCGAGCCAGACGTGGGGCATCCAGACGCCCACCACCATAAGGAATTGTTTGGCGGCGTACAGGAGATGCTGTGGAAGATCGGGCGTGACACGCCTCGCGGTGATGAGTCCCTCCGACCAGGCGGTAGGATCCGACCACGGCAAGTAGGTCCAGGGCGTTCCGCCGATCGCGGCCACGGTTGCCTGCGATGCTCCGGTCGTGATCACCCGATAGAGGCGGTGCTCACCACTGTGCGTGTCGGGCGAGCGCGTGTCGCACTCCCGCATATACCAGCAGGCGTTGAGCGGCGCCGAGGACCCGAAGGTTGGCCCGCCGTAGCGGCTACTCATCGGTACCAGCCAGAGCAGCATCAGCCCGGCACAGACCGTCGCCGACTTCGCGGCGGCCCCCCGCCCGATCCGGCCACCTGGCAACACCAGTCGCACGATCGTGGCGACCAGCAACCACGGCCACATACTGGTTTTCGCCAGAAAGGCGAGTCCCAACCACACTCCCAATCGGAGCCACCGCTTGCCACCGAAGAAGAGCAGCTCGTCACCGATGAGGGCGACCATTGCGACGAGGAGCAGGTCGGGTGTCACCGCTTCCAGTCGCGGCGCTTCGGCGCTGGACACCAGCAAGGCGGCGAACGCGCCCCGGCAGAAGTATTGGTTATTGCTACGGCGCGCCATTCGCCAGATGACCGCTACGCCGAAGATCGCGATCAGGGTGTTGAGGAGATGCACCAGGCCGATGAGTGCCGGACCTTCGCGGCCAGTCAGCACTGCTGCGACGGCGATGAGCACGGGATAGAGTGGCGACCAGTACCCCTGCACGAAATGGGACCAGTCGCCGTCGCGCAGCCGCTCGGCCAGATCGAGGTACGCCACGCCATCGGGATTGAGCGCGTTGTGGCTGGCCACGCCGAGGATCAGGCAGATCGCGACCAGCAGGAGCGCGAGCCAATCGGCCTCGCGGAGTTTCATTGTCCGCGGATTCCGTCGAGGAGCGACATCCGGCGGCTTCCGGGATAGGGCCGCGTGGCACCCTTTGCCGCGAGCCAGAGGATGCGGTTGAACGCATCCTCATCAGCGCGGTCCTCGACGTCGAGCCGCAGCCGGGCCGACGCCGCGGCTCCTGCGCCTCGTGCCGGATTCCGCTCGTTGAGCGGAATGACCGAGGTGAGGACGTCATACGGGCGGAGGTCGGGGGTGTCCCGCCAGATCTCCCGCAGTGCCCTGCCGTAGTGATCGAATTGCGACAACGCGTCGAGGCCGAGCAGCTCCTCGATGGTACGGAGAACATCGGTGGTATTGGCATACCGATGGAGCACGCCCCCGGCGGTCCAGGGCGAAATCACCAGCATCGGCGACCGATGACTGTCGACGTGGTCCGGCCCGTTCTGCGCATCATCCTCGAGGACGAACACCGCGGTGGTGCGCCAGAACGGGGAGCGCGAGAGCGCCGCGATGATTCGGCCGAGCGCCAGATCGTTGTCGGCCATCATCGCCTGGGGAGACGGAGCATTCGCCCGCAGCCCCTGGGTATGATCGTTGGGCAACCGCACGATCTCGAGTTGCGGCATCACGCCCGCGCGCACGTGCTCGGCGAATTCTTCGAGCCAGATATCGGCCCGCCGCTGATCGAGGATACCAAGGTCGTAGGCGGGAAACTTCACGTTGGTGTGGCGCTTGAGAAACGGCTTGAGTCCGGTGTATCCGCTGGGCAGCTTGTCGCGATCCATCCCTTCGCCAATCACAAACTCGCCGTAGTTCCGGAAGGTGATCCCCTTGCGCGCCGCCAGATCCCAGAGGTACCCACTGGCCGGCTCGTTGACGTCGTCATCGATCTCGTGATCGGGACCCCACCCGCGATTGGTCCCTTCGTAGTCGTAACTTCGCCCCCGACTCGAGTAGTTCGATGGCAGCGTCTTCTGGAGATAGTCGCTGGTATACGCGGCCATCGACCAGTTGTGCCCGTCGGGACTCACTTCCGCGTTCACGAAGAAGCGGTCGTAGATGCCGAAGCGTTCGGCGAGTGCGTGATGGTTGGGTGAGATGGCCCGCCCGAAATAGACCAGCGAGGTATCACCGTCGGCTTGCCGCAAGTCACCGAAGAGCTGGTCGTAGGTACGGTTTTCCTTGATGATATACACCACGTGTTCGATCGGCGGGTAGCGCATCCGACCGGTCGTCGTCGCCTCCCAGCGGTTGGCGCGCGCGACCCGAGCCGAGAGTCGCGCCAACGCCTTGCGGTCGAGCCGCGCTGTCAGGCTGACCGACACGGAGCCCGTGATCTGTGCCTGAGTGGAGTTCTTGCCACTCCCCCTGAATTCCTGGGAGAGGCGAGGCCCCGGCCCATCGGGATTGGCGCGCGTGCCGCTCCCCTTGCCGTTGGTCACCAGTAGCGTGTCGCCCGCGACGACGATTGCGGTGGGGTACCACTGGGTCGGGATCCTGCCGGCGAGGGAATCGCTTCCCGCAGCGGTCGCCACTCCCGAGAAGGAGGGAGTGAGGTCGAACACCGCTACGGCGTTGGCATCGCCCTCGGCCACAAACAGCCGCGTGTCGTCCGCCGAAAGGGCCAGTCCGTTCGGCGTGCTCCCCTCCTCAGGACCCGCTGGCGGGGGGTCACGCAATTCGCCGAGTCGCGCATACCGCCTGGCGTCGATCACGGTGACCCGATCGGTGCTGGCGGAAGCCACGAACAGCCGAGTCCCGGCGTGGTTGAGGAGTAACGCCGAGGGATGCCGACCCGCAGGAATCTCGGCCACCTCGCGCAGCACCGGACCAGCTGCGGTGAACGCGAGGACGGTCCTCCCATTCCACGACGACACGAAGACGTCACCGTTGGCAGCGACCACCACCCCGTACGGATAGCGTCCCGTCGGGAGCCGCTGCACGACCGTGCCACTGCTCAGCTCGATTACCGCAAGCGTGTCGGCGAGGTTCTCGGCGACGTAGAGAAACCGTCCGTCGGGGGAGAGCCCGAGTCCCGCGGGGTAGCGTTTCCCGTCGGCCTTGGGCGCCTTCGGGGCGAGGGGCAGTGAGTCGGTCAGTCGGGCCAGTCCCGCGGCCCAGGCATAGCGATAGACCACATCCTGATTGCCACCGCTGACATACAGCGTGCGCCCGTCCGGGGCGAACACGGCGCCGAGAAAGGCAGCGGCCTGCGGCAGGGTCTGCCGCACCGTGCCGTCATTGTTGAGGAGCTGGATGCCCTGTTCGTTGAAGCCGCTGAGTACCACCACGTAGCCGCTATCGGGTGCACGAAGGATGGTGAGGGGCAGCGAGCCCAGCGGGTGGGAGATTCCTGCGGGGTCCAGGGTGCGCCCGGTGGGGAGGCGGGTGCGCGCGCCGAGGTTGTCTGGGGCGCCGGCGACGCTCGGCGCGGTCGCGCGACAGGCCCCGAGGAGCAGCACTGCGAGGACGGCGTGGAGTGCGCGCATTCAGGGCGTGCTCCAGCGGTTGTTCTTCCGCTCAATGTCCGGGAGGGCGCGTGCGGCATCGATCTCGACCGCAGCGATTCGCCGTGAGTCCGGCAACTGATAGTCGAAGTGGTCGCCGAGGTTCCACATCTCCACCGGGAGGCGAACCAGGTGGCTGGTACCATCGTCGAAGGTGATGGTGAGCGCCAGCGGCATTACCATCGCGCCACGGTTCGACAAGTGGATCACGCTGCCGCCAGCCGGCTTCCGGCTGACCGAGTCGATCGCCTGATCGAGGCGCGCCGTGCTCAACACCCAGCCGCGCCAGAACCAGTCGAGCTCCATCCCGCTCTGGTCGCGCATCAGTCGGAAGAAGTCGGCCGGGGTGGGATGTTTGAAGGCCCAGGTGCGGATGTACTCGCGGAAGGCGCTGTCGAAGCGCTCCTTGCCGAGCACCTCGTAGCGGAGCATCTGCAGCATCAGGGCAGGCTTCTGGTAGCCGCCCCAGAAGAGGTCACGGACCTCGGTCGGCTTGGTGATCATCGGCTGCTCCGCGCCTGGGACGGCGTGATCGAGGTAGAGGTGCAACGGATGCACCTCGATCGAGTCGCCGTACCGCGTTCCCTGAAAGTATTTCGCGGTGTTGGCGAGGTCGATGAAGGTATTGAAGCCCTCATCCATCCAGGGATAGAGCCGCTCGTTGCTCCCCACCACCATTGGAAACCATTCGTGCCCGAATTCGTGTGCCACGACCCATTGCGTCTCCTCCCGCGTGGGGCCGTTCGGGACGAACGTCAGCATCGGATATTCCATCCCTTCGATCGGCCCCTCGATGGTGGTCGCGTGGGAGTAGGGATAGCGATACCACTGCTCACTGAAATACTTGATGCTTTCCCGTGCCATCTGGTTGGCTTCTTCCCATTTGTCGGCCGACGTCCGATAGAGGGTCTCGATCAGGATGCCGTCGTAGTTGCTGGCGTCCCAGCGGAAGGCCGGGCCTGCCGCGAAGGCGAAGTCGCGCACACTGTCGGCAGTAAAGTGCCAGGTCAGCGTGCCGCTGGTGGCCGGGCGGGTCTTCGCGGCGTTGCCCGCTTCATCCCGGGTGATGATCGCCACCGGCGCCTCCGACCGGCGCGCCTGCACCAGGCGGGCGCGCTGGGTCGGTGTGAGCACGGCCTCGGGGTTCCTCAACTGGCCGGTGGCGGCCACGATATGGGTGGCTGGCACCGTGAGGGTCACGTCAAACTTGCCGTATTCGAGGTAGAACTCCCCTGCCCCGATGTACGGCTCGTGGTTCCAGCCGCGGACGTCGTCATACACCGCCACCCGCGGATACCACTGCGCGATTTCGTAAAGCGGCCCGTCGTGTCCCATCCGGCCTCCGCCCTGCGGCGGGACGTCGAAATGCCACGCAATGGCGACATCCGCGCTGTCTCCCGATGCGAGCGCCCGCGGCAAGTCCAGCCGCATCGTGGTGCCGGTCACCAACGGCGTGATCGCCACGCCCCGGACGCTCACCGACTCAAGCGTCACGCCCCCCTTGAAGCCCTGGCAGGAAAAATCAAAGCTGCTGCCCAGGAAGACCAGCGGCGGCTGATTCAGCTGGTTGGTGACCGACTCCGTCGCACAGAGGTTCTGCTCCACGAAGAGCCAGAGGTAGGGAAGCCGGTCGGGCGACGTGTTGACATAGTGAATCGTCTCCTGTCCGCTGAGCCGGTTCCGGGTCACGTCGAGTGTTGCCGCGATTCGGTAGTCTGCGCGCTGCTGCCAATACCCCGTCGCGGGACGCCCGGCTGCGTTACGCACCGCATTGGGCGTAGGCAGGGCGAGGAGACGGAACGGCGAAGAATCGGCAACGGTGGCCCCCCGCCCCTGGCCGGCCGCCACGCCTGGCGACAGCACGGTGAGGAGCAGGAAGAGCGGGGCGAAATGCGTCCGGAACATCGGGGCCTTCCTGGGGTGGGCGCTGTCGGCTGGGGAACAACAGGGCGACGGACCGGAGTCCGCCGCCCCCGCACGATTTTACTTCTTCGGGTTCAGGATGTCGTCGATGCTGTTGTGAATATCCTGAAGATGCGCCCGCGTCTCCGCATTCCCGGACTTTCCGGTGGCGCTGATGACCTGGGCATCCAGCGCCCGCAGCTCAGCCCGCGCGAGCGCCCGGACATCCTTCGACGGTAAGGTGATGACGAAGCCGGGCGGGAGCCCGGTGGGGAGTGGCGGCGGGTTCACCTTGTTCCGGAACGCGTCGATGTAGCTCTGCTGCAGCGCGCGACGGAAGGCATCGATCCTCACCGACCCGCCGCTCAGTTCACTCCAGATGCCCTGGCGCACATCTCCAAGCATCGCCGGTGCCGTATACATCTCGGCGCCCCCGCTACCGAGCGCCTCCCACTCGATCATCCGCGACAGCCTGGCATCGCTCAGCAGAGTCCCGAGGATGCCCGATTGCGCGCCGTTGATGCTTCTGATCGCACCGTCCGACTGCATCCGATCGAGAATTTCCGGTCGGAGGAAGAAGGTCGGCGTCTGGAACGCGTTCTCGTTCAGGAAGCGCACGGCATCTCGCTGGCGTGCCGCACTGACCGGTGTGAAGCGCACGCCGGGCTGCGAGACGTACTTCTCCTGACTCTCCCGACTGCCAGGAATCACCGCGACGTGGCGGAGTTCCGTAGCCCACTGCCCCACCAACCGGCCGAAGAGTTCCTTCAGATCGGCGTAGTCGTCCGTCGCCGTGCCGGTCGTGGCAGGAATCAGCATCGGAACCAACCGCTTGACGTTCTTCAGGCCGTAGCCGGTGGACTTCACCGCATCGTCGTCCCCGACGGCCTCGGTATTGTTGCGCGGATCCGAGCCGGCGGCATCACTGGTGCTGAAGCGCAGCCACGGCTTCGCGTCCTGTTCACGGGCCAGCGCGTCGAGGGCAGTGCGCTCCTCATCGGGTGTACGCGCTTCGGCGATCGGCAGGTAGCCCCACTTCGTCGCCCAGATATCGTACGGCCCGATGCGCGGGATCAGATCTTCCAGCGCAATGTTGTCCTCGGGCTGGGCGACGTAGTTGTATCGCGAGTAGTCCATCAGCGTCGGCGTGTGCCCCATCCGATGGACGAAGTCCCGATTGCGAATCGAGTCGGCCGGGTACATCGCGCTGGCCTTCATATTGTGCTGGAAGCCGAGCGAGTGCCCGATCTCGTGGGCCACGATATACTCCATCAGTCGGCCCGCGAGCGAGTCGGGAAGCGGGAGCTTGCGAGCGCGCGGATCGAGGGCACCGACCTGAGTCCAGTACCAGTCGCGATTCAGGTTCATCACGTTGTGATAGATCTGCAGATGGGCGGAGATGATTTCGCCCGAACGTGGATCGTGAGTGTGGGGACCGACAGCATTCTCGGTGGTCGAGGGTAGCCAGTCGATCACGGAGTATCGCGCATCCTCCACCGACCAGTCCGGATCTTCTGCCTTGCTCGGCGCCATCCTGGCGACGATCCCCCTGGAGAACCCAGCCGCCTCGAACGCCGGCTGCCAGCTTTCGATGGCCTTGACCACCCAGGGTACCAGCCAGCTCGGCGTGGCCGGGTCGACATAATAGGCGATCGGCTTCTTCGGGACGCAGAGATTGCCGACCTTCTGGTCGGAGCATTCGAGCCGGTAGCGGGTGATGAAGATCCGCTGCTCCGACTTCTGCACCGCTCGGCCGAAATCAGTGGTGCGAGTCGTGAAGTAGCCGACGCGATTGTCGAACAGTCGCGCCATCATCGGCTGGGCCGGCAGTCGCACGATCGACCACGCCATCTGCAGCGTGGCACTCGGCGGGAGGGAGCGCCCGGTCGGTGGCCCGCCGAGACCAGCTGCCGGCGGAGTGTTGACCGTCAGGTCAGCCGTGACCTTGATGTTCTCGGGATAGGCCGCGACGCTGGCCAGGAACGAGCGGGAGGCGTCGATACTGCCGCGATAGGCGGTGGTCGGCGACATCTCGGCGGGCGGCGCGAGGAAGAGCGAGGTGACGTCGATCACCGCCGCCGAGTCCGGTCCCCAACTCTCAACGTTGAACGCGCGCATAATCGGGGCATAGTTGGCGTTGTTGACCGCCGACGTGATCGGATTGGTGGAGTCGGATGAAATGATCGAGTAATCCTGCAGGCGGAGCAGGATGCGATTGTCGCGTCGCTCCCAGCGGATCACATCATCACCGAGCGACTGCCCGCCATAGCCCGCACCGGCCGTGGTCTTCGCGATTTCGGTCGCCAGCAGCATATCGCGATTCAGCTCGCCCCGCGGAATTTCGAAGTAGAGTTTCGATCCGATCCGATGGGCCTTGAAAAGCCCCGACTTCGTCTTCGCCTCGGCGGTGACCACCCGCGCATAGGGACGCGGGCTCGGCTCGGCAGCAGCGCCTGGAGCACCACCGGGTCGCGGTGTCGCCGCACTATCCGAGGGGGATGGCAGCACGCCAGCGGGGCGCGCGGCGACAGGGGTCGGGGCACCTGCGGGCCTGGCTGCCGGATGACACGCAGCGGCGGCGAGCGCCAGCGTGAGCAGCGTCGGACGGATCTTGGTCATTGGGTGTCTGGTCTGGGGTGAGGAGGGACCAACCCACGGAACGGTCGAAGCCTGTATGGTACTGTACTCGATCGAAATAGGTAATCCTCGGGTCAGCGTCGTTCCCGAAAAAAGGCCCGCAGCAGCTCCTGGCACTCCGGCTCGAGTGCGCCACTGATGACTTCGGGCCGATGGTTCAATCTGGGATGTCGCAACAGGTCGTGCAGCGATCCGGCCATCCCGGCCTTCGGGTCCCAGGTGCCGAAGACGACCCGGCCAACTTTCGCGAGCACGATCGCACCGGCACACTGGGCGCACGGTTCCAGGGTGACGTAGAGCGTCGCATTGGGAAGCCGGTCGGTGCCGACGACGGCCAGGGCGCGGCGGATGGCAAGTAATTCCGCGTGCGCCGTCGGGTCCCGAAGCGCGACGGTCTCGTTGTGTCCCGACGCCACGACCTCGGTGCCTCGAAGGATCACTGCCCCGATCGGAAGCTCCCCGACGACGCGGGCGCGCTCCGCCTCGGCCAGGGCAAGCTGCATCCCCAGCCGATCGGTCGCACTCAGCGGCGGAGCCGCAGCGTCGCTCACGCCGACCCGGTCAACCGGGTGAATCGGAGGGCATCGCCGCTGCGCCCGACCCGGATCGTGTCACCCTCCTGGTATCCGCCTTTCAGCAGCTCCATCGCAATCGGGTTTTGCAACTCGCGCTGGATCACCCGCTTCAGCGGTCGGGCGCCGTACAGCGGATCGTAGCCGGCCGCGGCGAGCCAGGCCGTGGCCTCCGGCGTGACCTCCAGCACCAGTCCCTTCGCCGCGACCAGGGCGCGCAGCCTGGCGAGCTGCAGTGCCACGATCCGATCCAGATCTTCACGGCTGAGCAGGCGGAAGACGACGACATCATCGACCCGGTTGAGGAATTCCGGTCGGAAGTGGCGCCGCAACTCCTCCATCACTTTCAATTCGGTGGCCCGCCAGCCAACCGGATCGTACTCGCCGCCCGCGACAATGTGGAGCGACCCGAGGTTGCTGGTCATGATGATCACGGTGTTCCGGAAATCGATGACGCGCCCCTGTGAGTCGGTGAGTCGGCCGTCGTCGAGCACCTGCAGCAGCAGGTTGAAGACGTCGGGATGGGCCTTCTCGATTTCGTCGAAGAGGATCACCGAATAGGGGCGCCGCCGTACCGCCTCCGTGAGCTGGCCACCTTCCTCGTAGCCGACATACCCTGGCGGCGCGCCGATCATCCGCGACACGGCGTGCTTTTCCATATACTCCGACATATCGAGTCGGATCAGCGCCCGCTCGTCGTCGAAGAGGAACTCTGCCAGCGCCCGGGCTGTCTCCGTCTTGCCGACACCAGTGGGACCGAGAAAGATGAACGAACCGGTCGGCCGCGATCGATCCTGCAGGCCGGCACGTGAGCGGCGCACTGCGTTGGACACCGCAGCGATCGCCTCCGGCTGTCCGATCACGCGGCGCGCGAGCTCCTCCTCCAGGCGAGTCAGCCGCTCCCGTTCCGATTCGAGCATCTTGGAGACGGGTATTCCGGTCCACTTGGCGACCACCATCGCGATATCTTCGGCGTCTACCTCCTCACGCAGGTACTTCGTCTTTCCCTGCGCCACACCAAGCTTCTGTTCCTCGGCCAACAGCTCCCTTTCGAGTTCGGGGATCCGCCCATAGCGCAGTTCGCCCGCCTTCTGGAGATCGCCGGCCCGGGTGGCGTGTTCCACTTCCGCCCGCAACTGCTCGACCGCGGCCTTCTTCGCCTGCATCTTCTCGATGGCAGCCTTCTCCGACTGCCACTGCGCCTTCATCCCGGCGCTGCGCTCGCGTGATTCGGCGAGCTCAGCCTCGAGCGCACTGCGCCGTTCGATGGACGCCTTGTCCTTCTCCCGCAACAGCGACTGCCGCTCGATCTCGAGCTGGAGGATGCGCCGCTCGACTTCGTCGATCTCCTGCGGGAGCGAGTCGATCTCCATACGCAGGCGCGACGCAGCTTCGTCCATCAGGTCGATCGCCTTGTCGGGGAGGAAGCGGTCCCCGATGTACCGATCCGACAGCGTCGCCGCGGTGACCAATGCGTTGTCGGTGATCCGGACACCGTGATGGACTTCGTACTTCTCCTTCAGCCCGCGGAGGATGGCAATGGTGTCCTCGACCGTCGGCTCGCCCACCAGCACGGGCTGAAAGCGACGCTCGAGTGCAGCATCCTTCTCGATGTTCTGCCGATATTCATCCAGCGTCGTCGCCCCCACCACGTGCAGCTCACCGCGCGCGAGCGCCGGCTTCAGCAAGTTGGAGGCGTCGACCGCACCTTCTGCCTTGCCGGCACCGACCAGGGTGTGCAG
Source organism: Gemmatimonadota bacterium (assembly GCA_031367105.1). Taxonomy (GTDB): domain Bacteria; phylum Gemmatimonadota; class Gemmatimonadetes; order Gemmatimonadales; family GWC2-71-9; genus Palsa-1233. The sequence continues at coordinate 31,942 of JANLPG010000080.1, read as the reverse complement.
CTCGTCGATAAAGACTATGAAGCGACCTTCGGCATCGGTGAGTTCCTTCACGACCGACTTGAGACGCTCCTCGAATTCCCCGCGATACTTCGCCCCCGCCAGTAACTGCCCGATATCGAGCGCAATGATCTCCTTGCCCTTGAGGGAGTCGGGGACATCACCGTTCACGATCCGTTGCGCGAGGCCTTCGACAATCGCCGTCTTGCCGACACCGGGCTCGCCGATCAGCACCGGGTTGTTTTTCGTCCGGCGCGAGAGCACCTGCATCACGCGGCGCACTTCCTCATCGCGACCAATCACCGGATCCAGCTTCCCCTGCCGGGCCTGATCGGTCAGGTTGCGGGTGAAACGCTCCAGCGCCTGGTATTGCTCCTCGGGCGTCTGGTCCTGAACGCGGTGGGAGCCTCGCACGTCGGCGAGGGCGGCACGCAGCTCCTCGGGCGAGAGTCCCTGCGCCTCGAGCAAACGGCGCGCACTGGTCCCTTTCTCTTCCGCCAGTGCCAGCAGGAGATGCTCGCTCGAGATGAAGGCGTCGTCGAGCTCCTTCGAAATCTTCTCACCGCGCTCGAAAACTTTCGAGAGGGTACGATCGAGGGTCGGAGTAGCGCCATTGCCGTGCTGCGAGGGAAAACTCGCGATCTCCGCCTCTGTCACGTTGCTGAGCTTGGCCACCACGACGCCGGCCTTGCGGAGCAAGGGGCCGACGATTCCGTCCTCCTGTGCCAACAAGGCCGCCAGAAGGTGGGCATCGTTGACCACCGGATTGCCCCGACTGCGCGCGTGCTCGATGGCGGCACGCACGGCTTCCTGGGCTTTCAGTGTCAGTCGGTCTGGTCGCAGCATCGATCCCTCCGGGACTCTGCTCTGCAATATGGCACGGATTGTACCGGTTCGAGCCTGCCGTTCAGGCAGAGTATCGTCAGGAAGGTCCCAAAACGCCGTGAGGGACGCAGCGGGCGTCCCTCACGGTTGTGCCACAATCACTTTTCTGGTGTACGGTCGATCATCAACGGACAACTGCAAGTAATAGATCCCGGGCGGCGCAACTTTCGTCCCTGCCCCTATGGTGCCATCCCAGATCGCGACGTAGGTCCCGCAACGCATCCGAAGACTATCCACCATCTCGGCGCGTCGGCTCCGGAGCCGCAAGGTGGCGACCGGCTGGGCAAGTACGTTATAGACCTTCAGCGCAACCAGGGGTGTGTGGTCCTTACGGCACACCTCCGCGGGGATGACGAACGGCACGAGCGCCGCCGGGAGGACCGGATTCGGGCGAGGCTCCTCGATGACGGCTGTCGGCGCCAATGCCGACGTCCGCTGGGCGGTGGCCGATTGCGCCATCCCCCCGACGAGCAGCAGCCCGAGTACCGGCCCGACGAGCCGGCGCATGGACTCTCCTTCGATTGTCGGACAAGACGTGGTTCGGGTTCAACCTCCCCGATCAGTGATACGCGCGCAGCCCCGAATGGGCTGGCGGGCAACTTGCCGCTCCGCGGACCGGTGTGTCAAGCGGAACGGGATCCTGGCGTGCCTCGCTGCCACGCCTCAAGGGCTGGAAAGACACCATCGCCGCCCAGGTGCTGTCGGATCCAGCGGGCCAGCAGTCGACGGTGTGCCGCCGCCTGACCAGGCCCGAGCAGCGGTAGCTCCAGCCCCGGTTCGATCAGGGCAACCAAGGCCTCCCGGTCCTCAGCAGCAAGACGCGTGGTCGCCCCCCTCACCGCACATTCCCGGCAGAGGAACCCCCCATCCGCCAAGGAGAAGGCCACTTCCCCAGCTGCGAGCCGCTGCCCGTCCCTTGCGCACTCCGCGACCGTGGGGCCGAGGCCCAGTTGCCCCACCAGACCCCACATCGATCGGAGGCCGACCACCGTCACGCCTTCGGGCGGGGCGAGCTCCAGCAGGGCGACCGCGCCGATCAGCCAGTCGTAAAAGCGTGCGTTGGGAGCCTGGGGAACGAACCTGGTAGCGACCTCCGCAAGCGCAGTCGCCGCCGCGAAACGATCGAGTGACGCGGCGAGGCCGGTATGGGTCGCCGTGAGGTCGAATGCGACCAGGGTCTGGAGGTCGCTCGAGCGTGATGGGAGCAGATGGGCCTGCCCCTCGCTCAACAGCTGGAGCGATGCTCCGAAGCGACTCCTCGGCCGAAGCGCGCCCTTGGCGATCGCGGAGAGGACACCAAAATCGCGAGTCGCCAGGCGGACGATGCGGGATGTCTCGCCGTACCGCAGCGAGCCAAGCACGAGCGCTGGCGTGAGGAGCGCACTCCCGGCCACGCGTTAGAGGTCGGCGTGGAAGAAGTTGGCGGGAATCTCGGTGACGGCAGCGGCGACCGGACAGACGCCGGTGGGGATCGCGCTCCGCTCGACCAGATCGGTGCCGAAGACGCGCACCGAACCGGGCGCACTCCCGATCACACAGCCCCCTCCCACCGGAAGGTAGGCCCGTCCGAAGGCGTCGGTCACCAGCGCTCGCGGCGGGCTCGCAAACGGGATACCGGCGCCCGCCCCCTTCTCGACCCGTCGGTCGCGGACATTGAACACCATCAGTTCCCGGGGACCGGCGATCAGCAGTCGGTCGCTGCCGTCAGAGGCCATGAACTGCGGAGCGAGACCAAAACCGCCGAACGACGCAATCTCTCGACGGGCCACCGGGTCAACTGCCGACAGCCGGCCCTCTGCGGTGCCGCCATTGCCGCTGCTCAAGACGTAGAGCAGCCCATCGGAACCGAGTTGGGTGGCGGAGGCATTGCCCGGACCAAAGAGTGGAATCGAATCGGTGGTGTTGAACGGGAACGGCTTCAGCCAGCTCGGTGTGTCGAGGCAGGAGGGCACTGCGGGATAGCAGAATTGCCGATTGCCGAGGACGACGAAGACGGTCCCTCGCGCGACGGCGAACCCCTGCGGCCCGCCCGCGACTTCGTAGTTTCCGGAGATGCCGCTGACCGGATCGAAGCTGGTGATGTTGACACCGTTGGGGGTCGCCGGAATCGCCGAGAATCCCAATCCCGTCTCGGAGATCGCCACCGCGGCAATCGCACCCAGGCCGGCCACCGGGTTCAATCGCACGACTCGCCGGACGGCGAGATCCACCACCAGCACGTTGGCAGAGCTCCCCAGCCCGATCACCGCCGTCGTTCCTTGCACCGCCAGTACGGTCGGCTTGAGCGGGCCGAGACTGCCGGAGAGGTCGATGGTCCGGACGACGTTGACGCTGTCAACCGCAATCAGGCGGAGCGAGCGCTCCTCCCGATCGAGGACCACGAGCACCTCGACGGGGAGCGCCGTGGGCCCCGTAGTCGGGGCACAGGCGCCGAGCGCGCTGAGCAGCAGCAGGCACGCAGGGCCGTGGCGCATCAATAGTCCTCCAGCAAGATCAGAAGTGCAGTCGGGCCCCGCCGAACAGGGTACGGCCTCGACCAGGATAACCGGCGACCTGAGTCCAGTTGACGCCGAAGATGTTCTCGCCGCGCACGGTCAGGTCCACACCGGGGGTACTACCCCGGGCGCGCCGGAGCGGCGCGTCGACCGAGAGATCCACCAGTGTGTAGGAGGGTAACGTGGTCCGGGTCGCGGGGAAATCCCGGAAGTCCGCGTCGTCCCGCTTCCCGATGTAGCTGAGGCCTGCCCCGACGGAGGCACCGGCGACCCGTGCCGTGGCATTCAGGCCACCGCTGCTGGCCGGTCGGCGGAGCAGCGCACGCCCCTGCTCGAAGACCACCGAGGAGGCCGCCCCGGTGTCGGTGACCTCAGTCTGGAGCCAGGTCCAGTGGGCTCCTAGCCGAAGGGAGCCGCCAGCACGCACTGTCACAGCCGCCTCGATACCCTGCGAACGGGCCCCGCCCAGGTTGCGGTAGGTCGGCTCACCCGGCGCGGCGCCGACGTACTGGATCAGGTCACGAAAGCGCTGAGAGAAGGCGGTGGCCGACGCCGAAAAGCGCCCGCCCGCCAGCTGCTGTTCAACCCCGGCTTCGAGGTTGCTGCTCCGCTCGGGGTCGAGCGCGCGGTTCCCGACTTCGAACGCGCTCCGGGCGAAGAGTTCTGAAAACGTCGGTGCCTTGAACGCCGTGCCTGCCGCGCCATAGAGCCGGGTGTGCTCGGCGAGCTGCCACGAGCCGCCCACCCGCCACGTTTCGAACGTCCTGAATGCCGAATTGTCGTCGAGCCGCGCCCCGAGCTGAATCGAGAGTGCCTCGACCGGTATGAGCAAGAGCTGGCCATAGACATTTCTGCTGTTGCGAACGGCCGTGAATTCATCGTCGCTACTGAACGGCCCAGTGCCGAAATTTGAGGTGGTATGCGAACGCTGCCGTTCGCTCTCGTATTCCATCCCTGCGCCAATCGAGAAAATCGTGCGACGACGAAGCTGCCAGTCTGCCCGCGCATCCACCCCCTTGCGCCAGGTGATCCCGGTACGATCAGCATCGTAGCCGAATCCCAGGGTGTCAGCTGGACTGTCCGGACGATTGAATGCAGCGCTGCGGAGCCGGGACGCGAAACCCTGAACGCTTCCCGTCAGCCGGTCGGAGAGGCGGCGGCGGAGATCGAGGCCCAGCGCAGTGTTGCGATCGGCGGTGTACTGATTGTGGTCGATCGGGACGCCGTTGCCGTCGGTGGGGAAATGACCCACGGCGTCGCCGTAGCGTGCCGTGAAGGTCGCCGAACCGCGTCGACCGCCTGCGACGCCGAGACGGAGCGACCCAACGCTGTTGCGATAGCCGCTGTTGAAGTCGTAGAGGCCGTTACTCCGGAAGGTAGAACCAGATACGCTCAAGTTGGCTGCCCCCGAGTTCGCCGACAGATGCCCTTGCGCGTCCCGATTGCCCAGGCTGCCGCCCCGCGCCGCGACATCGCCGTGCAGCTTTCCGGCTCCACTCCGGGTGAAGAGCTGGACCACACCACTCATCGCATCGGCACCATACAGCACCGAAGCGGGCCCTCGGACAATCTCGATCCGATCGAGATCGTCCGTCGTCAGATTGGCCAAATTGAAGCCGCCGCCAGGCTGATTCAGCGTAATGCCATCGAGCAGGAACTTGACGTAGTCACCTTCCCCGCCACGGAGAAAGAGTGACGCGACCGCGCCATAGGATCCGGTCTGCACCAGCACCATCCCGGGAACCTCGCGCAGGGCGTCACTCACGAACGTGATCCCGCGGGCGCGCAACTCGTCGCCACGAATCACGGTAGTGGCCGCCGGGATCGCCCGTGCGTCGACTGCGGCGCGGGTGGCAGTCACCACGAGGTCGCTGAGTCGAGTCGTGTCCCGCGTCTGCTGGGCAGGGAGTCCGGTGGTGCCGACGCCAAGCACCAGTATGGGAGCGATAACCACGCGGGCGAGTTTGTTCACGACGGTGTCTCTGTTGCGGGAGGTGAGAGCGGGAGGTCGCCCCGAGCGACCTCGCCACGACGGAGCGGAACGATCTGCGGCGCACCATCGCACCAGGTGGTGATCGCCACCGGCCAGTCGAAGACCGCGGAGAGGAGTGGTTCGCGGAGCACCTCCGCCGGTCGACCCTCGGCCACGGCGCGACCGTGGTCGAGCAAGACGATTCGATCGGCGTAGCGTGCCGCGAGGTTGAGCTGGTGGGTGATCACGAGAATGCCAAGCCCCTCCGCAACGAGATTTCGGAGCAACTCGAAGAGTGCCATCTCGTGGCCGACATCAAGCGCCGCCGTCGGCTCGTCGAGCAGCAGCAGGCGCGGTGATGCGGCCAGGGCACGCGCGATCCGGACGCGTTGCCACTCGCCACCGGAAAGTGTGTCGATGCCGCGGTGCTCGAGCCCCGTGATATCGCAGCGTGCCATCGCCTCGGCGATCACCTGTTCATCAATCCGGCGGATCGGGGCGATCGGTCCGAGGTGCGCCCAGCGACCCAGCAGGACCGCCTCGCGCACGCTGAGCGGAAATGCAGACTCCTCCCGCTGCGGTAGTGCGCCGATTGCCGAAGCCAGCGCTCGGCGACTCCAGGCGGCGAGCGGCCGCTCGTCGAGTGTCACGCTGCCCGCCGAGAGCGGCACCAGGCCGAGGAGCGCCCGAAGCAGCGAGGTCTTCCCGCTGCCGTTGGGTCCGCCGACCGCGACCAGTTCGGCCGGCCCGAGACGGAAGTTCACGCCATCGAGCGCCGGAGTGGTCGCACCCGGATAGCTCACACCCAGATCCGAAGCAATGAGCGTCATTGGACGCTCCGCCGCAGCAGCAGGGCGAAGAAGGGCACTCCGACCAACGCCGTCACCACACCCACCGGCAACTCCGCAGGGCGCAAGATCGTGCGGGCCACGGTATCCGCGAGCACCGTGAAGGTGCCTCCTGCGAGGAACACCGCCGGAAGCAGGCGACGGTGCAGCGGCCCGATCAGCCAGCGCAGCGCGTGCGGGACGACGAGGCCGACGAAGCCGATCATTCCCGCCACCGAGACCGTCGCCGCCGTGACCACCGCGGTCGCGAGGATTACCAGCCGACGGGTGCGATCGACGTCGAGCCCGAGTGTGGCCGCCGTCTCTTCGCCCAATGCGAGCAGATCGAGCGCACGCGCAAGCCACCAGAGCAAGGCGAGCGGCAGGACGGCAACGAGCGCAAAATTCCCGACCGACTTCCAGGAGGCCCCGCCGAATCCACCGAACAGCCAGACCGTGGCAGTCCGGAACGTGAAGGGATCCACCACCGCGAGGAGTGCGGTCGTGATCGCCCCGGCGAAGAATGACACGACCACGCCGGCGAGCAGCAACACGCGCGCGTCGAGCCGCCGACCGTCCACCGCACCAATGCGGTACACCAGGGCGACCGCGCCGAGGGCGCCGAGCGTGGCACAGCCCGCCACACTCCACCCTGCCGGAAATCCCACGACGACAGCGATCACCGCGCCGAGCGACGCACCGCCGCTGACGCCGAGGAGCCACGGCTCCGCCAGGGGGTTGCGCACCAGCGCCTGAAGCGCTGCTCCGGCGACCGCAAGCGATCCTCCCACGCCGAACGCGAGGAGCACGCGCGGCAGACGGAGTTGGCGCACGACGATCGCTGCTGGAGTGTCCGAGCGGGTGAGCGCCGCAAAGACCTCCGCGGCCGAATAGGCCACGGGTCCCCAGCGCACGCCCGCGAGCACTGCCACGACGCCTGCGAGCAGGAGGAGTGGCAGGGCGATTCGGCGGCGCACGCTGGGAACAAAGGTCACGAAAAAGCCCGTCTCCGACGCAAGAGTGGAGGCGGGCGAGCGCGATGCGTGAGGAATGGTCGCAATGACCGGAGTCCCCACGACCACGCCACCGTCCCCTCCCCCGAGGGTTGCTTGGTGGCGCGAACGGAGAGGTCTCCTGGCTCCGGGCTCGTCGCTCGCCTTCCCGGGAATGAACCCAGTGGCAAAGTGAGTGACGGAAGTGAATCGCCCGTTACAGTGGCGGGGCCGCGCCGGCATTGCACCGGTCTTCCGAGCGTCCCTGTTCGCTGGTCTGCAAATCAGTTGTACCGCGAAGCTATCGCGGTGCCGTCAGAGCGGCAAGTGCTCCTCAAGCTGCTGCTTGAGCCGTGCCCGGTCCCGCAGGTACGCGTGCCACTGCTCGGGTGGGTGGTGTGTGGGGCCACCGCTGTGTGCCGTGTCGAGGGCCGCAATCTGCTCCAACAGCGCCTCGGCCTCCGGCAGGAGCATCGGCGCGGTGGCACGGCGGAGCGGCGCCGGTACGGCGACACCGTGTCCGCGGCGGCGCGCGGCGAGCAGGGCCAGCGCAAGCCCGCCGCCTAGCGCACTCACCAGCAACGGGAGCAGCCAGGGCGGCGTCCCTGTCGGGTCGAAGTCGAGCACGACGGCGGTGCCAGCACGAGGGCTGCCCTGCCAGCGCGAGAAGCGCTTCCCCTGCATCTCCTGCGGCACCGTCGAGCGCAATGGCCCCGCGAGCGTCGCCGTGGATTCCTCAACCAGGACGTTCATCGCGGCGATCGAATCCTGGATCGGGATGGTCCAGCGACGCAGTCCCGCCGGTAGCTGGTACTGGACGGACAGCTGGCGTTGCCCCGGTGGGAATGGCGCGCGAATCCGTAACGTGTCGCCACGCACTTCGATGACATCGGTGGCGAAGTCGCCGTCGCCGAGTTCGATGCGCGCCACCTGGGGTGGCAGCACGATCCGCCAGGTCGCGGCAGCGGTGTCACGCGGGACACGGGTGAACGGGCCGTGATTCTCCAGCACCAGCAGTTCCAGCACCGCCCGGGTCCCGTCGGTCGCGGGTGCACTCACGACGACGTGGCGTGCCGACAACCCTATGGTAGCGCTGGCCGAAGTATCGGCGACTGTGACGACAACCGGTTCGGGGCGTAAGCCGCCAGCGAGTGAGACGGGTGGGGCGAAATACTCGACGCCTGCCCAGCGGGCGCTGGTCAGGAAGATGGCGCCGCTGTCAGGATGAAAGCGGAAGCGGAAGGCGCCACTGCGATCAGAACGGGTCGAATCGATCGGCCCCTGGCGGCTGGTCATCACCCGGTGCAGGACCACGCGCGCACCGGCGACTCCCACGGTATCCCCACCGGATACGCGCACCACACGTCCGGTGAGGAACACCTCTCCTTGCGGCGTGGCGGTCAGCGCCAGCAGGGCGAACGCGGCGCCCCACATCACTCAGGTGCCAGCGTCCCAGCTTGCCAGGTAGGTCACCTGCTCGGGAGTCAGGGTGTCGATTGCCGCACCCATCGCCGCCAGCTTGAGCGTCGCGATTTCGACATCCACTGCCGCCGGCAGTTTGTGCACCTGCCGGTCGAGTTTCCCTTCCTGCTTCACGAGGTACTCGGCCGCCAGCGCCTGGTTGGCGAACGACATATCCATGACGGATGCGGGATGCCCTTCCGCCGCAGCCAGGTTGATGAGCCGTCCCTCGCCGAGCACGAGGATCCGCTTCCCGGCAACTTCGAACTCCTCGACGAAGTCGCGCACGTGGCGACGCGCAGTGGCCAGTCCGGCGAGCGCGTCCAGATCGAGCTCAACGTTGAAGTGCCCCGAATTGCAGACGATTGCGCCGTCCTTCATCCGCGTGAAATGCTCTGCGCGGATCACGTGCATATTGCCCGTGAGGGTGCAGAAGAGATCGCCGAGCGGCGCCGCCTGCTCCATCGGCATCACCTCGAAGCCATCCATCTTCGCTTCCAGTGCCGCCACCGGATCAATCTCGGTCACGATGACCGTCGCCCCCGCCCCGCGAGCCCGCATTGCGAAGCCGCGACCGCACCAGCCATACCCGGCGGTGACCACCGTACTGCCAGCGAGCAACATATTGGTCGCGCGCACGATGCCGTCGAGCGTGGATTGCCCGGTGCCATACCGATTGTCGAACATATGCTTGGTCCGGGCGTCGTTCACCGCGAGGATGGGGAACTGGAGGATCCCCTCCTTCGCCATCGCCTTCAACCGGATGACGCCAGTGGTGGTCTCTTCGGTGGAGCCCTTGACGCGGCCAACCAGTTCGTTCCGTTCGGCGGGCGAGAGTGCTTCGACCATCCGGCGGATCGGACCCGCCAGATCGTCGAGTCGGCCGAGTGCCGTCATATGCAGCGCACCGACGAGGTCGGCGCCGTCATCCTGAGTCAGATCGGGCCCGAACGCGAGCGCCTGGGCGAGGTGGGTGTAGTAGGTCTCGTGGTCCTCGCCCTTGATCGCGTAGACGTGCACACCGTGGTCGCGAACCAGATGCGCCGCAACATCGTCCTGCGTCGAGAGCGGATTCGAGGCGCAGAGTGCAATCTCGGCGCCGGCCGCGCGCAGCGTGATCATCAGGTTCGCGGTTTCGGTCGTCACGTGCAGGCAGCACGAGAGTTTGCGGCCTGCCAGCGGTCGTTCCTTGCGGAACCGCTCGCGGATCTGCCGCAGGACCGGCATCGAACGCTCGGACCACTCGGTTCGACGCTTCCCCTCGTCGGCCAGCGCGATGTCCCGGATGTCGTTCGCGGCATCGATCGAAATACTCGTCATCAGTTCCTCATGCCTTCGCGGCAGTCTTGAGCTCACGGATGCGGTCGGTCCGCTCCCAGGTGAAGCGCTCCACGCGCTGCGGGGGGCGGCCCGGCTCGTCGTAGGTACCCTTGGAATACCCACGCCCGAAGTGGCCATAGGCAGCGGTGGCCGAGTAGATCGGCTGCCGCAATTTGAGATCGGCGATCAGTCGTGCGGGCCGCAGGTCAAATACTTCGCGCACCGCCCGTTCCAGCACACCATTGTCGACAGCGCCGGTGCCGAAGGTATTCACGTAGACCGAGACCGGCCGCGCCACACCGATGGCATAGGCCACCTGTACCTCGCAGCGTCGGGCGAGCCTGGCGGCGACGATGTTTTTTGCCACGTGACGCACGGCGTACGCGGCGGAGCGGTCGACCTTGGTGGGGTCCTTCCCGCTGAAGGCGCCGCCGCCGTGGCGCGCCATCCCGCCATAGGTATCGACGATGATCTTCCGTCCCGTGAGGCCGGCATCCCCCTGCGGCCCACCGATCACGAACCGGCCGGTCGGGTTCACGTGAATCCGGATCTTGCCGCTCTCGAAGCCGAACTCTTCGAGCACCGGGAGGATGACGTCTTCCGTCATTGCGCCTTCGATGGTGCGCTGCGAAAGGGTTCTGCCTCCGAACTTGTCGTCGTGCTGGGTCGAGACCACCACGGTGCGAATCGCAACGGGGCGATCACCTTCGTACTCCACCGACACCTGGGTTTTCCCGTCGGGGCGGAGCCACGCGTGGTGGGGGAGCCGGGCCCCGCCGCGACGCACGGCGGCAAGCCGCTCGGCAAGCCGGTGGGAGAGCACAATCGGCAGCGGCATCAGTTCGTCCGTTTCATCGGTCGCATAGCCGAACATCATCCCCTGATCGCCGGCACCCTGTTCGTCGTCGGTGACGCCATCGACCCCGCGCGCGATGTCGGCCGACTGCCGGTCGATCGAGGTGAGCACGGCGCACGTGCGGTAGTCGAATCCGAACGAGGCGTGGGTGTAGCCGATGCGCTCGATGGTGGAGCGGACGATATCGGGAATGTTGACGTACGCTTCCGTCGTGATCTCGCCCGCAATGATCGCCATACCGGTCGTGACCATCGTTTCGCACGCGACACGCGCGACGGGATCACGGGCGAGAATTGCATCGAGGACAGCATCAGAAATCTGGTCGGCCACCTTGTCCGGGTGACCCTCGGTGACCGATTCGGAGGTGAAGACGTGCCGGTTGGCCGGTGCCATTGCCACTCGCGTGCTGGAAGGTCGCATTCAGGTGAACCGGGGCAAGCTAGCGGCCACAGTGGAGCGCGGCAACGCGGTCGCCGGATCGACCAAGCGCAGGTCGAGATAGCGTCCCAGCGTCTCCCGAAGGACCGCCTTCACCTCCGCCGTTGAGGTGGCGAGCAGGGCCCCCTCGGCGGCCTCCCGCGCCGCCGATACCGGGACGTGGCGCACGACCCATTTGACCAGTGGAATCGCCGGTGGCCCGATACTGAGGCGATCGAAGCCGAGCCCGAGGAGCAGTACCGCGCTGAAGGGGTCCGAGGCCATCTCGCCGCACACCGACGCCGGAATGGCGGCGCGCCCTGCTGCCTCACGGACATCGCGCAACTGGCGCACCACCGCCGGATGCAGCGGCTGGAAGCGACTCGCCATCCGGGCGTTGCCGCGGTCCACCGCCAGGGTGTACTGCGTCAGATCGTTGCTGCCAACACTGAGGAAGGCGGAGACCCGGGCGAACTCATCGGCCAGCAGCACGGCAGCTGGCGTCTCGATCATCACCCCCATCGGAACGTCGCTCGCGGCACGAATACCGGCGCTCCGGAGCCAGGCGGCCTCCTCCAGGAGGAGCTCGCGCGAACGCACGACCTCATCCAGCGAGATCACCATCGGCAGCATGATCGAAATCTCCCGATCGGCGGCCGCACGAAGAATGGCGCGCAACTGCGGCCGGAAGATGTCAGGCTCTTCCAGGCAGACCCGGATCGACCGCCAGCCGAGAAACGGGTTGGCTTCGTGCGGGGCATCGAATGCCGTGGGGAACTTGTCGCCACCGAGGTCGAAGGTTCGGATGACCACCGACTGGCCGGCGAACGCTGCCCCCACCCGGCGGTAGTACTCAGTCTGTTCATCTTCGCTGGGCAGGGTGGCCCGTCCCGTCACCAGAAACTCCGTCCGGAGGAGCCCGACCCCCTGGGCTCCATATCGCAGCGCGGGCTCGATCTCCTCCGGCAGGTCGACGTTTCCCTGGAGCATGATCCGGGTCCCATCCGGAGTGATCGCCGGCTCTCCAGCGATCCCTTCCAGCTGCATTTCCAACTTGTGCCGGCGCGAGTTCCGCACCGCGGCTGACTCGAGTTCGTCCGGGGTGGGATCGAGAATCACGGTTCCCGATTGTCCATCGAGCAGGACGATGGTGCCGTCGACGATCGCGGAGAGCGCGCCGGTGACACCCATCACAGCAGGGATACCCAGCGAGTGCGCGAGGATCGCCGCGTGGGAGGTCCGGGTACCTTCTTCGGTCACGAAGCCGACGACGTGCTCACGGTCGAGTTGGACTGTCAGGCCGGGAGAGAGCTCACGCACCACGAGCACGACCTGTTCGCTGATCTCGCCGAGCCACGCTTCCTCGGTGGGCCGTCCGGTCAGGTGGGCGAGGGTGCGCAATTGAATCGCATTGAGGTCGGCGAGCCGGTCCCGCAAGAAACTCTTGCGCGAACCCTGCCACTCGTTCCGGAGCTCAAGAGCCCGGAACTCGTAGGCGGTTTCGGCCGCGAGGTTTCCCTTGCGAATCAGTGTTTCCACGGTCGCGAGGAAGTCGACGTCGTTCACCATCATGATCTGTGCGTCGAAGATGCCTGCCTCCTCGGGGCCAGCACGCAAGCGCGTCCGCTCGCGCAGCGCCTCGAGCTGGGCGACCGTCGCAGCCACGGCGGCGTGCAGTCGCGCGATCTCGGCTTCCTGTTCGTGCGCAGCGATCGTGCGATTGGGAATATCCGGGAACGACCAGCGCACGGTGATGGCGGGCGCAAAGGCGACCCCCGGCGAGACTCCCACCCCCCGGAGCGTACGATTCGTCACGGTTCACCAAATCCCGTGGCGATGAGCGTGGCAATCGCGTGCAGCGCCGCCTCGGCGTCGGGCCCTTCGGTCCGGATGCGGACCGTGGCGCCCTGCTCTGCCGCCAGCGTCATCACGCCCATAATGCTCTTGCCGTTCACGATCTGACCGTCGCATTCCAGTTCGAGCGAGGCGTTGAAGGTCGCTGCGAGCCGGACGATCTGGGCGGCCGGGCGAGCGTGCATCCCGAGTGAGTTGATGATTGTCGCTTCACGTTCGATCACCGGAAACCTCCCACGATGACGAGGGCGACGACCAGAAGCACGAGTCCGAATCGCAATCCAGTGACCCGCTCGCGGGTGAGGTGGCTCAGCGCGAGTGCCGTACCCACCAGCATACCTCCGACCACACCGACGATGACCCCTTCCTCAGCACCGCTGAGCAGTCTCCACGCGACGATCGGGATTGCGAGTCCCACGGCAAACGCGGCCGCGCTCTGCGCCTGTGCAGCCGCACCGGGAAGCCACGACCGCTGCAGCGCCGCCCCGACTCCCAGGCCTTCGCGGAGGCCGACATCGAGTCCCCACGCCGTGAGCCAGAGTCGGAATACGTTGTGCACGAGCACCACCAGCAGCACGGCCCAGATACCCAGCCAGGAGACGGTGGCGAGCGCCAGCCCGATGAGCACGGGTACCTCTCCAGCCCAGATCAGCTGATCACCCAGCGCCCCCAGTGGACCCGACAGCGCGGTGCGCAGCCGGACGATCGCGGGTCCGGGTACGCCGTCGCGCTCTGCCCGCACGACGGCGCCAACGGCGACCCCAGCGAGGTAAGGATGCGAATTGAAGAACTCCGCCGAGCGAGCCACCGCCGCGCGCCGCTCCTCGGCAGAGCTCGTGGCGTAGAGATCGCGCAGGAGGGGGGCAGCAGCGTGGCCGACGCCGATCCCGGACATCCGCTCATACGTCCACGCGGCCTGCACAGCCAGCAGGCGGATCAGCGACTCAGTCCTCGGTTTCATTGGAGCAGCACGACGAAGATTCCCGCAGCGAGCCCGATACCGAGCCACCGTCGACGGGCGCCGTGCCCACCGCTACGGAGCGCTCCCCCCAGCACCGCCGCGAGACCTCCGGCCGCGGTGGCCCAATTGAGCAGCCGCGCGTTCGGCAGCGTGGACCACGGGATCCTCGACATCAGCAGGGCAGCGAGCACCGCGGCCAGACTGAGGACAACCCCACGGCCGGCATCCCGGACCAAAGCGTTGCGCTGCAACTCCCAGATTGCCCGCGCGTCGCCGGCCGAGACGCGCGCGAGCCGCCGCGCCACCGAAACCGCATTCCGCCGCCGATGCAGGTGCAGGCTGTACCCGCCGATCACGGCCAACGGCAGTCCCACGGTACCGGCCACGCCGATCACGAGGTCGCCGGGCACCAGCGCGGCTGCCGCGCCTGCGGCCACCGCCGCCGGGCCGTAGTCGGGATAGCGGGACGCGCCGATCGGGAGCACGTCGAGGGCGTAGAGTTCCAGCACCATTCCCGCCAGCAACCCGGCGCCGAGATCCCCCGCGATGGCGCCGGCGACCGTGGCGGCCACCAACGGACGCGAAAAGAGCCCCTGCGGTACCGTCACCAGATCGACCGCCACGAAGATTCCCCACCCCAGAATGGCCACCACCACCAGTGCGCTCACTCCAGGGCCTCCACGCCCACCGGCGGTGTGGTTGGCAGATCCTGCGCAGTGATGGAGGCCCCGGTCGCACGCATCGCAGCGAGCAGCAATTCCTCCTCGGCGGAGAGGTAGAGATACCGGAGCCGTTCGTGTCGATCGGGACGGTGGTGGATCCCGCCCAGGTTGATTCGGTGGACGATCCGCGGCGCTGCCTCGTGCAATGCTGCCATCGTCGCGAGATCGCCGGTGAGCAGGATGCCCGGGCGCGGATCTGCCGCCCAGTCCGGAAGGGCGCCGACCGCCTCGTCGGTCCGGGCGAAAATCACGTCGACGCCTTCGGGCGCCGCCATACGATAGAGGTCCTGCTCCCAACTGCTCGCACGCACGCCGTCATCGACCAGCACGATGAATTTCACCCCGAGCGGGCGACCCCAGCCAATCACCACCTGCCCGTGCACCAGTCGATCGTCGACGCGGCAGAGGACCAGTCCCATCAGCGCGTGGCCACCGCACGGGCGCCGACCAGGACCACGTGTTCCGCCACTGCATCGACGTCGCCGTCGCGGTGGAACACGAACTCGAGCAGCATGGCGAGGTTTACCCCCGTGACCACCCGGGTTCCGGGGACGCCGTCCAGCCGACGCATCGCGGCGAAGAGGCAGGAACCACTCGGCATATCGATGAAGACCAGCGCCGGACCCTCACCAACAGCCGCGAGAATTTTCTCTTCCAGGGTACCGCGATCGCAGTCCGTGTTGGAAATCGCGACCAGCCCGGTATCCGCGCCTGCGATCCGCTGGACCGCATCCACCAGCGCAGCGGCCAGCGATCCGTGGCCGACCACTACTCCCTTGAGCACACTCATTCGATATCATCCCGCAGGTATTCCCGCACGCCGCGCTTCTCGCGCATCTTGCGGATGAGTCGTTCGTTGAAGGCCGTCGCGACATCGACACCGGTGTAGCGCAGCAAGTGCATCATCGCGACCACTTCAGCGACGACAGTGATGTTCTTTCCCGGATTGAGCGGGACCATCACCTTGGGGATCGGGACATCGAGAATCGATATGGTGTCGCGCTGCAGCCCGGTCCGGTCGGCGTCCTGGGCGGTCTCCCAGTCCTCCAGCTGTACCACCACCTCGATCCGTTTCTGCTGGCGCACCGCCCGGACCCCGAAGAGTACCGGGATGTCGACCAGGCCGATGCCGCGGATTTCCATATGATGCCCGGCGAGCTCGTGCCCCTGCCCGATTAGGACGTCGGTCGCGCGCCGGGTCACCTTGACGACGTCGTCGGCGACGAGCCGGTGGCCTCGTTCAACCAGATCGAGCACGCATTCGCTTTTGCCGATCCCGGACCGTCCGATAAAGAGCAAGCCGACCCCGTACACGTCGGCCAGCGAACCGTGCAGGGTCGTCCGGGGGGCGAACGCATCCTCGATGATCGGCTTGATGCGCTTGTAGAACTCCGCCGTCTTGAGTTGGGTGCGCAAGACCGGGACCTGCCGATCCTGGGCCAGCGCCAGGAGCGGCTCGGGTGGCTCGAGTCCCTTGGTGATGAAGACTGCCGGCAGGTTGTACTGGAAGAACCCCTCCAGCGCCGAACGACGGGTTTCGGCGTCGAGCGAGGCGAGGTAGGTGATCTCGGTCTCGCCCAGCACGTGCAGCCGGTCGGGGATGAAACGCCCGAGGTAACCGGCCAGGGCGAGCCCCGGCGAGGCGATTTCGGCGTCGGGCACCAGACCATCGAGCCCGATGTCGCCCGTGAGGGCCTCGAGCTGCAACTGTTCGCCAGCGGCGAGAAAATCCCGGAAACGCACTGCTCCCCCTCAGGCCTTGAAGGACGGCGGGGGGATACGCCCCGCCACGAGGTCACCCAGGTGCGCCTCGACCTGGTCTGCGGCCGCTTCCCAGCTGAGCCGTTGCGCGTGCACCCGCGCCGCCGCGCCCAACCGGGCTACCAGGGCGGCATCCCCCGCCAGCCGCAGCATTCCTGCCGCGAGGGCCTCCGGGTCGCCGTGCCGGACCAACAGCCCCGTGGTGCCATCGCGAACCGAGTCGCGCAGCCCGGGAGAGTCCGAGGCGAGCGATGGGGTGCCGCAGGCGGCCGCCTCCATCACGGTAATTCCCCACCCTTCCTTGGGGGAAGGAAATACGTTCGCCACGGCCCGCCGCAAGAGCGAGAGCTTGGTCGCTTCATCGACGTAGCCCAGAAACCGCACTGCGTCACCGAGGCCGCGCTCCTGCACCAGCGCCTCGAGGCGCGGGCGATCGTCGCCCGTGCCGGCGACATCCACCGACAGATCCGGCCGCGCTCGCCGAGAGAGCGCGAGCGCCTCAATCAGCTGATCCACTCCCTTGTACCCTTTCAGGCGACCGAGGTAGACGAAGCGCGGAGGGTCGCTGCGACCCCCGTCGGGATCGGGACAGAAGCGGACAGAATCGACGCCGGGGTTCACCACCGCAATCCGGTTCCGGGGGACGCCGCGGGAGATCAGGTCGTCGCGAGTCGAATCGCTGATGGCGTGAAACCAGGCCTTGCGGTATGCCCACGGGATCGCGCGCTCGGCGAGCCAGATCGTGGCAGCCATTGGCCAACTGACTTCCGCGAAGGCGGTGGTCCCGAAGAGATGGGGGATCAGCGCATAGACGGGGAGCCGCCCGAGCGAAGCGGTGTAGAGTGGCAGCTTGTTGATATCGTCCACCAATACATCCGCGGGCTCCCGGCGCAACGCCTCCCGTACCGCGGCGCGGCCTTGCAGCGCGAAGGAGTGCCGACCACCGACGCGGTGCACTTCAATCCCCTCAATCAGCTCGCGCGTTGGCGCACCCTCGAAACCGGAGCAGACGAGTCGGACCCGATGCCCGCGCTGCGCCAGTCGGGAGAAGAGTTCGAACAGGTGGATCTCCGCGCCACCCGCCGACGGGTTGCGGAGATCCTGCCAGTTGACCAGGAGAATGTTCATGCGGGCGGCGTCAGAGTCGGCCGAGATCGCGCGCCACGCGGTCGAGGACGCCGTTGATGAATGCCGGCGCCCGCACCCCGGCGAAGCGGTGCGCCAGCCAGACCGCCTCGTCGATGACGATCCGTGGCGGAAGCAGGCCGAGCAGCAATTCGTGGATGCCGATCCGCAGGATGTTGCGCTCGATCGTGGCGACCCGGTCGAGCCGCCAGTTGTCAGAAGCCGCCTCAGCATAACGGTCGAGGGTATCGCGCTGGGAGAGCACGCCGTCGACCAACCCCTGCGCCTCCTCGAGAATCCCCGGTTCCGGACCGGTGAGCCGCGCGAGTCCAGTCGCCGCCAGGTCGACATCCCGGTCGCCGGTGGTATCGAGGGCGTACAGGAGCTGCAGGGCCCGCGCCCGCCGCTTCGATTCAATCCGCAGCATCTAGGCGCCCCGCAGCTGATGCAGCAGGTCGGCAGTCCGAATCGCCGCTTCGGCTGCCTCGCGCCCCTTGTTCCCCGCCGCACCACCGGCTCGTGCCAGCGCCTGCTCCAGCGTATCACAGGTCAACAGCCCGAAACCGACCGGCACGAGCGTCTCGTTCGTTACCTGCCGCAGCGCTCGGGAGGTCTCACCGGCGACAAAATCGAAATGCGGCGTCTCGCCACGAATGACGACGCCGAGCGCGACCAGCGCCGCATAGCCCCCGCTCCGTGCAGCGGCCGTCGTGACGACACCGAGTTCGAAGGCACCGCTGACCCAGAGCACGTCGATGGCATCATCGGCCATCCCGGCGTCGATACAGACCGCGCGGGCGCCTTCGAGCAACCGCGAAGTGACGCGCTCGTGGTACCGTGAGACAATCAGCGCCACGCGCCCGACGGCGACGAGTCGTCCTTCCCGTTCGGCGGTCATTCAGTGGGCCAGCAGGTGGCCGAGCTTGTCGCGCTTGGTTGCCAGATAGGTACGGTTCTCTTCGGTCGTGTCGGCAACCAGCGGCACGCGCTCGACGATCTCGAGGCCGTAGCCGTCGAGCCCGACCAGCTTGCGCGGGTTGTTGGTCATCACCCGGAGCGTGGAGAGCCCCAGATCACGAAGAATCTGTGCGCCGATCCCGAAGTCGCGCAGATCGGCCTTGAATCCCAGCCGTTCATTGGCCTCGACGGTATCGTCACCGGTATCCTGCAACGCATAGGCCCGGAGCTTGTTGAGCAGTCCGATCCCGCGTCCTTCCTGGTCGAGGTAGACGATCACTCCGCGCCCCTCGGTCACGATTCTGGCCATCGCGCGGTGGAGTTGCACGCCGCAGTCACAGCGTTGCGAGTGAAAGACGTCGCCCGTGAGGCACTTGGAATGCATCCGCACCAGCACTTCAGGCTGGCCCTCGACATCCCCGTGGACCAGTGCGATGTGTTCGGCATCGTCGACGTCGTTGCGATAGCCGATCACGCGAAACTCACCAGCATCGGTCGGCAATCTGGCATCCGCGACCCGGTGCACCAGCTGCTCCGTGGCGAGCCGGTAGGCGACCAGATCGGCAACACTCACCAGGGTGAGGCCGTGTTCTGCCGCGAAGCGCTCGAGCTGCGGCAGCCGGGCCATCGTGCCGTCGGGATTCAGGATCTCGCAGATCACGCCGGCGGGTTGAAAGCCTGCCAGCTGCGCGAGATCGACACTCGCCTCGGTGTGCCCCACGCGCTGCAGCACGCCGCCACGACGCGCCCGCAGCGGATTGATATGCCCGGGGCGACGGAGGTCGGCCGGCTGGGTTGCCGGATCGAGCGCAACCCGGATCGTGGTGGCGCGGTCGGCCGCCGAGATCCCCGTGGTCACCCCGAATCGACGCTCGGCATCGATGGTGACGGTGAAGGCCGTCTGCATCGATTCCGTGTTGCGTTCCACCATCTGCTTGAGCTGGAGGCGATCGCAGTGCTCCGACGTCAATGCGAGGCAGATCCACCCCCGCCCGTACTGGGCCATGAAGTTGATCATCTCGGGCGTCACGGCCTGAGCAGCGCAAACGAGGTCGCCCTCGTTTTCGCGGTCCTCGTCATCGGTCACGACGATCATCTTGCCCGCGCGCAGGTCGGCGATCGCCTGCTCGATCGTGCCGAAGCCCATCACCCCTCCGTGGGAGCGCGGTGCGCTACCGTGAACTGCCGAACGTACTTCCCCACCGTATCTCCTTCGATGTGCACCGCATCACCCGCGCGGCGTTCCCCCAGGGTCGTGTGCAGCAAGGTAAACGGGATCAGCGAGAGCTGGACCACACCGGGGGCAGGGATCGCGTTGATCGTGAGGCTGACGCCGTCGATCGTGATTGAGCCCAACGGAATCGAGATCTCCGCAACCTCGGCGGGCACGGCGATATCGACCAGCGTGGCATCGCCCACCTGCTGCACCCGCACGACCGTACCGATGCCGTCGACGTGGCCCTGGACCAGATGACCGCCGAGGCGGTCCCCCACGGCCAGCGCACGTTCGAGGTTCACCCGCCGCCCCACCCGGTACTCGGCGAACCGGGTGCGTCCCAGGGTCGTCGTAATCGCGTGAACCGCAAAGCAACCCGGCCACGCCGCAGTCACGGTGAGGCACGCGCCGTCGATCGCCACACTCTCACCGAGGGCGAGGCCCTGCCAGTCGGTTTCGATCTCCAACTCGAGCCCACCCAGGGCAGGTTCGGCTCGACGTACCACCCCGACCGCCGAAATAATTCCCGTGAACATTCGCTACCGCTCCAGGACCAGCAGGGTGTCGTCGCCAAGCGCCCGTCGCTCGACGGTGCGCCACCGCATCGCCTGCGGGAGCGAAGGCTGCCCCAGCCCACCCCAGGCGGCTGTGCCATCGCCGAGCCAGAGGGGACAGACGACCTGGTACACTCGATCGACCAATCCGGCGCCAAGGAGTCCCCCCGCGAGCCGACCGCCACCTTCCACGAGGATGGCATCAACCCCCCGGTCGGCAAGTCGCTGGAGCGCCTCCGTGGGGGTATCGGCCCTGATCACTTCAGCTCCACGGGCCTGATACGCCGCCGCCCTCTCGTCGAGCACCGCCGAGCCCAACACCATCCATACAGGAACGCTTGCGGTTCGCTCGAAGATCCGTCGGTCAACCGGTACCTGGCCGGAGCGATCAAAGACCACCCGGACCGGTGGCTGTGCTGGTGTGACCTCCCCACGGACCGTCAGCAGAGCGTCGTCGGCAACCAACGAACTGCCGCCAATCCCGATCGCTCCAAAGCCGGCTCGCAGGTGGTGGACAAACGCCCGCGACTCGGGCCCCGACAGCCACTGCGAATGCCCCTCGGCGTCGGCGATCCGGCCATCGAGCGAGACCGCCAGCTTCACTGCGGTAAACGGGAGGGAGCCGGGGCGAAACCGCTGCAGAAAACGAGCGTTGAGGCGAGCCGACTCGTCGCCCAGGATGCCGAGCTCAACCGGGACACCAGCGGCACGGAGCCGGGCCGCCCCACCGCTCGCAACCGGATTGGGGTCCGCGAGGGCGACCACGACGCGCGCTATCCCGGCGGCAAGGATGGCGTCGACGCACGGCGGCTGTTGTCCGAGATGGTTGCAGGGTTCGAGGGTGACGTACAGTGTCGCGCCGCGGGCGCGTTCCCCCGCCATCGCGAGTGCGATCGCCTCGGCGTGGCGATCGCCGAATTCCGCGTGCCATCCTTCGGCGATGATGTCGCCGTGCTGCACGACCACCGCACCGACCAGCGGGTTGGGATGCACCCGCCCCCATCCTCGCTCGGCAAGGGTGAGGGCGCGCGCCATCGCGCCCGCATCGGCAATCGATTCAGGACCCGGAACGGAGTCCGACCTCGCCGAAGCGGGCTGGAGAAACGACACGGCGGTGCGTCACCGAATCAGTCGGAGAACACGACACGCCGGGGTCCGGAGCGAATGCTGCCCGCAACCCAGGTCGCAACGCCGGCGCGCGTGGCGGCGGCGCGAACGTCCTCGACGGCGTCGGGTGGCAGCATCGCGAGCATCCCAACGCCGAGGTTGAAGACATCGCGCATCTCGGCAAGCGAGACGCCGCCACCATCGGCGATGACGCGGAAGAGTACTGGCCACTGCCACGATGTCGATTCGACAATCGCCTGACATCCCTCGGGAAGTACCCGGATCAGATTCCCTGCGATCCCACCGCCCGTGATATGCGCGAGGCCGTGGAGCTGACCTAGCACTGGATGGATCGCAGCGACGTAACTCCGATGGATCGCGAGGAGCGCGTCGCCCACCGAAGTGTCGGCGCCCGGGAGGGGGCTCTCCAGCGTCAAGCCCATCTGCTCCAGGAGCACTCGTCGTGCCAGGGTATAGCCGTTGGTGTGGAGCCCGGTCGACGCGTAGGCCAGCACGACATCGCCCGCGCGAACCCGGTCGCCGTGCAGCGCCTCAGCTTCGTCCACGACGCCGATGATCGTTCCGGCGAGATCGAAGGTCTGCTCGGCGTAGAGTCCGGGCATCGCGGCGGTCTCACCACCCGCCAGTACCATCGCGTGATTGCGGCAGCCGCGCGCGATTCCCTCGACCACGCTTGTGATCATCTGGACCGGGAGGCGATGGCCGGCGATGTAGTCCATGAACGCGATCGGAGTCGCGCCGTGGACCAGAATGTCGTTGACCGAGTGATTGACGAGGTCCTCGCCGACGGTGTCGTAACGTCCGGCCTGCTGCGCGACGAGCACTTTGGTGCCGACTCCATCGGTACTCATCACCAGCACCGGAGAGCGCATCCCGGTCGGCACTCGCACCATCCCCCCGAAGGCACCGATCCGCCCGATCGAGAGCGGCGTACGCGTCCCGGCCACCATCCCACCGATCCGCTCCTTCGTCGCCTCGGCCTGGTTCAAGTCGACGCCTGCCGCAGCGTATTGCGATCCGGTCACGGCAACGGCTCCGCCGCCGGAATGTGCACCAGATCAGTGAACTGCTGGACGCGGTCATCGACGTCGCGCGCAGTGATGCCCTCGAAGCCCTTGATGTCGAATCCCGAAACCGAATAGGAGCCCATCACGGAGCCGTACACCATCGCGCGCCGCATTTGCGCGGTGCTGGTGCCGTTGGTGCGCGCGAGGTAGCCCATAAAGCCTCCGGCGAAGGCATCACCAGCACCCGTCGGGTCGAACACTTCCTCGAGCGGGAAGGCGGGAATATGAAAGGTCCGGTCGGGTTCGAGGAGCAGCGCCCCGAACTCTCCCTGCTTGATCACGACCCGCTTCGGACCGCGCGCGAGAATCCAGCGACCGGCCCGGTGAATGTTCCAGTCGCCGGAGAGTTCGCGCGCCTCGCTGTCGTTGACCATCAGCATATCCACCCGCGTGAGCAACTTCATCAGGGTGTCGCGCTTGCTCTGGATCCAGTAGTTCATCGTGTCGCAGGCCACCAGCGCCGGCGCCGTGACCTGGTCCAGTACGCTGAGCTGGAGCACCGGGTCAATGTTGCCGAGGAAGACATACTGCGCCGCCTCGGCTCCCGGGGGCAGCTTCGGACGGAAGTTGGCGAATACGCCGAGGCGGGTCTCCAGCGTCTCCCGGCTCTGCAGGTCGTAGGAGTATTTCCCTTTCCAGCGGAACGACTCGCCCGCCGCGTGCTCGACGCCGCTCCAGTCGATGCCGCGGCCACCGAGGCGCTCCAGTTCGTGCACCGGGTAGTCATCGCCGACCACGCCGACCACGCGCACCGGATGAAGCAACGAAGCGGCGACAGCGAAGTGCACGGCCGAGCCACCCAGCGCGTCGGCGGTTTGACCGAATGGTGTGGCCACGGAGTCCAGCGCCACACTGCCGACGACGAGGAGCGTCATAAGCTCAGATCCGGTCCGGGGAGGTGATGCCAAGGAGCGTGAGGCCATTGGCCAGCACCTGTGCCGCCGCACGCGCCAGCAGCAGGCGAGCACGCTCCACGGGTGCCGGCTCGCCCAGGACGCGGCAGCCGTGATACCAACCGTGCACCTGGCGCGCAAGCGTCTCAAGGTAGGTGGTGACCCGATGCGGTTCGTGGTCGCGCGCTGCCCGCTGGACCACGTCCGGAAACTCGGTGAGCACCCGCAGGAGTTCGGCATCGGCCGCGGCCAGCACGGCAAGATCCAGCGGCCCGTCCACCATCGCCATCGCGAGCCCCGCGTTGCGGAAAAGCCCACACAGCCTGGCGTGGGCCATCTGAACGTAGAACACCGGATTTTCATCGGTCCGGGACTTTGCCAGCTCGATGTCAAAGGTGAGGTGGGTGTCGCCACGCCGCATCAGGAACCAGTACCTCGCGGCATCGACTCCGGTTTCCTCGTAGAGGTCCCGCAGCGTCACGAAGTCACCGGAGCGCTTGGACATTTTCACTTCCTCGCCCCCGCGCACGACCTTCACAAGCTGGACCAGGGACACCTCGAGCCAGCCCGGCGGAACGCCGAGCGCAGTGAGCGCACCCTGCACGCGCGGGATGTACCCGTGGTGGTCAGCACCCCAGACATCAATCGCGTGGTCGAAACCGCGCGCAACCTTGTCGAGGTGATAGGCAATATCAGGAACAAAGTAGGTGAAACTGCCGTCCTGCTTCCGCAGCACGCGATCCTTCTCGTCGCCAAACGATGACGTCCGCAGCCAGAGCGCCCCGTCCTGCTCGTAAGAAAGATCCGCTTCCCGCAGGCGAAGCAGCAGGGCGTCGATCTTGCCACTGGCATAAATGGCTGCTTCCGACGACATCACATCGAAGTGGACGCCGAACGTCGCGAGCGTCTCGTCCTGTTCGGCGCGCTGGCTGCGCAGCACCGCCGACCGACAGCGCGCGACCCCTTCGGCAACGGCGAGATCGGCGAAGTCGCTGCCCTCGGTGGCCAGCAGCGACGCCGCTGCCTCCACAAGGTATTCGCCGTGATAGCCGCCCTCGGGAACCGTGGCTTGCCGCCCCGCGGCCTGCTGGACGCGCGCCCACAACGATTCTGCGAGGCGGCCGATCTGGACTCCGGCATCGTTGATGTAGAACTCCCGAGTCACCGTGTGGCCGGTCCACTCGAGCAAGGCGGCGATCCCATCCCCCTGCGCTGCACCGCGACCGTGCCCCACGTGCAGCGGGCCGGTGGGATTCGCGGAAACGAACTCGACATTCACTCGCTGCCCTGTCGCCACGGAGGAACGCCCATATCGGAGCCCCTCTGCGAGCACCCGCGCGTGCTCGGCGGCAAGCGTGTCGGCCGCGAGACGGAAATTGATGAAACCGGGCCCGGCGATACTGCTTTCCCTGACGACGGTCGCGGGGAGCGAAAGGGCAGCCAGAATGCGCTCGGCCATCGCGCGCGGATTGCTCCGCTCCCGTTTGGCCAACTGCATCGCGAGATTGGTGGAGAGGTCGCCGTGGCTCGGGTCGCGGGGCCGCTCGAGGGTAAACTCGAGATCGGCACCGCCCAACGTCGTGGCGATGCGAGCCAACTCGCCCCGCAGCACTTCGCTCACGCCGGCTCCGCCGATCCTGAAGCCTTCTTTTTCGGGATCGGGGCCACCGCGGCAGGAGCGGTATCCGGCTTCACGGCGGGTGCGTCCGGCTTCGGCGCGGCGTCGCTCTCCTTGCGTGCGCCTTTCCCATCCTTTCCGTAATCGGTGATGTAGAAGCCGGAACCCTTGAAGATCAGCCCCTGGCCACCGGAAATCTTCCGCGATGCCTTGGCACCGCACTCGGGGCACTTGGCAACCGGCTTGTCGGCCATCTTCTGCACCCGGTCGAACCGGTGTCCGTTACTACATTCATACTCGTACGTCGGCATACCCCACCTTGGCGTAACTGAAAGCTGCACCGAAGCTTAAGACCGCTCCCCCCAGCCAGCAAGAAAGCCGGGATCAGCCCGCGGCGGCCTCCAAAAGCTCCAAAACACCGTTATCCACACGGTGACCGCCGACGAAATGATGAACGACCGTTGGGCAGCCGCCCTCGCGCAGGCGGGCGGCGTCGGCTTCGACCAAGGTGGGCGCCACCCAGTGGTCGCGTTCACCGACCGCGAAGTGCACCGGATTGCCTCCCAGAAGCTGGCCGAGGGCGGCAGGGTCAATCTCGTGTGGGACGGTGCCACCCCAGCACACCAGACGCGCCACGGGGCGCACGCCTCGGATGACCCAGCGCGCACCGGCTGCGACTCCCTGAGAAAAGCCGTGGAGCTCGAGCCGGGGGATCACACCGACGAACTCCCTCACGACCCGATCGAGGTACGCCTGCTGGTCAGCGAGATCGTTCTCGCGATCCTCCCGGGTCATCCAGGAGGCGCCGACCCGCCGGATTCCCTTCTCCTCGGCGTAAAACCGGGAGAGTGCCTCGGGGGCGATCAGCACCCGCCCGGGACGCTCCGCGGCACGGAACCAGTGCAGGATCCCCTGGGCAAGCATCCCGTAACCGTGCAGGATGAGCCACGCTTCAGTGGCATTGGTGAGATCGCCGACGATGCCGATCCGGGCGTGACGATCGACCACGAGTGACCGGTATTCAGCGGCCATCAGCCGTGGCCGCCGCGGTACACACCCCATACTGTGCGCAGCGCGTCGCTGATCTCCCCGAGCGACGCCCGGACCCGGACCGCCGCGATGATTGGTGGCATCATCGAGTCATCGGTGGCGGCGACCCGACGCACCTCCGCCAATGCAGCAGCCACCGCAGATGGATCCCGCGCGGTTTTGGTGGCGGCGAGTCGGGATTGCTGCTCCCGTTCCAGCGCGCCGAAGTCGGGGGCGGGGATCACTGGCAGCGGGCTGCCATCGGTGAAGCGATTGACGCCGACGACGGTGAGTTCACCGGATTCCTGTGCCTGCTGGATCGCCCAGGCACTCTCGGCGATCGCGCGCTGGAAATACTCCTGCTCCACGGCTGCGGCCGCGCCCCCCAGGGCATCGATCGCCTCGATCAGCGCGCGCGCCTCAGCCTCGATCCGGTCGGTGAGCGCCTCGACATACCAGCTTCCAGCGAGTGGGTCGACAACGTGGGTCATCCCGCTCTCGAACGCCAGCATTTGCTGCGTCCGCAGCGCCAGGGTGGCCGAGGCCTCGGTGGGGAGCGCCAGCGCTTCGTCGTAGCCGTTCGTGTGGAGCGACTGGGTCCCGCCGAGTACCGCCGCCAGCCCCTGCACCGTGACGCGTACGACGTTGTTGAGCGGCTGCTGCGCCTGGAGTGTGACTCCGCCGGTCTGGGTGTGGAAGCGCAAGCGGGCGGAAGCATCATCGGCGTCGAATCGTTCCCGCATCAGCTTGGCATAGAGCCGCCGTGCGGCACGAAACTTGGCGACTTCCTCGAACAGATCGTTGTGCGCCGCGAAGAAGAAGGAGAGCCGGGGTCCGAACGCCGCCAGTGAGACACCTGCCGCAATCCCGCGGCGAACATACTCGAGTGCGTTGGCCAGCGTGAAGGCCACTTCCTGCACGGCGGTCGCTCCGGCCTCACGCATATGGTAGCCGGAAATCGAGATCGGATTGAAGTTCATCCCGGTATCGGCCACGAACCGGAAGATGTCGGTGATGAGCCGGAGGGACGGTTCGGCAGGAAAGATGTACGTCCCGCGGGCGATGTATTCCTTGAGAATGTCGTTCTGGATGGTCCCGCCGAGGGCGGACGGATCGACCCCCTGTTCTTCCCCGACCACGATATACATCGCCAGCAGAATTGCCGCCGTCGCGTTGATGGTCATCGAGGTCGAGACCCGGTCGAGCGGGATGGCATCGAACAGCGCCCGGAGGTCGTCCACCGTATCAATCGCGACGCCGACACGACCGACTTCGCCGGCGGCCATCAGATGATCCGAATCGTAGCCCATCTGCGTCGGCAGGTCGAACGCCGTCGACAGCCCGGTCTGCCCGGCATCGAGCAGTGCGCGGAAGCGGAGATTGGTCGCGGAGGCGGTGCCGAAGCCGGCGTATTGCCGCATTGTCCAGGGGCGCCTGGTGTACATCTCGGCATACGGCCCGCGGGTAAACGGAAATGCTCCTGGCTCGCCAAGGTCGCGGGCCGGGTCTCCGCCCCAGTCGGCCGGTCGCGGCACCAGGGGTCCTTCGACCCGAAGCGATCGACTCACGCCCCGCGCTCCACTTCGCGGATCACCTTGGCAACGTACGCCACGTCGTCGGCGCCACCGATCACGAGCGGGGAGCGCTGGTGCAGCGCGGTCGGGATGATGTCGAGGATACGATGGGTGCCATCGGTCGCTGCGCCACCCGCCATCTCGGCGAGGAAGGCCATCGGCGCACATTCGTACAGCAGGCGAAGCTTGCCGTTGGGATTCTTGATGTCGCCTGGGTAAAGAAAGACACCACCCCCGATCAGGTTGCGATGGAAGTCGGCAACCAGCGAACCGATATATCGCGAATTCTTCCCCTTGAGCCGCGCGGGATCGTCGCCGTGGAAGCCGCGGACGGCTCGCTGTACCGCGCGCGACCAGCGGCTGAAGTTCGACTCGTTGATGCTGTAGTATTTGCCGGTGCGTGGCGTCGTGATGCTCTCGTGCGACAGCAGGAATTCCCCAATGGTGGGCTCGAGCGTGAAACCGTGCACGCCGTGACCGGCGGAATAAACCATCATCACACTGGAACCGTACATCACGTACCCCGCCGCCACGATGCTCGATCCTGGCTGCAGGACATCGACCAGCTGACCGGGACCTTCGGTCGTGACCCGGCGGTAGATGGAGAAAATCGTCCCGACAGCGGCGTTGACGTCGATGTTGGCCGAGCCATCGAGGGGATCGAAAAGCACGGCATACTTCCCCGCCGGGACACCGTCGGGAATCGGAATCAGTTCTTCGTCCTCTTCGGAGGCCATCGCGCAGACACGCCCCGTGTGGTTCAGGGCGTTTTTCAAGGTCTCGTTGGCGAAGATGTCGAGCTTCTGCTGCTCCTCATCTTGAATATTGGTGGTGCCGGCGGCTCCGAGGATATTCACCAGGCCGGCGCGGCGGATCTGCGCGGCGATCACCTTCGCAGCGAGCGCGACGTCATAGAGAAGGTTGGTCAGCTCCCCGGTCGCATCGGGATGATCCCGCTCCTGTCCGAGGATGAAGCGTTCCAGCGTGGTGACCTTGGTGCGTTCGAGCACGGCGTCTCCTCGGCCCGGAACGGGCTCTTGCAACGAAGCTGGCCGAAGTGCGGCCACTGTGAACATCAAACGTCTTCCCGTCGGTCACCACGGTGGTGCTCCCGTCCCGATCCGTCCGCCAGACCCGGACAGCCGCTGCCGCAAGACGCTCGAGCGTCGCCGGAGCAGGATGACCGTAGCCGTTCTTGCCGACGCTGATGATGCCCACAGCCGCCTGCGTGGCCCGAAGAAACGCTGCGCTGGTGGCTCCCCGAGAGCCGTGGTGCCCCACCTTCAGGACGTCTGCCCGGGGCAGCTTGCCGGCGAGGGCCGATTCGGCCACGAAGCCCGCATCGCCCATCAGCAGTGCCGTGAAAGCGCCATAGGACACTGCCAGCACGACCGAGTCCTCGTTGAGATCGTCGCCCTGGCGCGGCCACACCAGCGGCGGATGGAGCACCCGGAAGCGGACGCCATCGACGGTCCATTCGGTCCCGGCTCTCGCCGGGTGCCAGCGAACGCCGCGTGCGGCAAGGGCGGTGAGCCAGCCGTCGTACGCGCTGTCACTGAACTGTTCCCCGGGCTCGACCACTCCACCGAGGGCGACCTGCTCGACCACTGCCCGGGCCCCCCCGACGTGGTCGCGGTGGGCGTGCGACAGGATGAAGCCGTCCAGGCGGGCGACCCTCTCGCGGGCCAGCAGTGGCAACAACACACGTCGCCCCGCGTCGAGCCCGCTTCGATCCATTGGCCCGGCGTCGACGGCAAACCAGTGGCCGCCCGGAGTCCGGATCAGCGCGGCGTCGCCCTGACCGACATCCACGAAAAGTAACGCCAGCCGCCCCGCCCCGACGTTGCCGATCGGTCGAGCGCCGGGAAGGAGGAGGATCCAGAGGGCTGCGGTGGCGGCCCACGCACCACGCCGAGTCGCCTCGCGAGGGGTGGTACCCCCCGCGATCAACCAACCCGCCACGACCAAGGCGGCGACCCAGGGGATAGCAGCCTGCCACCCCGAGCTGCCGGCAGTGGCAGCACCGGGAGCATTGGCCCCCACTCGGGCCACCGCGCTCAGTGCTGCCACCAGCAGCGACCCCGACGCGGCCAACGATGCGGCGATGGCGGGGAACCAGCTCCAGAGGAACAGCGACAGCAGGAGCAGCGGGACGAGAATTGCAGTGAGCGGGACGGCCACGATATTCAGGAGGACGCCGATCGGGGCAACCTGACCGAATGCAAAGGCGGTGAGTGGCGCCGTCGTGAGGGTCGCGCCGAGCGAGCCGCTGAGGGTGCGAATCCAACCGGCGGGACCGAAGGCGCGGTCGCTCCAGCGCGTCGCGGCGTTGACACCAGCGAGCGCGAGCAGGGAGAGCCACGCGCCAATGTCGACGATTGCCCAGGGATCAATCAGCAGCACCAGCATCGCGCTGGCCGCCAGCAGCGCGACAGCGCGCACGTGCCGCTGCCGCCAGCGGCAGTAGGCGAGCAGCGCCATCAGCGCCGCCGCGCGCACGGCCGAGGGCGGCCAGCCGATAAAGGCGGTGTAGGCCGTCGCGCAGAGTACGGCGATGGCCTCACTCGGGTGCCTGGGGAGGTGCACAAGGCGAAGCAGCAGCAGAACCCAGCCGGCGATCACGGCGATATGCGACCCTGAGATCGCCAATAGATGGACCAGGCCGGCCGCAGCGAAGTCGTGCACCAGCGCGGGGTCGAGGCCGCCCCGTCGCCCCGTGATCAGCGCATCGACCAACGGCGCACGGGAGCCGTACAGACTCGCGCTTGCGGCCGCGAGTAAGGTGCGGAGGGAGTCGATTGGACCGGGTGTGCTCCGCAGCGAGATCACTTGTCGGACGATCAGGAGTCCGTCGGGGCGCCCGAGCCGAGCCGTGCGCGGCAGCCAGCGAGCACGCACCGTCACCTCGTGGCCCGAGCCAATGCGGGCCGACGTCGGCCAACGTGCCATCACCTCGCCACGACAGCGCCGCACTGCTACGCGGCCCGCCGCGACGCCGGGGTCGATGGTGCGCAACTGCAGCAACTGGTCGCCGAGCGGCAGGGAGCCGGCACAGCTCGCGCGTGCGCCATTGCGCGCGGCCGCACCAGCGACACCGCCCGCGACGAGCGCCAGCAACACACCGGCAGCGGCAGACCGACGTAGCACCCACGCCGCCGCGAGCAGGGTCGTCGTCGCGATCACCGGGTCCGGAAAATGCAAAAGGCCGGTCATCAGACCGGCCCCATATGCGACTGCCAGCAAGACCGCGCCAGGCGGTGCCTGCACTACTCTTTCGGGCGATCGTTGCGGGGGACCCGCGCCACTTGCCGCAACGCCTCGAAGACCTGCACCTCGATGGCGGTGCGGTGCTGCGGGGCATCGAGCGCGGCCTCGGTCACGGCCTTGCCGGCATTCGAGACGACGTACTTGGGCGGGAGGCGATTGAGCGCGTAGACGACCACATCCTCGCGGTGCCGCGGCGTCACCTCAAAGTCCTTGACGGATGCCTTGAGCCGTTCGTACGCGTCGATCACGTGCTGTTCCATGACGTTCACGATCATAGTACCGCCAGTGCGGGCTGGTGTGGCACGCCCGTGAAAGTGGAACCCGTTGTTCCGGTGAGCCGGACCTGCCGGTAGCTTCCGATCGCGTTCGCCGGGAGGTCGAGCAGGACGAGAAAATTCTGCCGGGTGCGCGCGAGCATCAAGTCGCCGCGCTTGGCGGGGCGCTCGACCAGGGCCTCGTGAATCTCCCCAACCCTCGCCGCGTTGCGCTGCCGAGACTGCCGCCGCGCCATTTCGATGAGCTGGTCGAGCCGGGTGGCGGCCACCTCGTCGGGGACGTGGTTGGGGATCTTCACCGCCGGCGTTCCGTCGCGCACCGAATACTTGAAGGTATAGGCCTCATCGAATTCCGCCTGCTGCACCATCGCCAGGGTGTCCGCAAAATCCTCGTCGGTTTCGCCCGGGAAACCGACGATGATATCGGTCGACAGTGTGATCCCGGGAATCGCCGTGCGCAGTGCGGCAACCACCTCCAGGTAACCTTCCCGAGTGTAGCGACGCAGCATCCGCTTGAGGACCGCATTCGATCCGCTCTGCACCGGCAGGTGAACGTGTTCGCACACCGCTGCAGTCGTGGCCATCGCGGCGATCACCGCCGGCGTGAAGTCGGTGGGGTAAGGTGACGTGAACCGGATCCGTCGGACGCCGTCAACTGCACCAACCGCGCGGAGGAGCGATGCAAAATCGTCGTGGCCATCGTGATACGAGTTGACGGT
>JANLPG010000068.1:0-5406 GCA_031367105.1 Gemmatimonadota bacterium | reverse complement strand
GTTCGGTGCGCCGGCCCGGATGCCGCGGGAGCGCCGGAGCGCCGAGATCACTGCATCCTGGGCGTCCATCACCGAGACGCCACGGGAGGCGAGCACCGCGAGGAAGAGGCCGTTGGTGGCGTCGTACCGGAAGTTCTGCTGTGCCGCCCGGAACGGAATCACGCCGCCGTTGGTCGCCCCGGGCGGCGAAAAGATATTGTCGGGTTCGGCGAACACGCCGACGACCGTGAAGGGCCGTCCGCCGATGCGCATCACGCGACCCAGGGGGTCCAGCGTGCCGATGAGCCGCTGGGCCACCTTGTCTTCGATCACCAGGACTTTCGAGCCGGCGCTCAATTCGCCGCGTGAGAACCAGCGCCCCCGCAGCAGGGTGCCTCCCTGGACCTCGACGTAGGCGTTATCGGCGCCATAGACCACCAGTGCCTGGGAGCGCTCGCCCTGATAGTCCATCCGCTGGCGCACCTGCACCCAGAGGCCGGCGTGCTGGATCCCGGCCACCGGCGCGAGGGCGGTCACATCGGGGTCGGAGAGGATCGGACGGATCCGTACCTCGGCAGGGAGGCGGTCCGGGTTCAGCGGCGTCGAAGAGTAGAAGCGAATGACATAGAACGATTGGGGCGACGCATTGGCAATCGAGGCGAAGATCTGGCTCCGGATGCCGTCGACGAGCGACGCCATCACCATCACCGTCGTGACGCCGATCACGACTCCGAGGATCGTGAGGGCAGAGCGCAGCTTGTTCCCGCGCATCGCATCGAAGGCGAGGACGATCCCCTCACGCACGTTTGCCAACCGCACTGCCATCGTTACTCCTGTCGCAGCGCGGCGATCGGGTCGAGCCGTGCGGCTCGTGAAGCAGGGTACACGCCGAACAGCACGCCGGTTCCGGCCCCCAGCGCAAGGGCAACGCCGACCGACCAGCCGGTCACTCGTGCCGGCAAGGGTGTGAACGATGCCACCGCCTGCGCCAGGAGCCATCCGGCGGTGACTCCGATGATGCCACCCAGGGTGCTCAGCAGGATGGTCTCGACGAGGAACTGGCGGCGGATATCCCGCCGATTGGCGCCGAGCGCCTTGCGCACGCCAATTTCGCGGGTGCGCTCGCTCACCGACATCAGCATGATGTTCATGATGACGATGCCGCCGACCACAATCCCGATGCAGACCACCGCGGGGATCACCGCGAACAGCAGCGCGGTGAGCGACTGCCAGAAGGCGACGAGCGCATCCGCCTTGTCCACGGTGAAATCGTTCGCTTCGCGCGGTCGTAACCGATGTGCCACACGCATCGCCTCCTCGGCGCGATTCATCGCGCCGGGAATCTCGGTGGCGTCGCGCATCTTGACCGAGATGACGGTCGTCTTTCGTCGCCCGAAGATCGCCTCGAAGCTCGGCAGCGGCAGCAGCACAAAACCGTCGAACGATTGCCCGAGCGTGGTGCCCTTCTTCGCGGTCACGCCGCGGATGGTGAACTCGCGCCCGGCGATCCGTACCTTCTGGCCGATCGCCATCTCGGGGCTGGGAAACAGCTTGTACGCGACGTCCCAGCCGAGCACCGCGACCGCCCGGCGGCCGACCAGATCCGGCTCCACGATCTCCTGGCCGGCGGCCATCTGGTAATCCTGCACCAGCTGGTAGGGTGGTGTGATTCCGAAAATGATCACGCCACCGACGCTCTGATTGCGGTAGACGATGTCCGCCGACGGGGTGGGCCACCCCGACTGCAACGCGACCGCTTCGGCGTCGGGGAGCGCCCGCGCCACCACCGCCGCGTCGTCGCGAGAAATCAGCGGGCGCATATTGAGCCGGCGGACTTCACTGTCGTCGAGCAGACCGACCGTGATCGGGGTTCGCCGGACCTGGAAGGCGTTGGTGCCGATGATCGCGCCGGTCAGGTTTTCGCGGACGTAAAAGTTCATCCCCTGAATCACCGCCACCACGGTGACCAGAAAGCCGACGGAGACGATGATGCCGAGGAGTGTGAAGCAGGAGCGAATCTTGGCGCCCCAGATGGTCTCCAGGGCCAGACGGAGGGCCTCGCCGTAGGGCATCGCGGAAAGGTAGCACCTCCCGCCTCCCGGCTATTCGTACCGCAACGCCTCCACCGGATCGAGCCGGGCCGCCTTATTGGCGGGGTAGAGGCCGAAGCAGATCCCGGTGATGATCGAGGCGATGATCGCCGCCGCAACCGACCAGAGGGGAACGGTGGCCGGTATCGGGGTAAAAGCGTGAATGCCCCAGGCGATCAGCGCACCCAGCGCCATCCCGCAGACGCCGCCAATCAGCGTGAGGGTGGCAGCCTCAACCAGAAACTGGAAGAGGATCTCGCCGCGCGTTGCCCCCAGTGCCTTCCGGACCCCGATCTCGCGGGTCCGCTCCGTGACGGAAATCATCATGATTGCCACCACTCCCACCCCGCCGACCATCAAGCCGACGCTCGAGAGCACCAGCATCACCAGGAAGAAGCCGGCGGTCATACTGTTGAAAGTCTCCAGGAACTTGTCGCCGGAAACCAGGTCGAAGTTGTTGTCCTGACCGGGCTTGAGGCCGCGGTGGACCCGCAGTGCCGCCGTGACCTGATCCATCGCGTCGGTCTGCGAGACTCCTTCGGCGGGGAAGACGGCGATGTTCATCCAGCCCCACGCGAAAGTTGCCGCCTTCACAAACGTCTCGTGGGGCACCACGATCTTGGGCGAACCGCCATCGGCGAAGAGGCCCGTCGGATCGCGATACAGCCCGACGACGGTGAAGGGAAGCCCGAAGATCTTGATGACTTTTCCGACGGGGTCGAGCCCCGGGAAGAGAGTTTCGGCGGCCTTGTCGTTGATCACCACAACGTAGGCGCTCGAGGCGGCTTCGATCGGTGAAAAATTGCGTCCATCGACCAGCGTTCCCCCTTCGACCTTCAGCCAGCTCGCGTCCTGACCATCGACCTGGGTGTCCTTGAAGG
This sequence comes from Gemmatimonadota bacterium, assembly GCA_031367105.1. GTDB lineage: Bacteria > Gemmatimonadota > Gemmatimonadetes > Gemmatimonadales > GWC2-71-9 > Palsa-1233. The sequence goes on along the minus strand of JANLPG010000068.1, from coordinate 2,456 downwards.
CCTTGTCGCCATAGGCGACGCGTGAACCGGCGGACTCACGCACGTTGACGTCCCCCACCAGTGACAACTTGCGGATCAGCTCGGCCTCTTCGCGAGTCAGCTTCGGGCGGCGGCGCCACGGTGACATCTCGTCGGAACCGTCGGAGATCTGGATCCCGCCACGGAAGTACCGCATGACATAGAACGATTTCGGCCCGGCCTGCAACACGATGTCGCTCACCGACTTCTGGATCCCGGTGATCATCGAGGCCATCGCGATCACCACCATCACGCCGATGGCGATTCCGAGGATGGTGAGCGCCGCGCGCAGCTTGCTGGCCCGCACGGCATCGAAGGCGAGCGAAACACCTTCGGCAGCGCGCGTGAGGAGGTTGCCGCGGCCGAGTGAGTTTTTCATTCCTGCCTCAGGGCAGCGATGGGATCGAGGCGCGCGGCCTGCCGCGCGGGATAGACGCCCGCGACCATTCCGACCAAAACGCCAAGGCCCACGCCCACGCCGATCGACCAGGGGGCGACGGCAGCGGGGAGCGGCGTGAAGGCCCGGACCGCGAAGGCGAGCAGGATTCCCGCGCCGATGCCGAGGATGGCGCCGGTGACGGAGAGTGTGGCCGACTCCACCACAAACTGCGCCATGATGTCACGCCGCTTGGCGCCGAGCGCCTTGCGCACGCCGATCTCTCGCGTCCGTTCGGCGACGGCCATCAGCATGATGTTCATAATCACGATGCCGCCGACCACCAGCGAGATTGCCACCAGGCCGGGCAGCGCGAGGAAGAGGATCTTGGAAATCTTGTCCCACTCCGACAACGCGCCTTCGGCGCTTTCGAGGTGGAAGTTGTCGGGCTGACCGGGCTTGAGTCCCCGGCGTACCCGCATCAGGGAGGTCGCCTCGGCCATCGCCTCGCGCATCTGCGCGGGGTTTTCGGCCTGAATGTGCAGGTCATCGATGACGTGTGGTCGGTTGACCAGCCGACGCGCCGGCGACGTCAGTGGCGTCACCACGAATTTGTCGAGCGAGATGCCGAACAGCGTCCCCTGCTTGGCGACGACCCCGATCACGCGGTGGGGCAGCCCGCCGATCGAGATGGTCTGGCCAATCGGGTCGCGACCCTGGAAGAGCCGTTCGCCCAGTTCGTTGCCGAGGACCACCACCGAGGCGCCGATATTCACTTCCTGGGGCGTGAAGATACGGCCTTCCGAGATGTCCCAGTGCTTGATCCGGAAGAACTCCGCATCGACGGCCTGCAGGTCGATGTCCTTCGCCTGCTTTCCATTCCAGTCGATCTTCACCCGATCGAAGCCGGCTCGCGCGAACCGCGCCGGGGTCGTCATCTTCGCCTCGAGAAATGCGGCATCCTCGATCGTGATCCGGGGATTGCGCTGCCACTGGCGATACTGCTCCTCGGTCGAGTTGCCGGTTTGGATGTTCGGCCGCGACCGCACCTGGAAGGTGTTCACCCCGATCAGGGCGCCGGCGAACTTGTCCGTCATATAGACGTTCATCCCCTGCACGATCGAAACGACTGCGATCAGGAAGGTGACGCCGATGAGCACCCCGACCAGCGAAAAGAAGCTCTTGAGCTTCTGCGCCCGGATGGAGCTCAGCGCCAGCCGGACCGCCTCGAAAAAGGGCATCTCAGGCCGCCACGCCCGTCGCCGTCACGGGATTCTGCCTGTCGCTGTCCACCTTGCCATCCCGCAGGATGACCACGCGGTGCGCGTGGGCCGCGATGTCGGGTTCGTGCGTCACCACCAGGACCGTCTGACCCTGCGCGTGCAACTGACCGAAGACCCGCATGATCTCTTCGCTGGTGGTGGAGTCGAGGTTTCCGGTCGGTTCGTCCGCCAGGAGAATCGACGGCTCGTTGACGAGCGCGCGCGCAATGGCGACCCGCTGCCGCTGCCCGCCGGAGAGTTCGTTGGGCTTGTGGTGCATCCGCTGCCCCAGCCCGACCCGCTCGAGCGCGGCCTCGGCCCGCTGCTTCCGCTCCTTTCCCGAAACGCCGGCGTACACCAGCGGCAGCTCGACATTGGCCAGCGCAGAGGCGCGCGGGAGCAGGTTGAAGGTCTGGAAGACGAAGCCGATCTCGCGGTTGCGCACCCGCGCCAGGTCGTCGTCGGCCATCTGCGACACTTCGTGTCCGTTGAGCCAGTACCTGCCGGCGCTCGGGGTATCGAGGGCGCCGAGCATATTCATCATCGTGGACTTGCCGGAACCCGACGGGCCCATAATGGCAACGTATTCGTTGCGCCTGATCGTGAGGTCGACGCCGCGCAGGGCGAGCACTCGCTCGCTCCCCATCAGGTATTCGCGCGTGATCCCCTCGAGGCGGATGATGTCGTCGCTCACGGCTTCCTGGCCTCCGAGCCGGTCGGCGCCGCCTTCACCCGTGCCGAATCCTTCATATCACGGATCGCCTGGTAGCTGCCGGCCACCAAGGTCTCACCCGCCTTCA
>JANLPG010000054.1:0-3737 GCA_031367105.1 Gemmatimonadota bacterium | reverse complement strand
CATTCTCGGTACCACCGCCATCAAGTGGAACTTCACCAAATTCCTCGTCTCGCCCACCGGCGAGGTGCTCAAGCGCTATGGCTCGAACACGACGCCGGAAGAGATTGAGCCGGAGATCGCGGCGATTCTCGCCGGTGCTTGTACCCCACCGCCACTTCGAGACAATCCCGATGCGACCCACCCCGCTCTCGCTCCTGCTTCTCCTCGGCCTGATCGGCAACTCCGCTGCCCAGGTGAATCCCAATCCCGTGCCGAAGGATCCCAGCGAGTGGCCGCAGCATTCGCTCACCCGCCCGAAGCCTCCGGTGGTAACGCCTGGCACAATGGGATCGACCGGCGCTCCCTCGGATGCTATCGTGCTCTTCGACGGCACCTCTCTCGACGGCTGGCGCGCCGCGGACACGCTCCTCAAGCCAGCTCGCTGGACGCTGGTCGATGGTGCCGTGGAAGTGGCCCCGGGGAGCGGATCGATAATGACCCGCCGCACCTTCGGCGATGTGCAACTGCATCTGGAGTGGCGCGCACCTGCGCCACCGCAGGGCGAGGGTCAGGAGCGCGGGAATAGCGGGGTATTCCTGATGAATCACTATGAAGTACAGGTTCTCGACTCCTACAACAACGCCACCTATGCCGATGGTCAGGCGGGGTCGATCTACGGCCAGTTTCCGCCGAAGGTCAACGCGACCAGACCACCCGGGGAGTGGCAGAGCTACGACATCATCTTTCACCGCCCGCATTTCGACAGCGATCGCCGGCTGACCGTGCCGGCACGGCTCACGATCTTCCTCAACGGGGTGCTGGTCCAAGAAGAGCAGATGCTCCTCGGCCCGACCTCGAACGCGGTACGCACCCCGTACTCGGCGCACGCCGACAAACTTCCGATCCTGCTGCAGGATCACGGCGTCAAGGTGCGCTTCCGCAACATCTGGGTCCGGGAACTTGGCGATGGCTAAGACGCTCGTCGTTATGCTGGCGAGTACGATCACCGGCACCATCGGCTGGTATGTCGGTGCCATCTTCGGCGTGATGACCGCTTGGACCTTGGGCGTGGTCGGTACCGCGATCGGAGTCTATTACTCGCGCAAATGGGCGGTCGAATACCTGCCCTGAACCCCTCGGTCAGCGAGGTCACCACTAGAGATCTACATCGGCCTCGCTCGCGCCCGTCGCTCTGGCGCGACAATGATGGCATCAGGATTGCTGATGAGTGTTGTGGCGGGGGCGCTACAGTCGACCACTCTCGGCGTCACTATCGGACACCATCCTTGCAGGGGAGCACGATTCCGCGATGCCTTGGTATCAAACCGCCGCGCGCGCCCCTACCTCCTGGCTGGTCATCAAGACCACGCTCCACCTGGCGATCATCTGGACCCTGGGCCTCTACCTTCTCCCCCGGTTTGTCATCACCTGGCAGAGCGCGATGGCACTGCACGCCTTCTTCTTCGAGCCGGAGCAATCGCTCGCGCTCGCGCTGATGGCGGTCGCCACGGTGATCTCGTTCTGGAGCGCGATACTGCTCGCCGTGAAGGGGCGCGGCACCCCCGCCCGCATCGACGCGCCGCGTCGCCTCGTGATCAGCGGGCCGTACGCCTGGGTCCGCAATCCGATGGTCCTCTGCGGGTTGGTGCAGGGAACCGCGGTCGCGCTCTACACCGGCTCCTCGCTGATCCTGATCCTCGTCCTCGTGGCCGGGTTGCTCTGGCACCTGGTGAGGCGGCACGATGAAGAGCGGGACCTGCAGCGCGTTTTTGGGCGGGCCTACGAGCTCTACCGTCGCAGCGTCCGCTGCTGGATGCCGCGCCGAAGCCGCTGGGCGCCGGCCGAACCAGAGGCGGCGATCGCTGCGCAATCCCTCCGCGCCACAACGTTGGGTCGAGGCCGGAGTCACCGCCGGAGCTGACGGCGGTGCGACGATTCGCGGCAGTGCGACGGCACTTCGACCACTCCCCGACGCCTGATCGCCAGGGGACACCGGACGCTCCGGCGTGTGGCGGTCGGGCCACACGCTGCTGACCCAACGCACTACTTTTCCCCCGCCACCGTTTCAGCGTCCCCCTTCGTGCCACTGACCACCGGGAGTCCCACGATGCCTGCCGTGAACTTCCTCGCGCTGATCCTCGCCACCCTGTCCGGACTCCTGGTCGGCGGCCTCTGGTACTCGCCCGTACGCTCTGCGAAGCCGTGGATGGCCGAGACCGGCCTGATGAAGTGAGCGACTCCGTCGCGCGGCTCCTCTCGACGTGGCAGCGGCTCGCACCGCTGCCTGGCGGGAAGTGGCTCTTCTCCAGATTGCTCGGCTGGGCCGCACCCTACACTGGATCGATCGGCGCCCGGGTCGAGTTGCTCGAACCGGGACACGTCCGGGTCTCGCTGCGTGACCGCCGAGCCGTCCGCCAGCACCTCGGCTCGATTCACGCCGTGGCGCTCGTCAATCTTGCCGAAGTCACCAGCGGACTGGCGATGCTCAGCGCCGCGGGACCCGGAGTCCGTGGCATCGTGACCGCGCTCCGCATCCAATACCACAAAAAGGCGCGCGGGCGGCTGGTAGCCGAGAGCCTGGCCACACTTCCCCCGGTCACCGAACCAACCGACGCCGATGTGACGGCCACGATCACCGACGCCGATGGCGACGTGGTCGCGGTCGCGACGGCCACCTGGAGACTGGCGCCGAGATGAGCGACACCGCCTTCACGCGGGCAGTCGGCGTGCGCGTGCCGCTGATCTGCGGCCCGATGTATCCCTGTTCCAACCCGGAACTGGTCGCGGCGGTTTCAGAAGCAGGCGGGATCGGCGTGGTGCAGCCGATCTCGCTGACCTACGTGCACGGTCACGACTTCCGGGAGGGGCTGCGCTTCATCCGCTCCCTGACGGCCAAGCCGATCGGGATGAACGCCCTGATTGAACAATCGTCGCGTACTTATCGCGAGCGGATGGAGAAGTGGCTCACGATCGCCCTGGAAGAGGGTGTGCGCTTCTTCATCACTTCGCTGGGGAACCCTCGCTGGGTGGTCGATCTGGTCGCACCGCAGGGTGGTGTCGTCTATCACGACGTCACCGAGGCGAAGTGGGCGGAGAAGGCGGTGGCGGGAGGGGTGCACGGGTTGATCGCTGTGAATCGCCAGGCCGGAGGGCACGCGGGTCGGCTCGACCCGGCGGAATTGCTGGCCGAACTGGCGCGCTTCCAGTTACCGCTGGTCGCGGCGGGCGGCGTAGGCGATGAGCACCATTTTCGCCGGCTGATCGACCTCGGCTATGCCGCCGTGCAGTGCGGCACCCGGTTTATCGCCGCCACCGAATGCACCGCGAGCATCCCGTACAAGGCGGCGATTTTGGCTGCCGAGGCCAAGGATATCGTCCTCTCCGAGCGAATTACCGGCGTTCCGGTCGCAATTATCAGAACGCCGTATGTGGAGCGGATGGGGCTGCGAGCCGGGCCGGTCGCCAGGGCACTCTTGCGGGGTCGTCGGACCAAGCACTGGATGCGCACCGCCTATGCCCTGAAGGCACTCTGGCAGCTGAAACGATCATCGCTCGACGCCACGGGAAGTACCGAGTACTGGCAGGCCGGACAGAGCGTGGCGGGGATCGCGGCGGTCGAACCGGCCGGGGTCATCGTCCGGCGGTTCGAGGAGGCGCTCGCAGGTTGACACTTTCGGGATTCGCGGATCGCCCCCATCTTTTACCCAGCACCGGGATCCGTCCCGGTCGTCTCCCCACCGCACCACCTTCCCAGATTG
>JANLPG010000006.1:0-9498 GCA_031367105.1 Gemmatimonadota bacterium | reverse complement strand
CGGGCGGCGGGTATCTCCCCGTTAACGGTAAGCCCCCCGACCCCCGCCGAGGCCCGCTCGCGCCGCGCCCCGCGCGGCGCGGATCCCCCCCCCCGGTAACCGGAAGCCAGCCGTCCCACACCGACGCCCGCTCGCGCCGCGCCCCGCGCGGCGCGGATCCCCGCGGTAACCGGAAGCCGCCCGTCCCACACCGACGCCCGCTCGCGCCGCGCCCCGCGCGGCGCGGATCCCCGCGGCGCTCGAACCTTACCCAGTGGCTGCGTGTAACGATTCACTTCCAGCATGCCTCCCCGCACTCGCCTGCGCACGCACGACTATTCCCGACCCGGGTGGTACTTCGTTACGACGGTGACTGCAGGGCGTCGACCGCTGTTCGGCACACTCACGAGTGCCGGAGTCAACCTCAGCCGGATGGGCGAGGTTGTGGCCGAGGAATGGGAATCGACCCTGCGCGTTCGGGGGTGGATCTCCTGCGTCGCATCCGTCGTGATGCCGGATCACTTCCACGCCCTCGTCGGCTGGACTCGGGTACCCGACAATCGAAGCCCCGACCTGAGCGAACTCATGGCGAGCTTCAAGGGCCACTCGACGAAGCGGCTTCGGCAAGCGTGGCTACTTCGCAATTGGGACGTCGTGTGGTGCCGTGGGTACTGGGATCAAGTGATTCGTGGCCCGCGTCACTTTGAAGCGGTGCGGAGATATATCGTCGAGAATCCGACGCGGGCGTGGCATCACCTTTCGCCGGGATCCGCGCCGCGCGGGGCGCGGCGCGAGCGGGGGCGGCGGTGAGTGGGGGAGGGTGGCTCGGGTCGGAAATCCGCGCGACGCGAGCGGGGATCGGATCGCGTCCACCTTGCCGCGCCTCCCCGCCTCCCCCATCGTTACGCCGTGCTCACCACCTCGCCGTTCTATCGTGCGCTGACAGCCGCCGTCGTGCCACTGGTGCCGTGGGCACTCCACGACCCGCGGCAGCGCACGGCGCACGCTGCTCGCCTCGCTGCTCCGGCGGCAATGGAAGAGTGGTCGCATCGGCATCGCGACTTCACCCGTCCACTGGCCTGGTTCCACGCATCCTCTGTAGGTGAAGGGTTGCAGGCACGTGCGGTACTGCACGCGTATCTCGCGCTGCACCCCGAGAGTCAAATCGTCTACACCCATTACTCACCATCAGCGGCCTCGCTGGCGGCGTCGATCCAGGCTGACTGGTCCGGCTATCTCCCCTACGATCGAGCGCCCGACGTCCAGCGTGCCTTGCGTGCCCTGCGTCCAAAGCTGCTGGTCTTCACCAAGCTCGACCTCTGGCCCGAGCTGGCGACACAGGCGGTCGCCGCTGGCTGCCGCGTTACGATGGTCGCCGCAACGGTTGCCTCGGACAGCGGTCGACTCCGCTGGCTCCCCCGGATGCTGGCAGCGCCGGGCTACCGCACCCTCGATTTCGCGGCTGCGATTTCCAGTGACGACGCGAGGCGGCTCGTCACCCTCGGCTGCGATCCGGATCGGGTCATCGTCACCGGCGATCCCCGAATCGATTCGGTGCTCGACGTGGTCCAGCAGGCGTCCGTGAGCGCTCCCCCGGTCGAACTCGGGCCTGCCGCGCAGCTACTGGTCGCGGGGAGTACCTGGCCAGAGGACGAGGCCGTGCTGCTGCGCGCATTCGGCGAAGTGCACGCGCGCTATCCCGACGCGCGATTGATGCTGGTACCGCACGAGCCCACGCTGGCCCATCTGCTCTCGATCGAGGCGGCATTCGTCCCCGGCGCGGTTCGGCCTCCCGTTCCGCTCGGCTCATTGGCCGAGGGTGATGAACCGGAAATCCTGGTCATCGACCGTGTCGGGATGCTCTCTCACCTGTATGCAGCAGGGGCGATGGCGTACGTCGGCGGTGGCTTCGGCGGCGCCGGGATCCACTCCGTGCTGGAGCCGGCGGCGTGGTCGTGCCCGGTGATCATCGGACCGCACGATCGGGGGAGCCGGGACGCATCACTCCTGGAACAGGCAGGGGGGCTGACCCGACTCCCAGAGCAGCAGGCCGTGGCGGCCCTGGTCGAAAAATGGTGCGCCTGGCTTGGGGATGGCGCCGCCTGCGTGCGTGAGGGCGGCGCGGCACGGAGTGCGCTGGAAGCCGATCGCGGTGCGGCGCGACGGAGTGCCGAACAGCTGTAGGAGTGGGGAAAGCGAGTGACGGAGACCCCCACTTTTCGCACCGCGCGTTTCGCCTTAGCTTCAACTGATGGCCAGCCCATACTTCCGGGATAGTCGTGCGCCGCGCTATTCGGTGCTTTTTGCTGTGCCACTACTACTCGCGTACGAGACCTTCGCCTGGGTGCTCGCCGATCCGGCGGGGCGTGGCGTGCGGAACGGTGCCGACGTCATCCTCAAGTCGCTCTTCCTGACGCTGGGCGGGCCGCGCGGTCTGCTGGCGTTCAATCTGTTGCTCGCGACGGTCGGCGTCTGGCTGATCGTGCGCGACTACCGTGCCCATCCCGGCGGCCTGCGGGTTGCCTACTTCGCCGGAATGCTGGCGGAGTCAGCCGTGCTGGCGGTGCTGGTCGGGGTGGTGATCGGTCGCGCGACGTCGGCGCTGCTGCGGTATCTCGTCCTCGGCCCTTCCGGCGGCCTCGACCTCCCCAACCAGCTGATGATTTCCTTGGGTGCCGGGATTTACGAGGAGTTGCTCTTCCGCGTGATCGTCGTGGGGGCGCTCGCTGCGCTGGGGAGGCGCGTCTTCCATTGGACGCCGCGCGGCGCCGGGATCGTTGCGTGCGTGGTCGGGGCGCTGCTCTTCTCCGCCTTTCATTACATCGGTCCGTACGGTGATCACCTCGAGGCAGGATCGTTCATCTTCCGTGCGCTCGCCGGCCTCACCTTCTCGGCGCTGTACTTGCTCCGCGGCTTCGGGGTCACTGCCTGGACCCACGCGCTCTACGACATCTTCGTCACGCTCGGGTGACGCCGGATTACTTCCCGGCCGGCTTCTTCGCGAGCTTCGCCTTCACGACTGAATCGAGAATCGGGCGGAACACCGTGATCGGCTGTGCCCCGGCCATCATCCCGCCCTCGATGTAAAACGTCGGCGTGCTCCCCGCGCCGGCACGAACAGCGCCGGCCGCATCCGCTTCCACCAGCTTGCGCGCCGACCCGCTCTGCAGGCAACTCAGCATCGCCTCGCGCTTCAGACCGAGCGCTGCTGCCTGCGCCATAAAGAACTGTCCCGCATCCTTGAGCGGTGCCCACGCGTCCTGCTTGGCGTAGAGCATATCGTGGGTCGGCCAGAAGCGGCCGAGGGTGGCCGCACAGCTCGCGAACTCTGCCGCAGCCATTGCATTGGGGTGGAGTGTCGTCAGCGGGAAGTTGATGAAGATCCACTGGATCTTGCCCGTCGCGATGTATTCCTTCTCGATCGTCGGAAACGTTTCAGTCGCGAAACGTCGACAGTAGGGACATTGGAAGTCCGACATCTCGTAGACCGTGACCGGGGCCGTCGCCACTCCCTTGCTGCGCGGGGCGAGCAGTGCCTGCTGGGCCGGTAGCATCGCCGGCGGGGCCGAGATCGCGGCGAGGGTGAGCAGGGTGTACCGAACCGACGTCATTGAGTATCCTCGGAAGGGATCGGGTATCTTACCGGCTATGGTACGGAAAGGTATCGGCGCGTTGCTGGCGCTCCAACTTGCGGTCGTAGCGGTGGTGTCGGCCCAGGGGCAGGGCATCACGGCGCTCTTCCCCGCGCGCCCCACCGGCTTCGTGACCGATGCGGCCGGGATTCTCGATGCCGCAGCGAAGGCGCGCCTCGAAGCGCGCCTCTCGCACTTGCGCGATGTCACCGGCGCCGAGATGGCGGTGGTCACGTTGCCGACGATCGGTTCCTACGCGCCGGCCGAGGTTGCGCTCACGATTGGCCGCAGCTGGGGGATCGGCGCCAAGGCGGCGATTGGCGATGCGCGCCGCAATGCTGGTGTGGTACTGCTGCTGGTGCCGCGCACGTCGGAGCACAAGGGCGAGATCAACTGGGCGATCGGGAATGGCCTCGAAGGGACGATCACCGACGCGACATCGGGGCGGATCGCCGATGCGATGATCCCGCAATTGCGCCAGGGCGATTACGCTGGCGCTGCTGATCTCGGTACGCGGATGGTGGGCGACCTGATCGCGCGCGAGCTCGGGATCCAGGATAGCGCGCTGGTACAGCCGCAGCCCCGCGGTCGCTCCGGGCGGCTGCCGATCTCGCGGATCGTGATCTATCTCATCTTGTTCGCGATATTCGCGGCAGGGCGCAGCGGCCGCGGTGGGCGTGGCGGCGGATTGATGGGTCCGATCATCTTCGGCGGTGGCTTCGGCGGCGGTGGTGGCGGCTTCGGTGGTGGGGGTGGGTTTGGGGGCTTCGGCGGTGGTGGCGGATTCAGTGGCGGCGGCGGGGGGAGGAGCTTCTGATGGATCGTGACGAACTCGACAAGGCGCTCGACGCGCTGGTGACACAACTCGATGGTGCGACGGCCGCAGGCTATTCGGCGTTGCTCTACGGCTCGGCCGCGCGCGGCGACTGGATCGCCGGCAAATCGGATGTGAACCTGATGCTGGTCGTCGCAGACGCGTCACCGGAGGCCCTCCGTGCGCTGGCCCCGTCGATCGGCGCGTGGCACAAGCGGGGTCTCACGCCGCCGCTGATCATCGGTCGCGCGGAGTGGGATCGGGCGGCCGACGTCTTTCCGATCGAAATCACCGACATGCGATTGGCCTACCGCGTGCTCCGGGGTCCCGACCCGGTGGCCAGTGTGGTGGTGGAGCCGGAGGAGCTGCGCCGAGCGCTCGAATCGGAGCTGCGCGGCAAGCTGGTCCGCCTCCGGCAGGCGTACATCCGCTTTGGCGATGTCGCGGTCACGCTGGGTGGGTTTGCGACGTCGTCGATGCCGGCGTTGCTGGTATTGCTCCGCTGTATCAACGTTCTCCTCGGGCGGGCTCCCGGGGCGAACCCGGAAGAGACGATTGCGGCGCTATCGGCGGAACTCGGACCGGATGCCGAGGCAATTGTGGAGATCGCGGCGCACCGCCGCGACAAGAAGTGGCAGTGCCCCCCGGCGACGTTTGCCCGCTATCTCGAGGCGGTGCGTCGTGCGGTGGATCTGGTGGATCACCTCCAACGCGGAGATCGCTGAATGCGCGGTATCAGTCGTTCCCTCATTGCCCTGCTTGCCGTGGCCTCGTTGGCCAGCGGCTGCGGATACAATCAGCTCCAGACGCTGGACGAACAGGTGAACAAGGCGCAAGGGCAGATCAAGGTGCAGCTGCAGCGCCGCGCCGACCTGATCCCCAACCTGATCGAAGTGGTGAAGGGTGTCGCGAAGCAGGAGTCGACGGTGTATATCGGCGTGGCGGAGGCGCGCTCCAAGCTGGCCACGGCGGTGCAGGGCGGGAACCTGCAGGAGATGGCTGCAGCAAACGCGGCGATGAACGCGCCACTGGGCCGGCTGATGGCAGTAGCTGAGGCCTATCCCGAGCTCAAGAGCAACGCCAACTTCACCCAGCTGCAGGACCAGCTCGAGGGGACCGAGAACCGGATCTCGACGGCCCGGACCGATTACAACACGGCGGTCGAGCAGTTGAACGCCACGGCACGTCGCTTCCCGACCAACCTGACGGCCAAGATGTTCGGCCTGGGGAAGCCGCGGGAGTACTTCGAGGTGACGACGCCGGGTGCCGAAAAGGCGCCGGCGGTGAAGTTCTAGTCAGCAGAAGTGTGGTGGGGCTGCAACAACAGGTGGTGCCGGGGCCGCAGTCAGGGTGCGGTTCCGGGCCATCTGCTGCTTCGGGAAGTCGGGTTGTATTTGGTTAAGTTATTGTAATGCAGTGAGTTAGGTGCCATTCGCAAAACAGTGTCGACTGGGCGGATGGTCGGTGCGGCGGCACCGGTCTTGCCGTAGAGAGGTGGGACGGTAGTTATTTCTCCCCCGGAGGATTCGTGAGCGCACGCCCCAACACCAACGCGGCCGAGGCGGCCGAGGCACAGAAGCCAGGGTACGCGCGACCGATGGGTCGCCGCACGCTGCTTCGTGCGATGATCATCACGGTGCCGGTGGTGGCGGCGTTTTCACGGAATGCGTGGGCGGCAACGCACCCATGCCCTGCCGGGTCCAAGCCCTGTGCAGCGTGCACTTCGGGCTGCATCAAGACGGCCTGCACCTGCAACAACGGCCAATGCGATAAGGCGGATTGCAAGGTGACGTTGAATGCGCTCCTGGGCAGGAACGAGTCCACCCCTTCGCTCACTGGTGGCCCGCTTGGGGGCGGACAGTCGGCAATCACCGACGGCGGCTTCAATAGCAATCCCTGGCGATAGGGCACGGCACGCGATTGCCTGCGGTCGCGTGGGTCTCGCGTCAGGGCAGCAGGGTCAGCGTTGAAGCTTGCGGTGAGCTCATGGCGGTTTATCTCGATGGAAGCGGCATTACGCACCTCGTCGACCCAGTGTCGGCCGAGGTGCTTCTTTATTTGGCCGGTGGAGAGCGAACCCCGGAATCCATCCAATCCTTCGTCGCCAGGCTCGTTGGCAGCCCCGAACCATCCTGGGGGGAGATTGAAGCGCTGTTGCTTCGTCCCCTCGAAGCGGCCGGGATGGCGGAAGCTCTGACTTGAAGGTCCGAGAGCTCACTCCAGGAGGCTTGCTTGATCGCTTGCGGCGTGGGCGGATGCTCGTGCGCATCGGGCCGCTTGTGCTTCGAATCCAGGCTGATGATCGGCCCTTCGCAGACGCGTTCGGCGCACTCTATGCCGAGTACAACGCAGCCGCGATCGAAACGGAAGTCGCGGATATTACACTGCAACTTCGCCGCGCCGCTCCCGGCAGGTTCATCTGGCTATTCAATGGGCTGCCTATTGATCGGCCGCAATTCCCGGCCGAGCTGGTCTTCGCAAATTTCGAGTGGGGCATTCACTTCGCGATCGCGACCTCACTGGCCCCATCGATTTCATTCCACGGTTCGGTAACATCCCAGCCAGATGGGCGAACCGTTGCGCTAGTTGGCTCCTCCGGCTCGGGCAAGAGCACACTCGCGGCGGGTCTGATGGCCGGGGGATGGAACTTGCTGGCGGACGAATTTCTGGTGGTATCGCCCGGCGGTGAGCTGCTTCCTCTTCCCGCCCCGATTACGCTCAAGAATCAATCCATCGCGTTGATCCGCGAACTGGGCGGTCCGCTCGTGTTCGGCCAGGTTGCGCGTGATGAAGCACGCGGCGAGCTCGCACACGTGTCGAGCTCGCACGCACTTCCCGCCCGGCTTCCCAGCACGCTCGATGCGATCGTCTTCCCCACCTTTGCGGAAGGCGAGTCGACCACCTTTGTGCGAGTCGACCAGCCGACCGCCTTCCAATTCCTGGTCGTGCAGAGCCACAACCGGCACGTTCTCGGTCCCGACGGGTTCCGACTTCTTGCGGAGGTGGCTCGTACGCCTGCGTGGGTGCTTCGGTTCAGTATGCTCGCGGAAGGACTCGCCGCCGTGCGATCCTCGATCGCGGCGCCGGTATGAGACCACCGATCCTGTCACTGTTGAGCACTCCTTCGGTGGCCGAGCGATGGGGGGTAGCTGAATGGGCAGACACGCTGCCACGACTGATCCAGGCTGGGCTCGGCGGTCACGCGGCAGCTTTGCTGGAAGCTCAGGGAGTCTTGCTGAACTCACTGCCAGCTGGAGTGCATCGACAGCTGAAATCGTCGTCGATCGAGAGCATGGCTCAGCTGCGAAGCTTGCGGTGGGAGCTCGGTGAAGTTGTCCGTGCGCTCCGGGGCCTCGATGTACGCGTCGTCCCACTGAAAGGCGCTGACTACCTGATTCGGGAAGCGACTCCGGCGCACGGCAGAACTGTCGCAGACCTTGACCTGCTCGTCGCACCGAGCGAGCTAGGACGCGCTACTTCCGGGCTCACTCGTGCTGGCTGGCAGCTGCTGGAGGCTACCTCGCTGCACCCGAATCATCAATTGCCGATGATGATTCACCGCGACAGAAAAACGCAACTGGAAATGCACTTTCAGGTGGTCGCCGAAGGAGGAACGATCGCATTCGATGTCGCGGAGGTGCTCGCACAGGCTGCACCATTACCGGACGGAGTGCTCGCACTGCTGACACCCGAAGACACGACCCTTGTTTGCGTGGCGCACTACATTCGGAACAAGCGGTCAATCTCGGCGTTTCGTGATTTGCTGGACCTTCACGAGCTGGTCGAAGATTTCTCGAGCAGGGATCCTCAATTTGGTGCGATTCTTGGTGAGCGTGCGGAGCGAGTCGGACTCGGCGGCGCATTGGCGAGGGCACTCCGGGACGCAGCGCGATTGTTCGGGACCGGGAGCACGCCCGCGCTCTACAGCTGGTCTGCGCGACGGCGGCCTGTGTTCGCCGGGGGATCGGTGCTGGCCTTGGTCCCCGATGGTTGCGATGCACCGTCTCTGTCAGTGAGAATCAGCCGCGTGGGTAGGATGTACGCTCGCACGCGCTCGGCGCTCCCGCGAGGGCAGACGCTGCTCCTGGCGTGGAAAACCTTGTTCGGCGAGGATGAGGAGAAGGAGCAGGAAGGGATAAGCAGGAGGCCATCCGATGCCTGAACCCCTTGGCAGCGGCTACATCTCGAATTCGCTGGTCCCCGTCGCCTGGCTCGGCCTGGTCGCCATCCTCACCGCCTCGGCGGCTGGCAAGCTGTATTACAAGGGGTCGGTGGGCACCGCGCTGCAGAAGCTCGGCATCCCCTCGGAATCACTGCGAAAGGTGCTCGGCATTGCGCTCGTGCCGGCCGAACTCATCATTGCGGTTTGGCTGGCGAGCGGGCTGTGGCCGCGCTGGAGCACCCACGCGGTCCTGCTGCTGGTGCTGCTGTTCAATGTGGTGCTCTGGCGGCTCAGTGCGCTGGGGTACGACGGTGGCTGCGGCTGCTTCGGAGGGAAGAGCGCCGGGCCGGTGCGGGTGGTGCACCTGATCCGGAACGCCGTGATGCTGGTGGCAGCAGTGCTCCTGATGCTGACCACCCAGCACCAGGTGGGGGTCGCGGGTCCGCTCTGGGCGCTGCCGGTGCCCCTGCTGCTGCGTGCCGGCCTCGTGCTCGCGCTGCTGCTGGTGGTCTACCTGCTGACCGGCGCCGCCGAAAAACTGCTCTTCCGCGCCTACTGGCGCTGAGCCGCCTGCCTACGCGGTAGCGAGCGGCTTGGGGAAGAGATTTTCCGGCTTCCGCACCACCAACCCTGCGACAACCGGCGCCACCGCCAGCTGCCAAGCCGCTTCCGGCGTGCCGGGGAGGCCAAGGGCTACCCAGAGTTCGTGCGCCTTGCCGGGCATCAGCGGCGAGGTCATCACCGCCAGCCGGACCAGGCAACGCGCGAGCGCGGCAAGCGCCGCGTCGAGCTTTTCCTCGTCTCCCTGCTTCGCCAGCGTCCACGGCGCCGTCACCACGATGTAGCTGTTGGCATCGCTCACCAGCCGCCACGCGGCCTCGATGGCGCCCTTGATGTCGATCGCCTCCATC
>JANLPG010000200.1:0-11084 GCA_031367105.1 Gemmatimonadota bacterium | reverse complement strand
CGAAGCGACGGGATTGTTCGGAACCAACGGCGCGGGAAAATCGACCCTGCTCCGGCTTGCGATGGCGCTCGAGCAGCCGACCAGCGGGGTGGTGCGAACCCTCGATCAAGCAACCGCTGGCAGCGGACCAGAAGAGCTTGCCCCGCGCGTCGGCTTCCTCTTTCAGCAACCGGAACGGCAACTCTTCGCGCCTTCGGTGCGGGCCGAATGTGCGGTCGCTCCCAGGTTAGCGGGATGGGCCACCGCGAGGATCCGGACCGCCACCGACGCGGTGCTGGAGGAACTCGAACTGCTCGACGTCGCCGAAGAGCACCCCTACGACCTGCCGCTCCCACGTCGCCGCCTCGTGGCACTCGCGTCGATTCTGGTCTCCGACCCGATACTCCTGCTGCTGGATGAGCCGACCGCTGGCCTCGACGGTGCTTCCCGGGAACGGGTGATCGCGGCGGTCCGGCAACGGCTGAGCCGCGGCGTGGCGGTGCTGGCAATCACCCACGATGCCGTCTTTGCCCACGAGGCACTCGACCGGGGGTTGCTGCTGCAGCAAGGGAGGATCGTGCACGATGGCGCGGTCCGGGACGTCCTGAACGACCACGAACTCAGCCGTCCGGCAGCACTGGCGGTCGGGTTGCGGCTCGGACTCCCGCTGGGGGCCGATCGCCGCCGCGATGTGGCCAAACTCCTTACCTCAGCCCAGCGGATGTAGACTTCTCCTATGCCTGTCCCACTGACCGCTTTGTTCGCTGCTTCACTCCATCAGGTTCGCGCCGCAGACGGCGACGCCGCCGCGATGGATCGCGCACTTTCGTTGCTCGCCCGCGCGGCAGGTGGCACCCCGGTCACCTTCGAGATTCTCAACGGCCGATTCCTCGTCAACGATATGCCGGTCTCGGCCGATGCCCCCGGCGCGACACAGGTGATGGAGATGATGCTTGGCCACGACACCGCCAAGCTCTGCCTGCCCGGGAACCTCGAGCCACGGCACTGGCGTGAGGTGTCAGAGATTTTCGCCTCCGCGGCCGGGCTCTTCCCCGCTCCGATCCATCTCATCGAAGCACTGCACGCCGCAGTCCCAGGGGCGGAACTGGTTTCGGCGGGAAAGCAGGGTGAGGTGGTCGACTCCAGCGCCGGCGGCCTCTCCGCGGAGCCGCGCCAGCTGATGGCACCGGGTGAAATCCTCGGCGGCCCCGACCTCACCAACCGGACCAACGACCGCGCGGTCCTGACCACGCGACTCGACCCGTTGCTCGCCGAAGGAAGCGAGGCCGCATCACAGCACGACTACGACCGGCTCGCCGCCGCGTTGATCGAATTGCGCACGCTGGAGGACGAACTCGAAGACGCCCAGCGATCGATCGTGGTGCGTGAGCGGCGACGTATGGTCTCGAGTGACGACCTGGAAGCGATGGTACGGTTGCTGGCCAAGCCGGGAACCTCGCCGCTGATCGCGCGGGCCATCAACAGTGCCGGGCGCGATGGCATCGAGGCGATCATCGAAGTCCTGAACGCCGCCGAAGGGAGACCCGAGCGACGCGCCTGCATCGAAGCGCTGGCCGCAGCCCCCGGGGCCGAAGAGGCGATCCTCAAGGCGCTCACGAGTCACCGCCCCGACCTGGTTGTCGCCTGCGCCGAGGTGGCCGCCCGCCGGCATATGGAGAAGGCGGTCCACCAGCTCGGTCACCTGCTCAAGCACAACGATGCCAACGTGCGCACCGCAGCGTATCACGCGCTGGAGCGCATCGGGACGACCGCAGCGTTCGAGGCACTGCACGGTCGCGCGGTGCGCTAGCAGCTCACCACGGCGCACTCCTTTACCTTCTGCCCCGATGCCCACGCCCGCCTCACCCCTGCGCACCACGCTCGCTTCGATCTGGACCTGGTCGATGCTCGGCCTTGCCATCGCCGTGACCTTCCCGCTGGTGAGCTTCTTCCGGATCATCGGCTGGCCGTTCGACCGAGTGAACTACATCGGCGGGCGGATCTTTCGCTGGGTCGGGCTGTGGACCACCTGGACCACACCGCGCTGGAGCTTCTCGGTGCGCGGCACCCCGCCGACAAACCCCCGGCTGCCGTATGTCGTGGTCGCCAACCACGAGTCGTTCTCCGATATCCTGCTGCTCTGCCATCTCCCCTGGGAGATGAAATGGCTCAGCAAAATCGAGTTGATGAAAATTCCCGTGCTCGGCTGGACGATGTGGATGGCGAACGATATTCCGGTCAAGCGCGGTCGTGCCGCGAGCGCGAGGGAGGCGATCGCCAACTGTCGGGAGCGGCTGCGGCAGCACTGTTCGGTGATGATGTTTCCCGAGGGGACGCGATCGCTGACGGAGGAGTTGCTGCCGTTCAAGGATGGCGCATTCCGGCTGGCGATCGACGCGGGCGTCCCGATCCTGCCGCTGGCGATTCACGGCACTCGCAATGCCATTGCCAAGCACGACTGGCGCATCAACCCTGCGGTCGCGGTGGTCGAGATCCTTGAGCCGGTCGAGAGCAGCGGGAAGACCACTGCCGAGTTGAAGCAGCTGGTGCGGCTCCGGATCGAAGCCGCACGCGACCGGATGCGGAGCGAACCCAGTCGCTAGCTGCGGCGGGCGGTGCGGATGTCGCGCAGCCCGGGGAGGATCACCGCGAGCGTCGCCACGATCCAGAACAACCCGGCAGCCGTCCGCCCGTTCGGGGTCCGGGTCAACGGCGTCAGCAGGAACACCGCCAGGCCCATCGCATCCACCACCACGACCCCGATCAACATCCGCCACATAGCGGCCCGCATCCGGGCCACCCGGTCGTCGTTCATCGCACGGCGTAGCGCTTGGCGTGGCCCGTCGCGTCGAAGCTGTAGATGGTGTAGGACTCCTTCCCCTGATCCATTCCCGGCGACGCACCCGGCATCCCCGGCGCAGCGAGACCCTTCACGCCAACGGGCTTCTCGGTCAGCAGTTTCTTGACCAGATCGGCGGGGACGTGCCCCTCGATCACATAGCCGTCGATGAACGCCGTGTGACACGACTCGAGTTCACGCGTCACGCCATTGGCACGCTTCAGCTTGGTGAATTCCTCGCGACTCTCCACCGTCACGGTGAAACCGGCCTTTTGCATATAGCTGACCCAGGCAGTACAGCAACCGCAGCTGGGCGACTTGACCACCCGCAGCTTCAGCGGCGCGGGGCCAGCGTGCCACGCGGTGAGCGCGGTCGCGCCGGTGAGGAGGAGGACCGCGGTAGCGAGCATTCGGAAGTGGCGGCGCATTGGCAACTCGAAGAGAAGAGACAGCTGAAAGATAGTCGAGAAACGAGGATCGATGGACGATCCTCCGGCGGAACGCCAAGTGGGGCGACCCGTTGCCGGACCGCCCCACTCCAATGCAGTTATCGATGATCGATCATCGCCCATCGATCGTCGATCTGGCTTAGTCGCGTACCAGGATCAGGAACTTGCCGGCGTCCCAGAACGCGGGCGACGAGATGTGCAGGTCACCCTTCACGTGCCCATCCGACGTCACGGTGCTGGCAAGCATCGACGGGCTTTGCCGCGTGACAATCTTGTACTCCTTCGCCGGTTCCGGCACCGTCAGCACGGTGTCCTTGCGCCGATCCAGACGCTGGAACAGTTCCGGCTTGAGGTCGCGCGCCGCAACGACTGCCTTGCCACCAAAGATCAGGAACTTGGTGCCCTCGCTCACCACGATGCCGCGCTTGATCAGTTCGTCCTTGGTCCCGACGGCGTAGTAGGCGACGTTCGACTCGTCGATCACGTGGGTCAGGGTGTCCTTCACCGCGACCTTCTCCACCGTGAGCTGATTGGTCTGTTGCGTCAAGGTGTCGACTCGCGACGTCAAGGTCTGGATCTGGACCTTCTGCTCGGTGATCAGCGATTCCTGTTGCTGCGCAGCCGCCTTGAGATCTTCGATCGTCTTCGAGAAGGCATTGAGATTGGAGAGCAACTTGGCGCGCTCGGCGCCCAAGCCGCCGATCTTCTTCTTCTGGGCGGCGACCTGCACCTCCGCCGCGTCGAGGCGGGCGATCACTTCACGAACCTTCCCCAGCAGGACAGCACGCTCTTCGGCCCTGCCGGCCAGCGGACGGTCACCGCTCGAGACCGGACTCACACCCAGCGCCTTGACGCGGGCGAGGTCGCTGTTGATCTCGGTGACCATCTGGGTCGCGGCGAGCACGTCGGCGACGAGCGAATCCTTCTGCTCGTTGACCCGGCGCTGCTCAAGGACGGTTTCGTCGTAGCGCTTCTTGCTGACGCAACCGGTAAGCGTCCCGGCAATAAGTAGGGCCAAAATGAACTTTCGCATGCATACATCCTAAGATTGTGGACAGTGGTTGTGACGAACTGACCCACCAGCGATGCACAATTCCTGGCTGGTGGGCCAGTCCCCGGCCCCCCAGATTCCGCCGGTCCCTCGACCCGGATCGCCAATGTACCGTCCGCCCGCTCTGCTCGCCGCCCTGTTCCTGGTCGTATTTCCGGCGATTTCCGGGGCCCAGAGGGCTGGCAGACCTCCCCGATCGGTCACTTTCCTCCATTTCAACGATGTTTACGAGATCACTCCGATGTCAGGCGGCGCCAGTGGCGGCCTGGCCCGGCTCGCCACCCTCAGGGCCTCCCTCGCCCGCCGGACCCCGGCGCTGGTCACCGACCTCGCCGGCGACTTCCTCTCCCCGTCAGCGATGGGGCTCGCGCAGGTGGGTGGAGCCCGCCTGGCCGGGCGGCAGATGGTTTCGGTCCTCAACGCCGTAGGGCTGCAATGGGCCACGCTGGGCAATCACGAGTTCGACATTCGACCGGAGGAGTTCCTCGCCCGGCTGTCCGAATCCCGCTTCGGCTACGTGGTGAGCAACGTCACCGATTCCGCTGGACGACTCTTCCCCCATACCCAACGCCACGCGATCCTCCGGTTGAGGAGCCCGGGTGGCCTAATCCGGATCGGGCTGATTGGACTGGTCATCGACGACAACCGCCCCCCCTGGACTCGGTTCGAGGATCCGATCGCTGCCGCCCAGCGCGAGGTCACTGCCATCAGGGATAGCGTCGACGCCATCGTGGCCATCACCCACCTCACGCTTGCCAGCGATCAGTACCTGGTCGAATCAGTCCCGGAGATCGCCCTGCTCCTCGGCGGCCACGAACACGAGAACTACGAGATCCGACGCGGCCCCCGCTTCACCCCGATCGTGAAGGCCGACGCCAACGTCCGGACCGTCGCAACGGTAACCCTCACCTTTGCCACTCAAGGGGCACGCCCCTCGGTGAGTGTGCGGTTCATCGCGCTCGATTCCACCATCAAGGCCGACCCCAAGGTCGCCCGGGAGGTCGCGGTCTGGGTCGCGCGCTCCGACTCGGCCTATATCGCAGCAGGACTCGACCCACACGCCCGCGTCACCACGCTCCCCGTGCCGCTCGATGGCCGCGAAGCAACCGTGCGCATCCGTCAGGCACCGCTGACCACCCTCATCGCCGAGGCACTCCGGGCCGAAGTGCCTGACGCCGAGGTGGGAGTGATGAACGGTGGATCAATTCGGATTGATGACGTCATCTCCGCGGGTGCGGTCTCGCAGTACGACGTGATTCGAATCCTCCCCTTCGGAGGCGCCGTCGTGGGAACGACGATGACTGGTGCGCTGTTGCGTCGGGTGCTGGAACAGGGCGAGGCCAACCGCGGCAGCGGCGGCTACCTCCATCCGGTCGGCGCGGTGCACGAGGGCGATCAATGGCTGGTGAACGGTGCGGCGCTCGATCCGGCGCGCCGCTATCGGGTGGCGACCACCGATTTCCTCCTCACCGGGCGCGAGAAGGGTCTCGCATTCCTCGCCCCCGACAATCCCGAGCTCGGTCCTGTGACAGCGTACCGCGATATCCGGAAGGCGGTCATCGATCGCCTGAGGGCGAAGTACGGACCGTAATGATTCGACGACCGCGTCGGCGCCTCGCCGTGCGCGCGCACCCTACACCTCTGGCTTCTGGTACAGTTCGATCCGGTTCCCCTCGGGGTCATCGAGCCAGGCAAAGTCGCCGGTGCTCGTCTCCTGCCGTTCCTCCACCGTCGCGCCGAGTTCGCCGAGATGCTCGATGAAGGCATCGAGATCGGCCACCAGCCAGGTGATCTCGACCTGCCGGTGTTCGTGTCCCAGCGGATGATTCGTCTGGTGAATGGCGAAGGACGTGCCCGGCAATTCGACCCACCAGAAGTGGCTTTCCGGCTCGCGATTGAAGTGCAGGCCGAGGTGCTTCTCGTACCAGTGCGCCAGTGAGTCGGCGTGATCGGCGAACAGGACGACACCACCAATTCCAGCCACACTCTGCCGTTCCATCGATCAGCTCCGCTGTTGGAGAGAGGGGATACGCATTACCAGCCGCGCGACGTGCGCAGTCGGGTGATGTGTGCAACGTGGTGCTGGCAGTGCCACGCGTACAATCCGAGGATTCGCCAGAGCGGGAGGTCCAGCTTCGTCTCGGGGTGATGAAACGTACGCTGAAACTGTGCTGGCGTCATCGCCACCATCATTGCCGACCAGCGCGCGTGCAATCCACTGAGAATCAGCAGCGACGGCTCCACCGTGAGTGCGCGCGCTTCGGGCAGTTCGGCCCACTGGGCCTCGAGGTAGGGCTTGATGACCGGCTGCTCCTCAGTCAGTGCCAGCTTGAAGCGGCAATAGGCGTGAATGTGCGAGTCGGCGAGGTGGTGCACCAGCTGGCGCACCGTCCAGCCCCCCTCGCGGTACGGCGTGTCGAGCTGGACATCGCCGAGCCCCTGCACGGCGGCGAACAACAACCCGGGGAACTCCTCGATGGTGCGACGCCAGCGCTCCATCATCGCGTCGTCTGGGGCGTCAGGCGGAACGAAACGGCCGATCGGGTAACGTGGGTCAGTCGTCATCACGGCGTCCTCGTCAGGCGGTAGATCCGAACGTACTCCACGTCATTCTCGTCGCGCCACACGCCGATGATCCGGTCAGCGGTGATCTGGTGAACCTCCAGCCGCCGCGGTGTGGTCACGGAGCCAAGCCAGCTGCCATCGGCGCTGAGCACCGTCCATCGCTGGGCGAGTGAGTCGCGGCGCACCGGGCCGACAGCATTCCGCAGCCAGATCGCCCCGCTGGCGTCCACTACCAGCTGATCCGCGGTAGCGAGGGTGGCTGGTACACCGATCTCGGCGAGCACTGGGCGGAGCGCAGCGGCGAACTCCTTCGGCAGCTGGGTGAGCTGCTGGCCCTGCTCCTGTCCGAGTGCATCGATATCCGAGGCGGGAATCAGCCGACGAGGGCGATCGAGGCGATACCTGGCAGTGAGCTGGCCGGCGGTGTCGTATACCACCAGCCCGTCGAAATCGCCGGTACTTACCAAGGTACTGATGCCGGTGGTACCGGTGATGGTCGTGCGCCCGAACGGCCGATCGAAGCGCGAGACAAACTTCTTGCCGACCACGACGATCGCCTCGCTGCCCAGCACATCGGCGATCGGGTGGCCGAGGGTGCCACGTGCATCCGCGTGACGGAGCGGGACGGTGTCGCGTCGGAGTTCGCTCCGGTCGCCGGTACTGGCACCGGCTCTCCCAGCCACCAGCAACGATCCATCCGCAAAGAGTGCGGCCGGAGCAAAGCCGAACCGTGGGGTCATGGCGCTGTCGCCCTTCGACACGCTGAAGTTGCGCGCCACCTTCCCGGCAGGATCGAGCAGCGTCGAGCGAGCGAGCTGTGCGTCCCAGATCAACAGCGAATCGCCAAGATTACCAATCAGGTCCACGCTCCGAAACTCGCCCGGTCCTGCACCGTCGCGGCCCACGCGCCCGGCCGGTTTCCCCTGCGCATCGAAGTAGAGCACCGTCTTCTCACTGCCGCTCACCACCGCAACTCGACCATCGGGGAGGAGGCGGGTGCCGTTCACCTCCACCAGCAGGATCGGATTCGGGCCGGAGGCATCGCCGATCGAGAGGAGCGGAACGGTGTCGAGCATCCACCGGCTGGTATCGCCCCAGGCGGGAGCGGTCGAAGTGACGAGTCGGACGCCCGCGGAATCGGTGACGCTGCTTCCGTTCGTCCGGTGGTTTCCCCTGCACGCGACCGCTCCAATAGCCAGGAGGAAGACTCCGCAGCGCATCAGAGGCCCACCTGCACCCCTGAGGTGAACAGCCGGTCGGTGGCGAGGAAGCCGGGTTCGGGCAACCCGTCGTAGCGAATGATGTACGAGAGCCGCAAGGAGACGTGTCTTGACACGGGTGCTGTCAGCAGGCTCTCGGTGTTGATCCGCAGATCCTCGCTCTGCCGGAAATTCGGCAGCAGCTCGACGGATTGCGAAATCGATGCCTTGCTGCTGAGCTGATGCGCGAAGGCGGTCGCCGCGCGGCCGCCGAGGAAGTCGAGATCACGCCCCTTCCCCGCGACGCCTCGCTGCGATGTGAGCGACATTCCGCCCTCGACGGAGAAGCGGTCGCGCGGAGTTTTCACCAGCTGAGCGGTGAGGCCGAGAGTGTTCGCGACTCGCGAGCGGAGGCCGGCGAAGACGTTGCGTTCGAAGGCGATCGAGGCATAGACGCCGATGGTCGGCTCCACCGCGACATCGCCGCGTAACCCCGCGCGCCAGAGCGAGGTCACCTCCACACCCTTGCTGCGGCCGTTGACCACGTTGAACGACTGCGAAAGGGTGACGTCGCCGGTCTTCATACTCAGCCGGTTACCAAGGTTCAGCGTCCGGACCGACGAGTTGCCCGCCGTGCTGACGTACCCGACATCACCGGCGAACTTGAACAGGGGAGGGGCCGGCCTGGCGCCGCTCGTGTCAGACGATGCGGCGGCGAGCAGCAGGGGCAGCAGGGCGATCAGCGACATCGACGACTCCCGGGCGACAGGGCAGCGGAAGGGCCACACAGCCGCACCGCACTCCCAAGTTAACGCTGCGAAGCCGCCGCCAGCACTCATTGCGGAGCGACGGCGAGGTCAGGGGATGGGGTCGCTTTCCTCCGGAGGAGCGGCGATACCCAGGAGCTGTTCGCTGGCATCCGCCGGGAGTTGCTCGACATCCCGGAGCTGCCGGTGCATCGCCCGGGTGCGGACGTCGGTCTGGTCGAGCGTGCTCCTGGCGCTCTCGAGCTGCTTCTTGACCCGGTCGAGGACTTCGCCGAAGCGGGAAAATTCCGTCTTCACCGCACCGAGCAGTCGCCAGACCTCACTGGCGCGCTCTTCGATCGCCAGGGTCCGGAATCCCATTCGGAGCGAAGACAGCAGCGCCGCCAGCGTGGTGGGCCCCGCGGGCACGACGCGGCAATCGCGTTGCAGCTGATCGGTGAGGCCGGGCATCCGGAGGACTTCGGCGTAGAGCCCTTCGGTCGGCAGGAAGAGAATGGCGAAATCGGTGGTGCGTGGAGGATCAAGGTATTTGCTGCTGATATCGCGCCCGGCCACCAGCACCGCCCGCCCCAGTGCGGCCTGGGCCGCTTGCACACCCTCCGCGTCGCCGCGCTCGGCCGACTCGACGAGGCGGAGGTAGTCCTCCTGTGGAAATTTGGCGTCGAGCGGCAGCCACACCGTGGCGCCGACGCCCTGCCCGGGGAGTTTCACCGCAAACTCGACCAGGTCGTTGGAGCCTTCGCGCGTCTTCACATTGCGGGCGTACTGATCCGGCGTGAGCACCTGTTCGAGAATCGAGCCGAGCTGGACTTCACCCCAGGTGCCGCGCGTCTTCACATTGCCGAGCATCCGCTTCAGTTCACCGACACCGGTCGCCAGCGTCTGCATCTCGCCGAGGCCGCGGTGCACCGCCTCCAGCCGGTCGCTCACCTGCTTGAACGATTCGCCCAGTCGCTGTTCGAGGGTCGCTTGAAGTTTCTCGTCGACCGTCGCGCGGATGGTATCGAGTTGCCGCGACATCTCCTCGCGAAAATGGCGCAACTGCTCGCCTTGCTCACTGCGGGCAGAGCGGAGTTCGTCGCGCAGTGCTCGCTCGAGCCCCGCGCCATCGGCAGGGCGGAGTCGCCAGAGCACGAGCAGGAGCAACGCAATCGCGACGCCAAGGAGCGCGGCGAGCAGGACGGTGTCAGCGGCCACGCACGAACGCGATGAAGTCGGTGGCCAGCGGCGTCCCGCCGCCCTGGCGCACACCGCGGATCACCTGGCCGCGATGGTGCATTCCGTGCAGGCAGACGTGGTGGAGGATCTCGTCGACGGTGCTGCTGAAGCTGTCGCCCTTGCTGTTGGTATAGGTCACCGTGCGTGCGCGCCCCGCGTCGTCCAGCGGAATTACCTGGAGACTGGCGTGATAGCGGCGAGCCACTTCACGGCAGGTGGCGAGGTCAAATTCCGGAAAGACCGGCACATCGCTCGGCATCCCGTTGAGTCTGGCTATCCACACCGCCTCGGCACCAAGGACGTGGCCATAGATCGCGAGCAACTCGGTATCCGGGGCTGCGAGCGTCGCGAGTGAATCGGCGACTCGTTCATCAGCCCAGATCAGGTGTTCGATGAGGCGTGGGAGCATACCGGCAATCTACGGTGAGTACCGGCGTGCCGGAATGCTGACCATCATCCACCCTCCATCATCCACCATCCACCATCCACCATCCATCACCCAGCATCGATCACCGCCGCGATCACGTCGCGCAACCGGCTTGGATCTGGCGCCGTCCCCTGCGCCACGCGCGCCGAGCCGCCGCCGCGTCCACCGACGGCCGAGAGCGCCGCCTTGAGTGCCGCACCGGCATCGATACCGCTGTCGGCACTGGCTCCGACATACACCGACGGCGGGGGGGTATCGCTCGCGATGAAGAGCAGTCGTTCCATCGCCCCCGCCGCCTGAGCCATCGCGCGCAGCAGCGTCGCCGGGTCACCATCGGAGCGATAGACGACCCGTCTGACACCCCGCTCATCCGGCGCGACCGCTCCGGCGAGCGACCCGAGTCGGTACCGCGCGAGCTCACCCTCGAGGGTTTCGATCCGGGCTCGCGCTGCCAGCAGCTCTGCCTGGCGCTTCGGGATCAGCTCGGCAAGCTCCTCGACAGCACAGGAGAGCTGCTGCGCCAGCGAGTGCACCAGCGCGTCGCGTGACCGTGCGTGCGCGTGTGCGCGATTGCCCGCCAGAAACCCCAC
>JANLPG010000143.1:0-2953 GCA_031367105.1 Gemmatimonadota bacterium | reverse complement strand
GCTCTGGGGCCAGGGGCTGATGTCGCTCTCCAAGGTGCTGATCATCGTGGATCACGACGTCAACGTGCAGGACAGCGAAGAGGTCTGGTGGGTGGCACTCAACAATATCGATCCGAAACGGGACACCGAGTTCGCCCGGGGTCCGGCCGACGTCCTCGACCACGCGTCGCAGGCGTTCACCTTCGGCAGCAAGATGGGCATCGACGCGACCCGGAAGTGGCCCGAGGAGGGTTTCACTCGCGAATGGCCCGAGAAGATCGTGATGGACGAAGCTACGAAGCGCCGGATTGACGAGATGTGGCCGAGTCTGGGAATCTCGAAGTGACAGGAGAAGCGAGAAGCGAGAAGCGAGAAGCGAGGGAAGGACAGACTTTCGGGGGCGCAACGTTCGTCGCGAGATGGGTGTCGTTCGTCAAGCTGCCGCACACGCTCTTCGCGCTCCCCTTCGCGCTGCTCGGGCTCCTCGCGGCAACGTTGGTGGCGCCGATCACCGTGGCGACCGTGGCGTGGGTCGTGCTGGCCTTTTCCAGCGCGCGTTTCGCGGCGATGGGCTTCAACCGGATCGTCGACCGGCGCTTCGATGCCCGAAACCCTCGCACGCGAGCCCGCGAAATCCCGGCCGGCAGCATCACCGTCCCGCAGGCTTTCGTTGCCATCGGCGCTGCTGCAGCACTCTTTCTCCTCGCGGCCTACCGGCTCAATCCGCTCTGCTTCGCCCTTTCGCCTGTGGCACTCCTCTGGGTGCTCGGCTACAGCTACGCCAAGCGCTGGACCCATTGGCCCCACCTCTGGCTCGGGCTCTCGCTGGCCATCGCGCCGGTGGGCGGCTGGCTGGCCGTGACCGGCGCGTGGAGTGAGCCGTGGTGGCTGCTGCTGCTGATTACCCTTGCGGTGATGACGTGGGTGGCCGGCTTCGACATCTTCTATGCCCTCCCCGACGAGGGCTTCGACCGCGATGAAGGGCTCCGCAGTGCCGTCGTACGGCTCGGTGTGCCGCGTGCGCTCCTGCTCGCCAAGCTGCTGCACGGCGTCACCATTCCGGCACTGGCGGCGTTCGGCTGGTTCGCCGGCTTTGGTCGCTGGTACTTCGTCGGAGTGGTCGCTGCCGCCGGGATCCTTGCCTGGGAGCATCAGCTGGTACAGCCCGATGATCTCTCGAAGCTCGACGCTGCGTTCTTCACGATGAATGGAGTGATGAGTGTGACGGTCTTTGCGTTTGCGTTGGTCGATGTGATAGCACGATGAGCGAGAAGCGAGAAGCGAAAAGCGCAGTGCTCTCCGATCCTCCGCAATCGTGTCCACGAGGCCGTTCGCGCTTCTCGGTTCTCGATCCTCGCTTCTCGACCAAGAGATTCCAATGACGGCACTGCCTGTCGTGTTTGCCATCACCGGCGCTTCCGGCGCTCCCTACGCCGTGCGCCTGCTCGACGTCCTCGCCCGGCACCAGATCCCGACTGACCTCATCGTGTCGGGCCACGGCTGGCGTCTCCTCGACACCGAGTCGGGAGTTGCCGACGAGGCGGCATTGCGCGCGGCGACCGGTGGCGACTGGTCACGCATCACCGTCTATCCTGATACCGATCGCGGGGCGAAACCGGCATCGGGCTCATACCGCACCCGGGGAATGGTCATCTGTCCCTGCTCGATGGGAACCGTCGCGGCGATCGCCGGCGGAACGTCGCGGTCGTTGGTGGAGCGCGCCGCCGACGTGATGCTGAAGGAGCGTCGCAAGCTGGTGCTGGTGCCACGAGAGACGCCGCTCTCGCTGATTCACCTCCGCAACCTGACCGCCGTGACTGAGGCTGGTGCCGTAGTGATTCCGGCCGCGCCAGGGTTCTATCACCGACCCGCAACCATCGCGGAGCTGGTGGATTTCATCGTGCAGCGAATCCTCGATCAGGTCGGGCTCGACATCCCACTCGCCCCTCGCTGGGGTGGTTGAGGTGCGACTCGGCGTCATCTCCGACACCCACGGCCTGCTGCGACCCGAAGTCTTCGCGGTCTTTGCCGAGGTCGATCACATCCTGCACGCCGGAGATGTCGGCCCGCTGGAACTGCTCACCGAGCTGGAGGCGATCGCGCCGGTGACGGCGGTGTTCGGGAATACTGACGGTCCCGAGGTGCGCGCGCGGTTGCCACGCGTGGCGCGAATCGAACTCGACGGCTTCGAAATCGTGGTAACCCACGGCGACCAGTTCGGTCGAGGAGTTCCGAGCGAGGAGCTGCACGCCGCGTTCCCGGATGCAGAAATCATCATCCACGGCCACACCCACATCCCCAAGCTCGAATTGGTGGATGTGGTCGTGACGGTGATGAACCCTGGCGGGGCCGGGCCGCGTCGCTTCGACATTCCCGCGTCCGTGGGGATTCTCGAACTCGAGGCTGGCATCCCGCCGCGCGGTCGCCTGGTGCCATTGACGGCGGCCGACGACGACTAAAGTTTCCTTCTGGAACCACGTACGTCCAGACGACCGTGGTACTGCGGCTACAACCTGTAGGTATCTTGCCTAATCACAAAGGTTGGTATCTGTCTCCATCTGCGGTCCGGGTCGTTTCTAAGTTCTTGTAGCAGTTCACGTTACCGATGCAACATTCGGCCATATTGTTGGAGTATTCCCGGTCTGAATATTGCTCCCAACTCCAGCACGGAGCGGTACCGCGTTTGTGGCACTCTTGCTCCCCCCTCGCAGTAGGAGCCCCCAAATGGTTCGAAGACTCCTTAGTGCGGCTGCGGTGCTCGTCACCGCCACCGCTTCGCTCGTTGCCCAAACTGTCGGCCCCGTGGTGCCCCAGACCGATTTCGGCTCCCGCCCCGGACTCACCTTCGGCGGGAGCGGCATCTCCACCGAGTTCGTGATGTCCAATTCCGTGGCGAATTCCACCGCACTCGGAGGGGCCCACCTCTTTCTCTCGGCCACCCCGCGCTTCTCCGATCCGGCCCTGACGAACAACG
>JANLPG010000141.1:0-15809 GCA_031367105.1 Gemmatimonadota bacterium | reverse complement strand
GGAGTTGCCGGCGGGGGTGGAGATGGTGATGCCGGGGGACAACATCCAGATGACGATCGAACTGATCATCCCGGTGGCGATGGACGAGGGGCTGCGGTTCGCCATCCGCGAGGGCGGCCGGACGGTCGGCGCCGGCGTGGTCACGAAGATCCTGAAGTAGGCGGGACCCGGGCCGCGCCTCGCGCGGCGCGCCGCGAGCGGGTGTGAAGCGAGCAGATTTGCGAGGAGTTGAGATGACCGAGCAGGCAGGAACCGAACTCGCTGCACCGAAGGCCAGCAAGCTCGCGGCAACGCGGGATTTCCTGGTCGAGGCGCGCAGCGAGATGGACAAGGTCAGCTGGCCGCCGAAGCCGGAGCTGATCAAGGCGACGCGCGCGGTGATCATCGGCTCGCTCCTGCTCGGCGTGGCGATTGGCGTGCTCGACTGGCTCCTCCAGAAGATCCTGGTGGACGGCGTCGCGCTGTTGGCCCGATGAACGGAGCGGCTGTGGGCGGGGAGTATCGCTGGTACGCGATCCAGACGACTGCGGGGCACGAGAACAAGGTGCGCTCGCTGCTCGAGATGCGGATCAAGGATGACCCGCGCCCGGAAGGCCAGAAGCTCGTGGCGCTGGCGCTGGTGCCGACCCAGGATGTCGTCGAGATCAAGAATGGCAAGAAGGTCACGGTCGAACGGAAGCTGTTCCCGGGCTACGTGATCGTGCAGATGGGGATGAGCCAGGAAGCGCAGCACGTGGTGAACTCGATCCAGGGCGTGATCAAGTTTGTCGGCACCAGCAAGGCACCGCTGCCGCTGCGCGATGACGAAGTCGCCCGCCTGCTTGGCAAGTCCGAGGCGGAGGCCGATGCCGCGCCGAAGGAGGAGATTCCGTTCCTCGTCGGGCAAGCCGTGGAGATCACCGAAGGGCCGTTCTCGGATTTCAACGGCGTCGTCGAAGAAGTCCTGGCCGACAAGGGAAAGGTGAAGGTTTCGGTGTCGCTCTTCGGACGCCCGACCACCGTGGAACTCGACTACCTGCAGCTCAGGGGTCACTAGTAGAACGATCCACTATCCGTGATCGAATCGGGATGATGGATGATGGATGATGGATGGTTTGTCTGGAGAGATCTCCTCTCCCCC
This sequence comes from Gemmatimonadota bacterium, assembly GCA_031367105.1. Taxonomy (GTDB): domain Bacteria; phylum Gemmatimonadota; class Gemmatimonadetes; order Gemmatimonadales; family GWC2-71-9; genus Palsa-1233. The sequence continues at coordinate 14,689 of JANLPG010000141.1, read as the reverse complement.
CTGCGACCGCCCGGGGATTCTGGCGGCAGGATCGGTCTCTGACCGTTCCGTCATTCGGCGACCCGCCTTGCCAGTGGGCGTCGTGAAAGGAGCGACATGGCCAAGAAGATCGTAGCCATGGTGAAGCTGCAGTGCCCGGCCGGAGCGGCTAACCCCGCGCCGCCGGTTGGTACTGCACTCGGCCCTCACGGGGTCAACATCATGGAGTTCTGCAAGCAGTTCAACGCGCGCACCCAGGCGCAGTCCGGTATGGTGATTCCGGTGGTCGTCACGATCTTTGGAGATCGGACCTTCACCTTCATCACCAAGACGCCGCCTGCCCCGAACCTGCTCCTCAAGGAAGCGGGCATCGAAAAGGGAAGCGCTGCACCGAACCGCACCAAGGTCGGCAAGGTGACCTCGGCCCAGGTCAGGAAGATCGCCGAGATCAAGATGGTCGACCTCAATGCCTCAGACCTCGAATCGGCGATGCGGATGATCGCCGGGACGGCCCGTTCGATGGGCCTGGAGGTCATTGACTGATGGCGACTCGTGGCAAGAAGTATCGCGAGGCTGTCGCAAAGGTCGAGGCCGGGCGTGAGTACACGGCGCAGGATGCCGTCACGCTGGTAAAGCAGACCTCCTACACGAAGTTCGACGCGACGGTGGATGTCGCGGTCCGGCTCGGGGTTGACCCGCGCCACGCCGACCAGGTGGTCCGCGGGACCGTCATTCTGCCGCACGGCACCGGCAAGACGGTGCGGGTGCTGGTGGTAGCGCAGGGCGACCGGGCGAAGGACGCCGAGGCCGCAGGCGCCGATTTCGTCGGCCTCGAGTATCTCCAGAAACTCAAGGACGGCTGGCTGGAGTGCGACGTCATTGTCGCGACGCCAGACGTGATGGGACAGCTCGGTGCCCTGGGCCGGATTCTCGGTCCCCGCGGCCTGATGCCGAATCCGAAGGCGGGAACGGTCACGATGGATGTGGCCAAGGCCGTCAAGGAGATCAAGGCGGGCAAGATCGAGTTCCGCGTCGACAAGACAGGGAACGTGCACGCCCCGATCGGCAAGGTGTCGTTCTCCGCCGAGGCCCTCGCGGAGAACCTGCAGGCCTTCCTCGAGACCATCGTGAAGGCCAAGCCCTCCGCAGCCAAGGGCACCTATCTGCGTTCCGCCACGGTGACCAGCACGATGGGACCCGGTGTGACGCTCGACACGGCGGGGTATCGATGAGCAAGCTTGAACGCCAGGCGGAGATCGATTCGCTGACTGCCGACATCAAGGCGTCGCCGAACCTCTTCGTCACCGACTTCAACGGACTGAACGTCCTGAAGATGACGGACTTCCGCCGCAAGCTCCGTGCTGCGGGCGGGAAGTATGTCGTGGTGAAGAACACGCTCGCCCAGCGGGCGCTGGCCGCGAACTCCATTGCGGAGCTCGATGCCCATCTTGCCGGCAACACCGGCCTTGTCTTCGCAGGCAAGGATCCGATGGCCACCGCCAAGGTGATCGGCGAATTCGCCAAGCAGCACGAAAAGCCGACGGTCCGGGCGGGGTGGGTTGACGGCAAGGCCGTCGCACCCGCGTACGTCAAGCGTCTCGGCGAGATCCCGCCCCGCGAAGTGTTGCTGGCGCAGTTTGCCGGCTCGCTGAACGGGATCCTCTATCAGGTGGTCGGGGTGCTCACTGCACTCCGCGAACAGCGCTCGGCCGGTCAGGCCCAGTAACACACGGAGATACAAATTATGGCAACGATGCTCAGCAATGACGAAATCATCGAGGCGATCGGCGGCAAGACCGTCCTCGAACTGGCCGACCTGATCGAGGCCTTCACCACGAAGTTCAATGTGCAGGTTGCGGCGGCGGCTCCGGCCGGCGGTGGCGGCGGCGCAGCGGCGGCGGCAGTCGAGGAGCAGACGGAGTTCGCCGTCATCCTCAAGGCCGGCGGCGAGAAGAAGATCAACGTGATCAAGGTCGTCCGCGAGCTCACCTCGCTCGGCCTGAAGGAAGCGAAGGACCTCGTCGATAGCTCGCCCAGCACCGTGAAGGAGGGCGTGTCGAAGGCCGAGGCCGAGGAAATGAAGAAGCGACTCGAGGACCAGGGCGCGACCGTCGAGCTGAAGTGACCCACGGAGTGGGTCACCCCGAGCCGGCCGCATCCGCGGTCGGCGCGGGGTCTCCCACCTCCGCAACGGTCACTTTCAGTGAGACGCGATGCCCACAGTACGCGACCTCGAAATCCGGATGACGACTGCGCCGGCCCCCGCTCCAAGCGGGGGTCCCGGCTCTGCCGTCTCCATTTGCAAGGGATGTGGCGATGCCTGAAACGCTGCCGGTAATTTCATTCTCGTCGATGCAGGGGGCGATGGATATGCCCCACTTGCTCGACATCCAGACGAAGGCCTTCCAGTCCCTGCTCGTCCCCGACGATGTCGAGGGCGATCGCCAGGATGTCTCGCTGGAACGGGTCTTCCGCGACCTCTTCCCGATTTCGGACGTCAACGGGAAGTACTCGCTGGAATTCGTGGGCTACTCGCTGGGCGAGCCGAAGTACTCCGTGGAGGAGTGCATCGAGCGCGATATGACCTATGCCGCACCGCTCCGCACCAAGCTCCGCCTCGATGTCTTCGAGGAGGTGGATGGGCAGCGCCGACTGAAGAACGCCATCGAGAAGGAGGTCTACCTCGGTGAGTTGCCGATCATGACCCCGCTCGGCACCTTCGTCATCAATGGCGCCGAGCGCGTCGTGGTGTCGCAGTTGCACCGTTCGCCCGGCGTGGTGTTCGAGGAGGACACGCACCCGAACGGTCAGCGGCTCTTCTCGGCGCGAATCATCCCGTTCCGCGGATCGTGGGTCGAGTTTACGATCGACATTCACGACGTGATCTACGTCCACATCGACAAGAAGAAGAAATTCCCGGCCACGGCGCTGCTGCGTGCCTTCGGCTATGGCCAGAACGCCGACATTCTCCGGCTCTTCTTCGCCGAGAAGGTGCTCGACATCACCGGCCGTGCGGACTCCCGCCAGGAACGGCGTGAGATCGTCGGGGCGATGCTGGCCGGCGACGTGCCGAACCCCGAGGACAAGGGCGGCGAGCCACTGGGCAAGCTGGGTGAGGAACTGACGCCGGAGCGCCTGCTGGCGATGCGCCACGTCGGGGTGAAGCTGGTCCGCGTCTTCGCGGGCTATACCGTCCTCGACCTGCGCGATGACGAACTCCCCACCTCGAACCGCGAGCGCGCCAACCACGTGCTGGCGTTCTCGGTGGCTGACCCCGAAACCGGCGAAGTGCTGGCCGAAGGCTCCACCGAGCTGACCGACAAGCTCCGCGCCAAGCTGGTGAAGGCCGGCGTGACCAAGGTCGAGATCCTCCTTCCCGCCGGGAAGGGAGAGTCGCCGCTGATCCGCAACACGCTTTCCAAGGATCCGACGCACTCGGAGCAGGAGGCGCTCGAGCAGATCTACGCACTCCTGCGTCCAGGCGATGCGCCGAACCTCGAGACCGCACGGCAACAGATCCAGAAGCTCTTCTTCAATCCGAAGCGGTATGACCTCGGGCGCGTCGGTCGCTACAAGATCAACCAGCGCCTTCGCCTCAAGGTCGACCCGAACCACACGGTCCTGACCGAGGATGACTTCGTCCAGATCGTGCGCTACCTGATCGACCTGCACGACGGCCGCGGCTACACCGACGACATCGACCACCTCGGCAATCGCCGGATCCGATCGGTCGGCGAGCTGATCGCCAACCAGTTCTCGGTCGGCCTCTCGCGGATGGCCCGGCTCGTCAAGGAGCGGATGAGCATCAACTCCGATCCGGAGAAGATCTCGCTCGACGACCTCGTCAATGCCCGTACCGTCTCGGCGGTCATTCAGGCCTTCTTCGGGTCGTCGCAGCTGTCACAGTTCATGGACCAGACCAACCCGCTCGCCGAGCTGACGAACAAGCGTCGACTCTCGGCCCTCGGACCAGGCGGCCTGACCCGCGAGCGCGCCGGCTTCGAAGTGCGTGACGTGCACTACTCGCAATACGGACGGATGTGCCCGATCGAGACGCCGGAAGGGCCGAACATCGGCCTGATCACGTCGCTCTCGACCTACGCGCGTATCAACGACCTCGGCTTCATCGAGACACCGTACCGGGTCGTCAAGAACGGCAAGGTGACTGGTGAGCTGCACTGGCTCTCCGCCTCTGACGAAGAAGACTTCGCCGTGGCGCAGGCCAACGCCGGGCTCAAGTCGGATGGTTCGTTCGTCGATTCGCTGGTGCTGACGCGGAAGGGCGACGACTATCCGTTGCTCGCACCGTCGCGCATCGATTATATGGACGTGGCACCGGAGCAGCTCGTCTCGATCGCGGCGGCGCTGATTCCCTTCCTCGAGCACGACGACGCCAACCGCGCGCTGATGGGCTCGAACATGCAGCGGCAGTCGGTTCCCCTGCTCTTTCCGCAGGCCCCGACCGTGGGCACCGGCCACGAGCGCAAGGTGGCAGTGGACTCCGGCGCGGTCATCCTCGCCCGGCGTGGCGGCGTCGTCACCCGGGTCACCGCCGATGAGATGATCATCGATGCCGGGGTCGAGGGCACCGACGCCACGATGCCGCTGGGGCGGCTGGCGCGGATCGATCGGTACCGGGTCAAGAAGTTCTGGCGCACCAACCAGGACACCGCCATCAACCAGCGTCCGCTGGTGCATCAGGGTGACCGGGTCGTCGCCGGGCAGATCATCGCCGATGGTGCGGCGACCGAGGCCGGCGAGCTGGCCCTGGGGTCGAACGTGCTGGTCGCGTTCATGCCGTGGTACGGGCACAATTTCGAGGACGCCATCGTCCTCTCCGAGCGACTGGTCAAGGACGACGTCTACTCCTCGATCCACATCCAGGAACTCGAGCTCCACGTCCGCGACACCAAGCGCGGTCAGGAAGAAATCACCCGGGAAATTCCCAACGTCTCCGACGAGGCGCTGGTCGACCTCGACGAGCGCGGGATCATCCGGATTGGTGCTCACGTCAAGCCGGGTGACATTCTGGTCGGCAAGATCACGCCGAAGGGTGAAACCGAGTTGTCGCCCGAAGAGAAACTGCTGACCGCGATCTTCGGCGAGAAGGCCAAGGACGTCAAGGATTCGTCCCTCAAGGTCTCGCCCGGGATGAAGGGCACCGTGATCGACGTCAAGATCTTCTCTCGGGTCGAAGGGCCGGTGGTCGACAAGGATCGCGGCGAACGCATTGGTGATGTCCGTCGTCACGAAGGCGAGGAGAAGGCACGGATCACGCAGGCGATGTTCGAGGAGCTGACCGAGAAGCTCGAGGGGCAGGAGGTCGGCCTGATGCTCAAGGCCGGGACCGTCGAGGAGCTGAAGTCGCAGGGCTTCAAGCTGACCAAGGCGGCCCTCGCGACAATCGACCTGACGGATGTCGACCTCAAGACGCTCCGCGTCGCCGACAAGGGTGCCAACGAGAAGATTCGGGCCACCCTCGACGCGGCGACGAGTGAGCGCGCCAAGGTCGAAGAAAAGGCCGAAGACCAGATCGACAAGATCCTCCAGCCGGACGAGCTCCCACCGGGGGTGATCCAGCTGGTGAAGGTGTACATCGGCGAGAAGCGGAAGATCTCCGTCGGCGACAAGATGGCCGGTCGCCACGGCAACAAGGGCATCGTCGCGCGCATCGTGCCGGAAGAGGATATGCCGTTCCTTCCCGATGGATCGCCCGTCGATATCGTCCTGAACCCACTCGGCGTGCCGAGCCGGATGAACGTCGGGCAGATCCTCGAGACGCACCTCGGCTGGTGTGGCCGGATCCTCGGCTTCAAGGCCAAGACGCCGGTCTTCCGCGGCGCCGAAGAGAACGAAATTGGCGTGCTGCTGCGCCTCGCCGGGCTGAACTGGGCCGGCACGGCGATGCGGCTGGCGGCGGAAGCCCCGTCGCCGGACGTCTCGACCATCGAGGCACTCGTCAAGGACCTCAAGGGCTCGGCCCACCACGTCGGGCACACGCTCGATGCGACCGGCGTCGAGGCGCTGTGGATGAAGGGGGCCTCGAAGAGCACCACCGCGCTGGCCAAGGGGGTCGAGAAGTTCCTCGCAACGGCCGCGTCGGAACTGGCAGCGCGTCAACGTGCCCAGGTTGAGACCGAACTCACGATGCACGATGCGCTGATTGTCGATGCCGAAGGCGCCGACAAGGCCCACCTCCAGACGGCTCGCAAGGCGCTGGCGGCCAAGGTCAAGGGCGATGATGCCACATTCCTCAAGGGCATCGGACTGGAGTCGCTCGCGGTGGCGGTCGGCGGTTCCGCTACGGGTGAGCAGGTGGGGGAGGCGGTCGACAAGCTGATTCGTCACGCCGGCCTCACGCCGGCAGGCAAGGCGCGCCTGCGCGACGGACGCACCGGTCAGGAGTTCAAGGGCGACGTCACCGTCGGCACGATCTATATGTTGAAGCTCAGCCACCTGGTCGACAACAAGATCCACGCCCGCTCCATCGGGCCGTACTCGCTGGTCACGCAGCAGCCGCTCGCCGGCAAGGCACAGTTCGGCGGCCAGCGCTTCGGCGAAATGGAAGTCTGGGCCCTCGAGGCCTACGGCGCTGCCCACGTGCTGCAGGAGATGCTGACCGTCAAGTCCGACGACGTGAACGGCCGCAGCCGTGTCTACGAAGCCATCGTGAAGGGGCAAAACCTGCCTGAGCCCGGCATTCCCGAGTCGTTCAACGTGCTCGTGAAGGAATTGCAGGCGCTCGGCCTGAAGGTCACCCTCGGCACCACCGAAGCCGGCGAGGAGTAAGACGATGATCGATTTCCGCAGCGGACGCGAGCCCAAGAGCTCGAGCTTCGACTACATCAGCATCCGGATCGCGAGTCCCGAAGAAATCCGGGGCCCGCGCGATCCCAAGGAACGCGAGCGCCTCGAGCTGCAGGGCTCGCGGTACTGGTGGTCGTGGGGCGAAGTCACCAAGCCCGAGACGATCAACTACCGCTCCTTCAAGCCGGAGAAGGACGGCCTCTTCTGCGAGCGGATCTTCGGTCCGGTGAAGGACTGGGAGTGTCATTGCGGCAAGTACAAGCGCATCCGCTATCGCGGCGTGATCTGCGATCGCTGCGGCGTCGAGGTGACGCTCTCGAAGGTGCGTCGGGAACGGATGGGGCACATCGAGTTGTCGGTGCCGGTGGCGCACATCTGGTTCTTCAAGACGCTGCCGTCGCCAATGGGCAATTTGATCGACATCACGCTCAAGGAACTCGAGCGGGTGCTGTACTACTCGAGCTACATCGTGCTGAATGCCGGCAAGCAGGAAGTCGAGGAGAAGCAGCTGCTCGACGAAGACGAGTACCTGACGCTGCGCCACAAGGCCACGGGCGAAGGCGACACCGCCTTCCGTGCCGAAATCGGCGCCCCGGCAGTGCGGGAACTGCTCAAGGGGCTCGACATCAAGTCGCTGGCCGAGGAGCTTCGGGCCGGCGTGGCGGTGGAGACCTCGCAGCATCGCAAGAAGCAGATGCTGAAGCGCCTCAAGATTGTCGACGCCTTCCTCTGCTCGGGCGACAATGGCGAGTCCGCCAATGATCCTGCGTGGATGATCATGGACGTCATCCCGGTGATCCCGCCCGACCTGCGGCCGCTGGTGCCGCTCGACGGCGGACGCTTCGCGACGTCGGACCTGAATGACCTGTATCGGCGCGTCATCAACCGGAACAACCGCCTGCAGAAGCTGATCCAGCATCGCGCGCCGGAAGTAATCCTCCGGAACGAGAAGCGGATGCTGCAGGAAGCGGTCGATGCCCTGTTCGACAACGGTCGCCGATCGAAGGCGATCCGTGGTCGCGGCAAGCGCCCGCTGAAGTCGCTCTCGGATATGCTCAAGGGGAAGCAGGGTCGCTTCCGCCAGAACCTGCTCGGCAAGCGGGTCGACTATTCGGGCCGTTCGGTCATTGTGGTCGGGCCGGAACTCCGCCTGCACCAGTGCGGCCTGCCGAAGACGATGGCGGTCGAACTCTTCAAACCGTTCATCATCCACAAGCTGGTGGAGAAGGGCATCGCCGAGACCGTCAAGCGGGCCAAGAAGATCGTGGAGCGCGAGAGCCCCGAGGTGTACGAGATCCTCGAGGAGATCATTCAGGACCATCCGGTCCTGCTGAACCGCGCGCCGACCCTCCATCGCCTGGGCATCCAGGCGTTCGAGCCGAAGCTGGTCGAGGGGAAGGCGATCCGCATCCACCCGCTGGTCTGCGCGGCGTTCAATGCCGACTTCGACGGCGACCAGATGGCCGTGCACGTGCCGCTCTCCTTCGAGGCGCAGCTCGAGGCCCGTGTCCTGATGGTGTCGTCGAACAACATCCTGAAGCCTTCGGATGGTCGTCCGGTGGCCGAGCCATCACAGGATATGGTGCTGGGTTCGTACTTCCTGACCAAGCTCCCGCCGGGCTTCGAGGAAGAGCTGCGGGTGACCGGAGCGAAGCTCGAGGAAGTGAAGGCACGGCTCTGGAAGGACGCGCAGTACTACGCGTCGATCGCCGAACTGGAGATGGCCTTGCTGCACGGTACCGTGCAGCACCAGACCGCGATTCAGTTCTGGTTCGTCCCGCCGATGGGCTCGATCGATGCGCGCTCGCGCTGGGTCAAGACCACCGTGGGCCGGGTGCTGTTCAACAACATCGTTCCGCGTCGCGTCGTGGCCGAGCTGGGCTTCCGCGATGAATTGATGAAGAAGAAGCAGCTCTCCGAGACGGTGTTGCAGAGCTACCGCCGTGCCGGTCTGCGCGAGACGGTCGAGTTCCTCGACCGGCTCAAGCGGTTCGGCTTCGAGTTCGCCACGGGCGGCGGCATCTCGATCGGCATCGAGGATCTGCAGATTCCGGCCGAAAAGGTCGAACTGCTGGCCGAGGCACAGAAGCGCGTCGAGCGCTTCCAGAAGGCATATAACACCGGCCAGATCACGTTCGGTGAGCGCTACAACAAGGTCATCGACGCCTGGACCCACGCGAACAACGACGTGGCCGAGGCGATGCTCACCCATATGCGGAAGTCGCGTGGCGGGTACAACCCGGTCTTCATGATGTACGACTCGGGCTCCCGTGGTTCGCGCGACCAGATCCGCCAGCTGGCCGGAATGCGCGGCCTGATGGCGAAGCCGCAGAAGAAGCTGACCGGCGGCATCGGGGAAATCATCGAAAGCCCGATCAAGTCGAACTTCCGCGAAGGCCTCACGGTGCTCGAGTACTTCATCTCGACGCACGGTGCCCGCAAGGGTCTGGCGGACACCGCCCTGAAGACGGCCGACGCCGGCTACCTGACGCGCCGCCTCTGCGACGTGGCACAGGACGTGACCATCACCGAAGAGGATTGCGGCACGGTGATGGGCCTCGAGATGATGCCCCTCAAGGAAGGCGAGGACATCATCGAGCCACTGCGGGACCGGATCCTCGGGACCGTGGCGGCCGACGACGTCACCGATCCGCACGAGCTCGACGAGTTCGGCGATCCCCGGCTCCTGGTGCAGGCGGGCCAGCCGATCGACGAAGAGGTCGCGCAGAAGATCGACGATGCCAGCATCGAGAAGGTCAAGATCCGGTCGGTGCTCACCTGCGAGTCGAAGCGGGGAGTCTGCCGGATGTGCTACGGTCGCAACCTGGCCACGATGGAAGTCGTGGACCTGGGCGAAGCGGTCGGCATTCTGGCGGCGCAGTCGATCGGCGAGCCGGGCACGCAGCTGACGCTGCGAACCTTCCACATCGGCGGTACCTCGTCCCGCATCGCGGAAGAGGCCGAGCGGCGCGCCCGGACCGACGGCCTGGTGACCTACACCAGTGACCTCGAATGGGCCGACGTGGACGTCGAGTATGAGGACGGCATCAAGTCCTCGATCCGGATCGCGCTCACCCGCGAAACGGAGTCGGCGACCGAGGAAACCAAGGCCGGCATCGTCATTGTTGACCCGAAGGACCACACGCGGGCGCTCAATCGGTACGCGGTTCCGGAAGGCGCCCTCCTGCAGGTCAAGGAAGGCGATTTCGGGAGCAAGGGCGACAATGAGAAGCGCGCGTCGATCCTCTACACCTGGGATCCGTATAACGCGCCGAGCATCATCAAGACCGACGGCGAGCTGCGCTGGAAGGACCTCGTGCCGGGCGTCACGCTGCGTGAGGAACTCGACGAAGGCACCGGCCTGCGGTCGGTAGTCGTGGTCACCGACCCGGATCGCGAGCTGCATCCGTCGGTGCTGGTCTATCAGGCCAACCGCAAGGATCCCCAGGAATACACCCTGGCGGAAGGTTCGCGCATCATCCTCGGCTCGCCGACGGATCCGGTCTCGCGCGCGATGAATATGCCGCCGGAGGCGAACCCGTGGTCGGAGCAGTTCAAGGTCACGGAACATCCGATCAACGTGGCGTGGCCGAGCAAGACGAAGAAGGAGAGCAAGGACAAGACGGTCTTCCTCTCGCCGCCGGTCAAGGTGTCGAAGGGCGTCACGGTCACCAAGATCCCGCGCCAGGCATACAAGACCCGCGACATCACGGGCGGCCTGCCGCGCGTGGCCGAACTGTTCGAGGCGCGTCGTCCGAAGGATCCGGCGACGATGTCGGAGATCGACGGAGTCGTGAAGTTCGGGGAGATCAAGCGCGGCAAGCGCGAGATCTTCGTCTACCCGACGGCGCCCGATGGCAGCGTACCGGATGATGTCGAGGCGCGGGTGTACGAGGTGCCGGCAGGGAAGCACCTGCGCGTGCACGAGGGTGACCGGGTGCGCGCCGGTGACCGCCTCACCGAGGGGCCGGTGTCGCCGCACGAGATCCTGCAGATCAAGGGTCCGCGCGCGGTCCAGGAATACCTGCTCAACGAAGTGCAGGAGGTCTACCGGCTGCAGGGCGTGCGCATCAATGACAAGCACATCGGCGTGATCGTGCGCCAGATGCTGCAGAAGGTGCGGGTCACCGATCCGGGCGACACGACCTTCCTCGATGCGGAAACGGTGGATCGTCAGAGCTTCCGTGACGAAAACGAGCGGGTGATCAAGCGGAAGGGGACGCCGGCAACGGCGGAACCGGTGCTCCTCGGTATCACCAAGGCGTCGCTGACGACGCAGTCGTTCATCTCCGCCGCCTCCTTCCAGGAGACGACCCGGATCCTGACCGATGCGGCGATTCGCGGGGCCCGGGACGACCTCAAGGGGCTGAAGGAGAACATCATCATCGGCCACCTGATCCCGGCCGGGACCGGTCATTACCGGTACGTTGATCTGGAGATCCAGCCGCCCGAGGGCTTCGAACCCCCGCCGCCGCCGGAGCCGATCGAGGAGGTCCCGCTCGAAGTGGTGCTCGCCACCGAAGAAGTCGAAGCGTGAGCTGACGAGAGCGGTGTAAAGTTGCAGGCTGGAACGGCGACCGCTCTCTCGGTCGCCGTCTCCATTTATGGGCAGCCGGGTTGACCTGCTCGCGGGGGTCCGGTATCTTGCAGATCTGTCGCCGATATCGACCTTTTTTGGGCTCGGCTCCCAGTCATTTGAACGAACAGGTGTATGCCGACGATCAACCAGCTCCTCCGTCACGGCCGCCACGAGCCCATCTACAAGGGCAAGGCGCCGCATCTCCAGGGAAACCCGCAGAAGCGGGGTGTGTGCACGCGCGTGTACACCACCACGCCCAAGAAGCCGAACTCGGCGCTGCGCAAGGTGGCCAAGGTGCGGCTGACGAACGGGATCGAAGTGATCGCGTACATCCCCGGTGAAGGGCACAACCTGCAGGAACACTCGATCGTGATGATTCGCGGCGGCCGGGTGAAGGACTTGCCGGGCGTGCGCTATCACATCCTGCGCGGGACCCTGGACGCGGCCGGCGTGAACGACCGCCGGCAAAGCCGCTCGAAGTACGGCGCCAAGCGCCCGAAGGCGGGCGCAGCAGCGGGTGCCAAGGGCAAGGGAGGTAAGAAGTGAGCCGTCGCAATTCTGCCGTCAAGCGCACGGTTCCACCGGATCCTCGCTACGACAGTCAGACCGTGTCGAAGTTCGTCAGCAACTTGATGAACGACGGCAAGAAGAGCCTCGCCGAGGGGATTTTCTACAAGGCGATGGATATGATCGAGGAGCGCACCGGACAGCCGGGGGTGGCGGTCTTCAAGCAGGCGGTCAACAACACCAAGCCCGCGGTCGAGGTGAAGAGCCGCCGCGTGGGTGGTGCGTCGCTGCAGGTGCCGGTGGAAGTGCGGCCCGAGCGGCGGACGGCGCTGGCGATGCGCTGGCTGATCAGCTTCGCGCGGGCACGGGGTGAGAAGACGATGGCCGAGCGGCTGGCGGCGGAACTGATCCTGGCCAGCAAGGGCGAGGGCAACGCCATCAAGAAGAAGGAAGACACGCACCGGATGGCTGAGGCCAACCGCGCGTTCGCGCACTACCGCTGGTAGGAGTCGATCGTCGATCGTCGATCATCGATCGTCGGTAGTTGAGTGGTTAAATCGGTGTCACGTGAGCGGCGGTCCGCCTCCCACCTCTGATGCCTTCGACAATCGCCGGGATGCCTTCTGGGCGTCCTTGTCTCGGGGTTCACCCCGGACTGGCGCGGAGCGATACCGCGGGCCCTTCGGGGCCCGGCCCGGTCGCCCCGCTTTTTCGCTGGAGTGAAGGCTGCTTATGGCTCGTCACACGTCGCTCGAACTGTACCGGAATATCGGCATCATGGCTCACATCGATGCCGGGAAGACGACTACGACCGAGCGCATCCTGTACTACACAGGGAAGAGCCACAAGATTGGCGAAGTCCACGATGGCGCCGCCACGATGGACTGGATGGAACAGGAGCAGGAGCGCGGCATCACGATCACGTCGGCCGCGACGACCTGCTTCTGGACCCGTCACGGCGAGAGCGACAGCCAGGGCCACGGCCTGGAACACCGGATCAACATCATCGATACTCCGGGGCACGTCGACTTCACGGTCGAGGTGGAACGCTCGTTGCGCGTGCTCGACGGCGCCGTGGCGCTGCTCGATGCGGTGGCCGGCGTCGAACCGCAAACCGAAACCGTCTGGAAGCAGGCCGACCGCTATGGCGTGCCCCGGATGATCTTCGCGAACAAGATGGATCGGGTCGGCGCCAATTTCGATCGCTGCCTGGTGATGATCAAGGATCGCCTGAGCAAGCGCGCCTTCGCGTTGCAGCTCCCGGTCGGCTCCGGCGAGACGTTCACCGGTCACATTGACGTCCTCACGCTCCGTCAGTACATCTTCGATGACTCGACGATGGGGAAGAAGTTCCAGGTGGTCGACTGCCCGCCCGAGTACGTGGAGGCCGCGAAGCAGGCCCGCCACGAGGCGATCGAGGCCGCCGTGGAGTACGACGACGAGCTGATGGAGAAGTACCTGGCCGGCGAAGAGCTCAACATCGACGAAATCCATCGCGCGATCCGCAAGGCGACGATGGCGATGGCGTTCGTCCCCGTGCTGTGCGGCGCGTCGTTCAAGAACAAGGGCGTGCAGGCGCTGCTCGACTGCGTCATCGACTATATGCCGTCCCCGATGGATGTGCCCGCGATCACGGGTCACGATCCGGTCGACGAAACCAAGACGATCGAGCGGCATCCTTCGGATGACGAACCCTTCGCGGCGCTGGCGTTCAAGATCGCGACCGACCCGTTCGTCGGCCGCCTGACGTTCTTCCGCGTCTACTCGGGCAAGCTCGAGGCCGGCAGCTACGTCTATAACGCGACCAAGGACAAGCGGGAGCGCACCTCCCGGTTGCTCCAGATGCACGCCAACAAGCGCGAAGAGATCACCGAAGTGCTCGCCGGCGACATCGGCGCGGCGATCGGCCTGAAGGAGACCCGCACGGGCGACACCCTGTGCGATGCCGACAATCCGGTCATTCTCGAGTCGATGAAGTTTCCGGACCCGGTCATCGACGTCGCCATCGAGCCGAAATCGAAGGCCGATCAGGACAAGCTGGCGATCGCGATGCAGAAGCTGGCCGAAGAGGATCCGACGTTCCGCGTGCGGACGGACCCGGAAACCTCGCAGACGATCATCGCCGGGATGGGCGAACTCCACCTCGAGATTCTCGTGGAGCGGATGCGTCGCGAGTTCAAGGTCGACGCGAACGTCGGCCGGCCGCAGGTCGCCTTCCGCGAGACGATCACGAAGCGCGTGGATGACGTCGAAGGGAAGTTCATCCGTCAGTCTGGCGGCAAGGGCCAGTACGGGCACGTGGTGATCAACATCATGCCAGGCGAGCAGGGCACTGGCTTCACGTTCGAGGACAAGATTGTCGGTGGCACGGTACCCCGCGAGTTCATCAAGCCGGCCGAGGCCGGAATGCGTGAGGCGCTCGAGAACGGCATCCTCGCAGGCTACCCGATGGTCGATGTGAAGGCCCAGCTGGTGTTCGGCTCGTACCACGACGTCGACTCGAGCGAAATGGCCTTCAAGATTGCCGGTTCGATGGCGATCAAGGAAGCCGCGCGGCAGGCCGGTCCGGTGATTCTCGAACCCATTATGGATGTGGAAGTGGTGGTCCCCGAGGATTTCCTCGGCGCCGTCATCGGCGACCTCTCGTCGCGGCGGGGCAAGATCGGTGCGATGAACCAGCGTGGGGAGTCGCAGGTCGTCACGGCGATGGTGCCGCTGGCCGAGATGTTCGGCTATTCGACCACGCTGCGGAGCGCGACCCAGGGTCGTGCCGTCTATACGATGCAGTTCCATCATTACGAAGAAGTGCCGAAGTCC
>JANLPG010000113.1:0-3691 GCA_031367105.1 Gemmatimonadota bacterium | reverse complement strand
GAAATCGAACAGCGCGGTGCCACTAGCGGTTCCGAAGGTGAACGAGTCGATGTCCTCGGTGTAGCCATCGGTGTAAGGTTCTCCGACGCGCAGGCCCAGATGGCCATCGGTGGGGCGGATTCTCGCATTCGGGTAATCGATTAGAATCTGGGTCCATGTCTTCAGGGTTGTGCCCGGTTGCCCTGTGACCGGCCAGGTGGCGCCGGAGTACGACCAGAGTGCGGCACCCCCATTGATGGCATCCCACTCCTTCCACGTGTTCTGCGTGACCACGCCATTGTTGCGCGGGACATATACCAGCCGTCTCTGGAACGTGTCAGAAACGTTGAAATCCACGTTGAAGTTCAGATATGCCGACCGAGTTGTTGAACCCGGATTGCCCAATGAGGGATTGTAGGTCCGGTAGCTCAGGGCGGTGATGCTCGCCAATGGAGTGCCGGCAAACTGGTATGTCGCCAGATTCCGTCGTTGCGTTCCGGAAACGCTGATCTGGGCGCTGCCCACGCCGTGCGCCGGCGAACCAGGGCCGGTGACGAAGCTTCCCAGTGTCGGATCGCCCTGGTCGCTCTGATCGTTGTAGAAGAGCCAACCGGTGGGAAATGCTGAATAGCAGGGGACGGGTGCTGCGATGGTCTGGCAAGCACCTTTCAGATTGACTGCGTTGACCACAAAGGTCCCGCCGAGGTTCGCGGTGCCGGCCGGCGCCCGCTCCGTAGCGGAGCCAGGGACTGTGGTGGGTTCAACCAGATCCGAGGCACATCCGGCAGCCAGCAGCAGGCCAGCCAGAACAAACGTTCCGCGAACGAAGCGGAGGGGCTTCATGGGGGTCTCTCTTGAATTGCGTGACGAGAGCGAATGGGGAGGTGAACCCAACGCTCCGGTGCACGGGCCGTGCGCGACCGCAGCGCGCCGTTATTCGACCGTCATCCGCTGCCCCACTCACGACTTCGCAATTCGTACCGAACCACTCGCATTGCGACGAAATGCCGAGGCGGCGCCACAAACTGTGCGCCGCCTGAACAGTTCCGCGTGCAGGGAACTGGAATCTCTCGCCAGGAACTCCCCGGATCAGCGAGTCTTGTGCTTCTTCTCCTGGAGCACCGCCACCGTCTTGTTGCCCACGGTGAACGCCGAGCGGAACGTCCCCTCAACCCCGACCTTCGCTCCCACCCGCGGAGTCCCGCCAGTACCGGTCTGATTGACGACCGTGAGCGACCCGGTCTCGTCCTTGACCTGATAGACCCCGAAACCCAGCGCACCGACCGCCTCGGTGACGTTGCCGGCGATCCGGACCGTCTTCCCCTCGTAATGGGATGGGTCGTCGAGCAGCTTCTTGATGTCGGTCGCACCGGGGCAGGCGGTGAGGAAGAGCACGGCGAGCGAGCCGAGTGCCACCGAGAAACCACGCAGACGACGGGAATGGGGCTGGCTGATCATGACAACATCCTCCGGAACTCGGGGCGCACCAAACGCCAAAGCGGCGTCATCCGATAGGAGACGCCGCCCCGGGGCCGAGACACACTCACCCACCCCCGCCGTGGCGGAAGCGGTGGTCTACTGCGCGCGTGACGATGGCGGCACCATCCCGTTCATCCGCAGGTAGGTGATGATGTTGCCGTAGTGCTCGCCATCGTGGGTGGCGTTCATCATCAGCGCGCCGAGTCGCGTTTGCTTCTGACCAAACAGCGTGATGTCGCCCCGGGATGCCGCATCACTCTGGGCATAGGCCTTGGCGCAGTAGGCGTTGGAAGCCTTCATTGCCGCGACCAGCGCCGCCTTGCTGGTGGCTGCCTTCTCCACCGCGCTCTCGGCGGGCGGTGCCTCGCCCATCGCAATCGCGCAGAACATATTCTGCGAGCCGGCAACGTGACCAATCAACTCGCCGAAGCTGCGCACCGCCGCTGTCGGCTTGTAGCCGTACTTCGCCTCCGGCATATCCTCTGCCGACTGCGTGACGTAGCCGGAAAGCTGCGACCAGAGCCCCCGGGCCGTCGGGACGGCGAAGTCGCTGCTCTGCGCCCGCAACGGGGCTGCGGTGATCGCGAGAATGATGAGAGAGCGGGCCATCTGCTTCATATCTGACTCCTGCTGGTGGGTGGTTGAAAAGCTACGCGTCGGCGGCGATCAGCTCAAGCGCTTCCCAGCGCGCCACGAGGGCCGTAATCTCCTGATCCAGCACTGCGAGGCGGAGCTTCGCGGCCGCGGCCGCAGTACCGTCCCGCAACGTGGCCGGGTGGGTGAGCGAGGAAAGTACCTCCCCCCGTTCCCGTTCGGCAGCATCGATCCGTTCGGGAAGCCCTGCCAGTTCGGTCGCCTCCTTGCTCCCTAGGCGCTTCTTCCTCGTTCGTGGGGCCGGAGCGCTCGCCCCCTTTGATGCCGCCGTGCGCGGGGGCAGCTTCGCCGCCGCATCCCGCTGGCGCACCCAGTCCGAGTAGCCGCCAACGTACTCTCCGATCCGACCCTCGCCCTCGAGGACCAGCGTGCTGGTGACGACGTTGTCCAGGAAGGCGCGGTCGTGGCTCACCACCAGCAGCGTGACGGAGAGATTCAGCAGCAACTCTTCGAGCAAGTCGAGGGTCTCGATGTCGAGGTCGTTGGTCGGTTCGTCGAGCACCAGGACGTTGAAACGGCGCGTGAACAGCCGCGCGAGGAGCAGCCGGTTCCGTTCCCCGCCCGAGAGGACACGGACCGGCGTGCGGGCACGGTCGGGCGAAAAGAGGAAGTCCTGCAGGTAGCCGAGCACGTGCTTCCGCGCACCATTGATCTCGATGAACTCGCTGCCGTCACCGATGCTGTTGACAACCGTCTGCTCGGGGTCGAGCTGCTCACGCAGCTGATCGAAGTAGGCAACCTCCAGATTGGTGCCCATCCGGATCGTCCCGCTGTCGGGCGGCAAGTCGCCGAGCAACAGGCGGAGCAGCGTGGTCTTGCCGGAACCGTTCGGACCGATCAACCCGACCCGATCGCCGCGGGTGATCGTGGTGGTGAAGTCCCGAACGATCGGCCGCTCGCCGTAGGAGAAGTCGACGCCCTTTGCCTCGACCACCAGGCGGCCCGAGCGCTCCGCTTCCTGCGCCTGCAACCGCACCGTGCCGGTACGTTCACGGCGCGCCCCACGTTCGAGGCGGAGTGCTTCGAGTGCGCGCACCCGTCCCTCGTTGCGAGTGCGGCGTGCCTGGATACCGGTCCGGATCCAGACTTCCTCGCGGGCGAGTTTCTTGTCGAACTCGCTCCACTCCTTCTGTTCCACCGCGAGGGCCGCCTCCTTGCGCTCGAGGTAGCTGTCGTAGCCGGTGCCCCAGTCGACCAGACGCCCACGGTCGAGGTCAACGATCCGCGTCGCGACGCGGCGCAGGAACGTCCGGTCGTGGGTGACAAAGACGAGCGTGGTGCCGCGGGCGATCAGGTATTCCTCCATCCACTCCACCGCCTCAACATCGAGGTGGTTGGTCGGCTCGTCGAGCAGGAGGACATCGGGATCCCTGACCAGCGCGCGGGCGAGCAGCGTCTGCCGCTTCCGGCCGCCGGAGGCATTGGCAAAGGGGGCATCGGGGTCGAGTCCCAGATGGGAGAGCACCGTGTCGACCCGGTCGCTGGTCTGCCAGGCGTTGGCCGAGTCGAGTGCTTCGTGCAACCGACCCAGTTCTCGCAGGAGTGCGTCGCTCCCGTGCGTGGCGAGGTCGTGGCTGAC
>JANLPG010000147.1:0-14006 GCA_031367105.1 Gemmatimonadota bacterium | reverse complement strand
CTTCCCCCCGGCCATCCACGCGCTGTGCTGCAGCGAGAAGGACCCTCGCCTGCCATTCACCGTGCCGGTGACTCGCTCCAGCGCACCGTAGGACGCCGACCCGGCGACGGGGCTGGTCGTGGCGAGCATCTGTCCCTTGCTGGTCCCTTCGATATCGCCGTGGAACAGCTTGTCGATCGACATCCGGCCGATCATCGCCACCTCGGCGATCTCGTCGGACGGCAACGGCTTCATCTTCACGTCAAAGGTGCCGCGGGCGATAGTCGTCACGGGATGCTCCCTGGATTTGGCGTCTTGCGGGTAGATCGGCAGGGCGCTGACCAGCGCGAGCCCGAGGGTGAGTTTGAAAACCATCTGCGCTCCTTGCAGTGGAAACGACACGGCGAGTCGGAACGCCCGACTCGCCGTGCCCAAGCGGTGTCAGTACTGGTTCAGCGTGTCGCGTCTGCCAGCGCACCGATGGCGCCCGCCATCATATGCGCCTTCGGCTGATCGGCAGCGCTTGCCGCGGCCGTATGCATCGTGGTGGCAAGCTTGCTGAGCGCCTCCTTCCGGGCGGCACCCGAACTGCGCTCGGCCGCAGCCAGCGCCGCGCGCGTGCTCGCGATCTTTTCGGCTCCGAGGCCCTGAGTCCGCTCGAGCTGGTCGAGGTAGGCACGGGGCAGCGCGAAGCTGGCTGGCCAGACGTACTGCGGCTGGCCTTGGGCGTTGAGATAGTCGAGGTGTACGCTCTTCGCCGCGTCGATCTCGTTGCGGCTCAGCAGGCCGCTGGGCAGCAGCTCGAAGATGTCGAGTCCCCGACCGATCTCGGACGACACCATCGCGCCATTGTACCAGTACACCGACCACGAACCGGCATTCCCCTGACGGGTCCCGTCGATCGGCCCACGATCGAAGAAGGCAATTTCCTTCGCGTGACCCGGATCAGTCCAGTCGAAGACCGAGATGCCGCCCTGATACCACGCCTGCACCATCACATCGCGTCCCGGAATCGGGAGCATCGAGCCGTTGTGCGCCACGCAGTTCTCGAGGACCGTCTGCGCTGCCGGCATCTTGTAATAGCCCTGCATCTGCAGCCTGCGGTCGCGCAGGGTGAAGAGTGCGTCTGCGCCCCATTCCATCTTGTCCGTGGCGCGGCACTTCGGCTGCCCACCGCCGCCCCATTCGTCGGAGAAGAGGAGCTTGCTGCCGTCGTTATTGAAGGTGGCCGAGTGCCAGTATGAGAAGTTGGAGTCGGCCGCCGCGTCGATCCGCATCGGGTGGGCCGGATCGCTGATATCGAGCAACAGGCCGTAGCCACCGCAGGCGCCGCCCGCCAGGCCGATCGCCGGGTACACCGTGATGTCGTGGCACTGGTTCGGGCCGGTGGGAGCCGGGCGCGTGCCCCCGCGGCCCGGGCGCGGTGCACCGGTCATCATCGCAATCATATCGGGGAGCGCCCCGCGCAGCGCCGCGCTGTCGGCGCCGGTGGGCGCGCCCGAACCGCCGCGAGCCTTCACGATGCTGTCCAGCATCGGCCGGGTGAACTGCGACGGCAATATCTGTTCTGTTCCACCAAAGGTGGCGGTGAAGGCACCCGCCTTCTTCGCGGTTGCTACCGCCTGCGCGTGCGCCGCGGCATCGGCCGGAGCTTCACCGTGGCTGATCGGCGCCGTCAGGCCGTTGAAGATTCGTGGCGAGGAAACGATGGCCGCCTGCTCCGGATGCGCCAGTGGCACCTTGATCACCTCGATCCGGAAGAGCGCCGAGTTGGGGTCTTCACTCGGGGCCAGTCGCGAACATCCCGCCAGCTCGCTCGGTGAGCGCACTCCGGAAGAACCGGAGATGTAGACGTAGACATTCTCCTTGTCCTTCGGATCCACCAGCACCGTGTGCGTGTGCGAGCCGCGGCAGGTCTGCACGTTCCCGACGTTCTTCGGATGGGCGATATCCGAGATGTCGAAGATGCGAATGCCGCGCAGGCGCATCTTGCTCACCGTATCGGGCACGCCCTGGGCGCCGCAATCGATGCGGCCCGTGAGCCCTTCACCCGAGACGAAGAGGAGATTGCCATAGACCGAGACGTCGCTCTGCGACGCGGGACAATAGTAGGCAGTGCGCAGGGTCGGCTTGGCCAGGTTGCTGATGTCCCAGACCTGGTACCCGCTGTAGCTGCCCTGGATCGCGAGGTTGTCCTTGAACGCAAGATCGGAATTCGTTCCGCCCACGAACTGCGCGCTGGGCGGCGTGTTGGAGACCAGCCGCATATTCCAGGCTGCCTCGGCGGCCGGCGCACCGATCACCATCAGCGTGCTGTCCTTGGTCGAGCGCACCATCGTGCCGGCGCGCAAACCCACCCGCGGATCGGGCGACGGGGCGGACATCGACATATTGCCTTGCGACGGTGCCGGCATACTGCCCGCTTTCGAGGACGACGAAGCGCACGCCGCCAGGGCAAGCAATCCGGTTACGAGCGAGGCTCTATACTGGAGGGTCATAGGTACTTCCGGTGAAGGGACGGTGCGGAGCAGCAGGAGGTACGAGTTCGGGTCACGGCGACGCAGACGCCGCCGGAAGTCCGTCGAGCATCCGATGCATTCGATCGATCTCGGAGCCCTGATCGGCGCTCACATCATTGGCAAACTTGAACACCACTTCGTCCTGCGCCGCACCATAGCTCCCAAAGAGCTTCTCGACCATCGACAGTGCGCCGTTGTGGTGCTGGATCATAAATGTGAGGAAGCGGCGGTCAAACGTCGGCCCGCGCGCCGCATCCAGTTGTGTCATCTGCTCTTCCGTCAGCATCCCGGGCATCAGCATCACGTGCTCCATCCCGTTCATCATCATCTTCATTCCCTGCGTCGTGCCATCGGGGACGGGCTGGTTGTGCTCGCGCAGCCATCGCTGCATCGTCGCGATCTCATCCTGCTGGGCATTGATGATGCGCGCAGCCATGATCTGGAGCGATGCGCTCGCGCCGTGCGTCGGCGCCCATCTGGCCATCGTGATCGCTTGGGCGTGATGGCCGATCATACCTGTCATGAACTCGACATCGGGTACTGCCGGCGTTCGCACAGCGGCAGCCGAGGTCGCTGCGGTCGCAGGCGCGGGCGAACGCTCGACGCCAGCTCGATGACTGCACCCCGCGAGCACAACGCCGAGGAGCAGGGTGACGCCTGGATGCAGCAACGACTTGGACATACCGGCCAACCCCCAGAGCAAAAACACCACAAGCAACGATAGTAGGGCCCAGACTGCCCCGTTGCAACCCTGTCGCCGCTCGGGGTGTCCGAGCAGTTGCCACCCTCCTTGAGTGGCTTCGCCTCGCGGGCTATTCTTGCCGTGACCGATCTTCCCGGAGCGAGTGATGAGCGGAGTCCGCGTACTGGTGGGAACTCGCAAGGGTGCCTTCATCCTGACAGCCGACGGGGCACGCGACACGTGGGACGTCGCTGGCCCGCATTTTCCAGGATGGGAGGCGTACCACGTGAAAGCCTCGCCTGTCAACCCCGACCGGATCTACGCCTCGCAGTGCAGCAGCTGGTTCGGGCAGCTGATTCAGCGCTCTGACGACGGCGGGAAGAGCTGGAATCCGGTCGGTAATCAGTTCACATACGATGGCATCCCGGGCACGCACCAGTGGTATGACGGGACGCCCCATCCCTGGGAGTTCAAGCGCGTCTGGCACCTCGAGCCCTCACTGACCGACGTCGACACCGTGTATGCCGGCGTCGAGGATGCCGCCCTCTTTCGCTCCAGCGACGGTGGCCAAAGCTGGGGCGAACTCTCCGGCTTGCGCGGCCACGGCTCCGGGTCGCACTGGACGCCTGGCGCCGGCGGAATGTGCCTCCACAGCATCATCCTCGATCCCTCGGACGCCAACCGGATCTATGTCGCCATCTCGGCCGCTGGCGCCTTCCGGACGGATGACGGCGGCATCAACTGGAAGCCGATCAATCAGGGGCTGCGCTCACTGTACATCCCCGATCCGACGGCGGAGGTGGGCCACTGCGTGCACCACATCGCGATGCACCCTTCGCGCCCCGGCGTCCTCTTCATGCAGAAGCACTGGGATGTGATGCGCAGCGACAACGCCGGCGACCTCTGGCACGAGGTAAGTGGGAATCTGCCCACCGATTTCGGTTTCGTGATCGATGTGCACGCGCACGAACCGGAGACGATCTACGTGGTGCCGATCAAGAGCGACGCCGAACATTTCCCGCTCGGTGGTCAACTGCGCGTCTACCGCAGCCGCAGCGGCGGCGACGAGTGGGAGGCGCTCACCAACGGACTGCCGCAGTCCGATTGCTATGTCAATGTGCTGCGCGATGCGATGGCGGTCGATTCCCTCGAGGATTGTGGTGTCTATTTTGGTACGACGGGTGGGCAGGTGTATGCCTCGAAGGACGGTGGAGATCATTGGGAGGCGATCGTCCGGGACCTTCCGCCGGTCCTCTCCGTCGAAGTGCAGACGCTTCGATGATCAGGGTCCAGCTGCCGGCGCCACTCCGCGCGATCGCCCGGATCGACGACGAACTGACCCTGGACATCGCCGACAGCGCGACACCGGCGACGGTGCTCGACGCCATCGAAGCGGCGTACCCGATGCTGCGGGGGACCGTCCGTGATCAGGTTACCCGCCAGCGCCGCGCCTTCGTGCGCTACTACGCCTGCGAGCGCGATATCTCCCACGACTCTCCCGACGCGCCACTCCCCGCAGCGGTCCTGAGCGGTGCCGAGCCCTTCCTGATTATCGGAGCGATGTCGGGCGGCTAGCTGCGTTAGCGCCGAGTGTAGCGACCATCGGTGAAGGGTTGTTCCTCGCGGGTCCAGAGGACTTCGGCGGTGTAGTGGCGCAATGCCACCCCTCCAGGATCAATGGCGGCGCATCAGTCAGGCCTTCCCGCGCACCTTGGCACTCCACCAGCGCAGCCCGACCAGGAGAAAGCGCCAGTCGTGGAGGAATTCCGGTGGCTTCCCCTCGATCGCGTGCCCGACGAACTGGAAGATCCACCCGCCCACGAACAACGCCAGCGGTATCGGCCAGAAGCCACGCACGAAGATGGCCAGCAGAAAGAGCGGCAGCGACAGCGCGATCATCGGAATGCCAAGGGTATGGCAGAGTCGATTGATCGGGTGCTGATGGCTGCCGCCGTACTCGGTGATCCACTGATCCCAGGTCTTGCCGCCGAGCATCTGGCCTCCGGGTCTGGCGGGGAAGCCAGTAAGCTATCAGCTGGGCGCTACGGGTGCGCGGCCAGCCATTTCTCGCCCACGGCGAGGTGCATCTCGAGCACCGGCTGCCGGTTGCGCAAGAACTCCTTGACCCGTCGACGTGCCATCTCGTACTGGAGCTTGCTCCGATCCTTGGCGAGTAGCGCCTTGTGCGCCCCGACGGTGTAGCGGACGAACGCCTGGTCAAACCCCGCGCCGGTCAGCAGGTTGAGATCGATCATCGTCTGCTTCTGCATCCGCGCCATCGCCGAGTCATTGGGAAGCAGCCGGGTGATATGCAGCTCCTTCGCCAGGTGCGCACCCGCCGTCAACGACTTCTCGTGATCCCGCAGCATCATCGCGGCGTAGGCTTTGACCGCCCCGTCACTCGCCTTGGTGGTCGCGAGCTTCGAGACTTCGATCGCATTCGCATCCGCCGCGCCGATGGCGCCAAGCACGGTGGCATCGCCGCTCCGCTTCACCACGGGCGCGTGGGGAACCGGGCTGATTGGCGGACCGACCGTCACGGTCGGTGTTGGTGCCGGCGTGGGAGTCGGGGTCGGTGTCGGCGTCTGTGCCATAAGCAGCAAGGCAATCATTCCAGTCAGCATGGTGCACCTCTCACAACAGGGAAATCCACAGAGAACGCTTCGGTTCGCCGGATGGAAGGCCGGTTCCGACTACTTGACGGCAGTCGCAGTGGAGTCCTGGTGGCACTTGCCACCACTCGGATCCCACACCCTGCCGTTGACATCGAGGAATGCTGCCCGGAACTCCCCTTTCCCCAGCGTCAACTTGAGGACGCCGAAGTAGCCCTGGACCCGGGCGGCGCTCGCCGGGGAGGGGTTGTTCCGGAACCCGCGCAAGTCGCCGCCGCCGGTACCGACGACATACTCGATCATTCCCTTGGTCGAGTCGATGATGCCGAAGGCATTCTGCGGATAGAACCGCTCGTAGTCGTGATCGTGCCCGTTGAGGATGAGGTCGACGCCACCGTCCTGCAGGATCTGCCAGATCGGGCGCACCGCCGGAGAGTCGCCGTGCCATCCGGAACTGAAGAGCGGCTGGTGCCAGTATGCCATCGAGCAGAGCTTCTGGGGACCCTTGAGCTCGCTCCGCAGCCAGTCTTCCTGCGCCTTGCGATCGACGTCGGAGAAGGTGCTGTTGATGGCAATCTCTCCGTTCACGACGATCACGTGCCAGGCCCCCGCGTCGTAACTGTAATACCCCTTCTTCGGTGATCCGGCCTTGCTCCCGAAATACTGGTAGTAGGGCGCCGCGCCCACGCTCTGATGCTCGTGATTTCCGGGCGTCGGATGGATCTTCTTGAGAATCCTTTTGGCGGAATCGCCCCACGACGGCGCGAAGCAGAGCGCAAAGTTGGCGGCCGATCCGTCGGGGTAGGCATTGTCGCCCAACGTGAACACCTCATCGGAGACCTTGGCAACACTGTCGGCCTTGAGCACGCTGTCGACCAGCTTGGCCGTCTGTTCATCGCCCTCGGTGCCACAGACGGCGATATCACCAACGCCGATCATCACGGAAGCGCCGGTCAGCGCGACCTGCGCAGCCGTGGCTGTCGCGGCTGCCGGGGTGATCTGCACCGGGATCTTGCACGAAAAGGCCGTCAGGGGAACCACGACGATGACGGCGAGCAATCGAAGTCTCATAGCTTCTCTCTTCACGGCGCGTAGCGCAGTGCGATGACTCCGGCGTGGCCGGATTCGTTGGCCCGCATCACCCGGATGTCGAGCGTAAGTTCTTGAAATCCCACCCAGAATCCTGCACCAAAGGCGTTGTGCCATCCGAAGGGGGACACACCCTTCACGTACACGCGACCGATGTCCTCGGTGGCGAGCAGGCCGACGTTCAGCGGCAACAGCAGCGTGAACTTCGCCACCGGAACGCGCAATTCTGCGGTGCCATAGAGTGAGGCGTCACCGGCATACCGCTGCAGGTCGAGGGTCCGGATGTCGTTGCGTCCGCCAAGAAACGCCGCTTCCTGAAAGGGGAAGTTTCCGAAGACCTTCTTTCCTCCGGCCCGCAGCCCGAGATACGGATGGAGCGGGAGCGGGAGGGTGACGTAGACCGCAGCCAAGGCGCTGACGCTCCCGAAGGCACTCTGGACATCCCAGACCGCCGGAAAGTAGTTCGCGCTGAGATCCAGCACGGTGCCACGCCTGGCGTGGCGCTTGGGGACCCGGTTGTCGTGCAACAGCGCCAGCCGCACACCGGCCTCCCCGAAATGACTGAAGCCGTAGGGGCGGGTGGCCGAGACGAATCGCCCGGGCGTGCTGTCGGTGACGGCATACTGCAGCACCGGTCCGAAGGAGAGTTCCGTCGACTGGCTCAGCCCCAGCGCGACGGCCGGTCGGAGCAGCCATTGCCGCTGGCTGACGGCGTAGAAGTCGTTGCGCGGCGCCGACACCCCCGCCCGGCGCCCCTCAGTCTGCGGCGAGCTGTTGCCGAGTCCGTGGTAGTTCACCAACTCCAGTTGCGACATCTGAGCGAGGCCGGTCCAATGAAGTGCGGAACTCTCTCGACGCCGATCGTAGCCGAGCGCGACCAGTGCGCCGTGTACCTTCAGCGAATACCGCCCCTCGAGGGTGACGCGGCTGGCATACGGTTCCTTGCGGAAGCCATAATGAGTCCACGCCATCCCCAGCCGCGGCGTGACGCCCAGGTCGCGATTCAACGAGAGACCGATCGTCGGGGAGGTACGACTCCCGTAGTCTTTCCCCGCCACCACCGGTCCGCCGGCCCGGTAAACCAGCGGGCGCCGATTCCAGAGCGTATCGACGCCGTAGCTCACCCCCGAGACTGTCCCGACATCGTACAGCGGCACGGTGTGGTGGCGGCCCCCGACCACAGCCGAGTCGAGCAGCTGGTTCGTGCCATTGCCGCCGATGATCCGGATCGGAATACTGCTCCGGGCGGAACCGCGGACCAGCGCATCGTCCCCGGCACCGTGCAGGTAGAGCCGGATCGCCGTGGTTTCCCTGGCATCGAAACGGCGGAAGAACGACGTTCCCCCCGAGCCGTCAGTAATGCGCAACTCGACGTAGCGGTCATCGATCGGAGTGATCGTTGCCCGGTCGCTGGCATCGGTCGCGTGGATGTCGACCACACCGGCCAAATAGTGATAAAAGCGGTCGGCGATTTGTGGCAGCGAATCGCGCCGCACGCGGAGTTTCGCAATCAGGACAGGCATCGACGCGCGATACTCCGCCGGCATCGCGTGGACCGACGCGTCGATCACGCCATCGGTGATCCGCCGCGCGGTCGCGACCGCAACCGAGTCCCAGACCTGCTTCGACAGTCCGTTGAGCAGCCGGCGGTCCAACTGCAGGCTATTCCACGTCAGGCCGCGCATCGCCGGGTAACTGCTGTCAAACGTCATCAGGTTCGCCGACATCAGTCGGGAGATACTCGGCAGCAACCCTTCGACCGAGATGAACGCCTTGTCATAGTCCCGGGAGATAGGCTCCCACGCACTTCCGGGTGCCGCTTCTGCCCGCGCCCATTTCCACTGACCGGGGTGACGGTCCCAGTTGTTCACCAGCATATCCATCAGGCGGGCGGCGAGGAAGG
Source organism: Gemmatimonadota bacterium (assembly GCA_031367105.1). Lineage (GTDB taxonomy): Bacteria > Gemmatimonadota > Gemmatimonadetes > Gemmatimonadales > GWC2-71-9 > Palsa-1233. Next base: position 5,222 of record JANLPG010000147.1, on the reverse strand, counting down.
CGGGCACATCAACCCGTTCCGCCGGATCGCGATTCAGCCGCTGCAGCAGCGTGTCGCTATCGATGATGTCCACGGCTCCCGAAAATCCGTAGGCATCGACTTCGACCTTTCTCGGGTAGCGCGAGATCCCGCCGAGCCGGTGCGCGAACTCCTTCCGGAACTTGCCAAGCTGCGGGTCATCGGGCATCACCACCAGGATCGGCGTATCGTGCAGGACCCCTGCCGCTTCCAGCAGCGGCGGAACCGCGATGTTGGCTGCCGGGTGGCTGTTGCTGATCTGGTCGCGGGCGGTGCGGCGAGCGACGCCGACATCCTTCAACGCCTCCGGCACCGCGACGTGATCCTTGTCCACCGACCGGAAGATGTATTCGGCACCATCCTTCGATGTGAAGCGCAACGACTTGGTCTGTTGGCCGCCGCCAGCCTTGTCGGGCGTCAATCCTCCGGCGAAGTGTTGCAAATCCAGTACCGGTACCCGGATCGGCGTGGTCCAGAGCTGTCGGTAGGTGCCGCCGAAGAAGAAGTGGTGCAGTCCGCTGGAGTTGTAATGCGAACCGGCTTCCACGGTGACACTGTCCCTGGTGCTGGCACTGGGCACCGGCTGCTGCGCCGGAGCGCGCCCAGGAGCGAGGAGCAGCAGGAGACCCGCGGAGCAGGTTGCGGAGAGGGAAAGCGCGACTCGAGACATCACGGCCACCGGTACAGAGTGATGCGAGCCGGGCCGGTCTTGGCCTCGTCGCTGATGATCAACAGATGGTCGCGAGTAATCGCGATCCCTTCGGCCTGATCGTGATCTTTCGGCAACGGCCGGGAAAACACGACCTCCCCAGCCGGGGTGACAGCGAAGAGCGCCTTCTCGATCGAGGCGACCAGCACGTAGTTGCCGCTGACCGGATCGATGGCAATGTCGGACGGTCGGAGATCTGTCCAGTCGTTGGAACCGATCACCTGGTCGAAGGGAATGAGCAGTGGCGACGGGGGCGGTTCCTTTCCGTCGCGGTCGGCGCCCATCGGCAATCGGAAGATGACCACATTCCCTTTCAGCTCCTTGTCGCGCACGTGTTTGCACGCCAGCAGCAACATATTGGTGAGCGAATCGAAGGTCATCCCTTCGAATTCGCATTGTTTGCCAAGTCCCGTATCGCGCTTCGCAAAGGGAACTACCGACTTGTCGGCTCCCTCCTTGAAGCTGTACAGCACACCATCGCTGGCGAGGAGCAGCACGCTGTCGCGTACGATCGTGATCGCTTCGAAGTCGCCGCGGATGCGTGGCGACCCGACGGTGAACGACTTGACCACCTCACCGCGGCGGTAGTCGATCTCGAACACGGTGCCGTGCTCATCGCCGTGCGTCAGCAGCCGGCCATCGGCCGTCAACGCGAGACCCGAGATCTCCTTGAGATGATCCGGCAGCTTCCAGAGGGCGATCGGCTGGTCGGGGCCGATGGTGTCGCTGTTGCTGAGCAGCTGCTTGAGCCGAGCCTCCCGGGCACCGAGCAGTGCGCTGTCGGCCACGGCCCGGCTCGCGGCATCCGACTTGGCACAGGCTGAGAGCGGCCCAATGGCGGCCAGCAGCAATCCCCAGAGCGGTAACCGGATCACTTGGCGGCCTGCTTCTCCTGAGACGCGGCGTCGCCCAGTTCCAGCTCAGCGGTGAGAATGGTGTTCCCAGCGCTCTCGCGGATCGCGGTGAGGAAGCGATCGCGGGAGACGCTCTTGCGGACACCAACCAGGTAGTAGAGTGCCGCCGGCTTTCCTTCCGTCGTGATCACTTGGTCCAGTCGCCAGCGACGGGCCAGTTGGTCGAGCACGAGCTCGATGCGGGCCTGTGCCTCGCCCACGGCCTCGGTGGTGACGGCCAGGACCGAGTTGAAGCGTGGCTTCTTCTGGGTCGGACCGAGAATCTTGCTGACCCGGTCGAAGCGCTTGGCCAGCACTGCCGCCTTCTTCGGCGAGAGCGCGAGCACCAGCTCGCGGTCCGGCACGGCGCGGTCAATGTCGCGCTGGGCCAGGTCGCTCAGCGGCTCGGCCCACTGCGCGTTGGCGGTCGGCTCCAGCACATTCCGGCCGAAGTCGTAGCGCCAGATCAACAGGATGGCAAAATTGAAGATGATCGACAACACCGCTGCCACGATCAGCGACTGCACCCCGGCCGCCAGCCCCACCCCGATGCCGAGGAAGATGTAGACAATGTCGCGAACGTCCTGCATCGTCGTTCGGAAGCGCAGCCCGGCGACGATGCCGCCGAGGGAGAAGGCCAGCGCAAGCGAAGTCCGTACCACCAGCACGATTCCGGCCACGACCAGCGGCAGGATGATCAGCGTCTGGACCACCCCCTGATCGGCGTCCCGGGTCCGGCGCGCCGACATGAAGACCCAGCTCACCGGCAACATCAGGGCAAGGGTACTGAGCATCACGACGACCGTGGTCAGCGCCAGGTCGAGTCCAGACTCCGTCGGCACGTCAGCCGCCTTCTCTTTCGCGCCCGAGAGCCCGTCTTCCAGCAGCTGTGCGTTGGAGGTCAGTGTCCTGATGTGGTCACCCTTGATCAGGTGACCGGCGCTGGGCACAAAATAGAAGAGCGCGAGAACCACCGCGCCAAGGATCAGGTAATACGCCAGCAGCCGACGAAGGGGTTTGTCCGAACCGAGTGTGAGGACGTCAATCAACTGCTTGAAGAATCCCATGGATCCGCCGCTACTAGGTAAGTCGGGGTGCTCTGTTTCGGGAAAGGACGGCTTAGTCCCTCGGGCAGACACGCGAGCGGCCCGAAGTTCACCAAGCGGGCTACATCCTTCGGAGTAGTCCCTCCCAGTTCAGGCCAGCGCCCTCTTCAGTGGATCATCGCCGCGGCGGCTGCCGGCTCCCCCGCGCGAAACACCCCAACCGCCCCCTTGGTCGCATCGGCAAATGCGTGGCTCACGAAGGGATAGAGCCCCGCCTCGGCCAGCTTGAACTCGAACACCGCCCCACCGCCCACCGGCACATTCCAGGTCTGCATCCCGTCGAAGGGCCGTCCGAAGCCGTCCGCGAAGATCCGGTCAAAGATTCCACCCACGACGTGGAATGAACTGGCACGATTGGGGCCGGCGTTGACGACGAAAAGCCGTATCGGCCTGGCCACACCCACCGGAATCGGATGGGTGGCATACCGCGAAGCCACGCCGTTGAAGACCACGTAATCCGGTGCAGCGTTGAGAACCTTGTCCCAGTTCATTCCTCGAAGCGAGTCCGCGCCACTCGCCACTCCCAGATAGAACTCGCTCTGCACCAGCACGAATTCCTGAGCTGGAGTCCGGGGCAGCCTCGGGTCGACGATGAGGGCGCCATACATCCCGTTGGCGATGTGGCTCGCCACCGGAGCAGTCCCGCAGTGGTACATAAACGCACCGGGTACTCGCGGCACGAACCGGAACTGGATGCTGTCGTGCGGCATCACGTTGTGATAGGCGCGATCCGGTGCGATCTCGGCCGCGTGGAAATCGATCGAATGGGGAATCGGTGCGGTATTCACCAATGTCACATCCACCGTATCGCCAACGGTGAGCCGGATCGTCGGGCCCGGGACGATTGAGTCGAATGTCCACGCATCATAGACCACGCCAGTCGCGATCTCGTGGTGCACGTGCGCCGTGACCAGGCGGATGATGCGATGACGTCCGCCGCCGGCAGGAGGGGCATCGGCAGCGCGATCCGGTGCGGTCATCGCGGTGCCGATGGCGGCCTCGCCGTGCGAGATCGCCGAGGGCGACGCCTGTGGTGTGCTGGAGCGCGGAACGACTCGGGGTGGGGCGGTAGGCGGTACTGCCGGCTTGTCGCACGCAGCGGTGGCAATGAGGAGCACTGCAACAATCAGCGGCCTGTACATCGGGTACCTCGAGGACTCGGGGACGCATCCGTCAACGGCGGCAGCGACCCCCTTCCGCAGGAACGGTCAGTCGGCTGTGCCGTGATCGGTGCCGAACACCGCGAGTGATGGCCCCCCGTGGCACCTCAGGAGACGCCTTCGAAGAACTCCACCACACCGCTCTCGAGGAAGTACTCCGCCCCCACCACGAGGCGTCGCTCCTCCCCAATCAGCTACTCGAGAAGCTCGGAGCCGTGCCGGACGTCGGTCGCAAGCAGTGCCCCACACCGCGAATGGCCGAGGACGACCACGAGCCGGGTGCTGTACCGCGCCGTCCCATCGGTTCAATCGCCGATCCGACCATTGATCGGCAGGCAAAAGAAACCGCCCGTTGCGGCCGCGGTAGCGAGAGGGTTTTTCGGTGGTTATTCGAAGAATGTCGAGCCCGGAACCAGTTCGGCCTCCCGCACCCACTCGATCAGCTTCCCTGGTTGCACATCGAAGAAGAGGCAGAGGGCATCAAGCGTCTCGGCGTGCAATCGCCCAAATGTTCCACCAGCCTGGGAGAGCCGGTGCGCTGTGGGGTAGCTGAGGTTGGCACCCCGACTGAGCGCAGAGGCCGAGATCTTCCGGACCTTCATGATTTCGTAGACCCGGAGCCGTACCATTGTCTGCCTTGAGAAGGCTCGCGTAGCTCTGGGATCGAGTCTGGCGATCGAGTGACCGGCACAATAGCCCCCGCACAGACGAATAGCGAACCTGAACAACGATCGCGCTGTGCCTGAATTCGACCGAGAACCGTCCTCTCGGTCGATTGTGTCAGTACCTGGCCCGGGGGAACTTTCCCGAGTCGCACTGTTCCGCGCCCTGGGAGAAACTGATGTTCTTCGCGTTGGCCGTCATTCTGGTGCTGGCCTGGCTGCTCGGCTTCATCGTCTTCCACGTGGCTGGAGCACTGATTCATCTGCTGCTCATCGTGGCCGTCGTGTCCATCCTCTGGCACTTCATCGCCCGGCGCCGGAGCGCGGGCTGAGGGGTGCTCCGATCCGCCTCACCGGAGCGGCCGCCAGCGCCCTCAGGGCGGGGGTGGGCCTCCTCCCCCCAAACCGGCGGTAGCTATGGCGCCTTATAGTCCTGTGGTATACATTTTGGACTAGTCCATCCGGGCATCCCTCCCTCCCTCTCCTCCCTCCCTCCCGATATCGGGGGGATAGCGGTGGAGCAAGCGGGCTCTCCCCCCCCCCCGGCGGCCGGCGCCCGCGCCGTGCTGGTAAAGCAGCGGAGCGATTTTCGATGAAACGGGCCCCGACGGAAGCTGCCGCTGCGCAGAGCGGAGCCACGCCGAAGATAGCTGTTCCCCCCATCGCCATCGTCC
>JANLPG010000074.1:0-1756 GCA_031367105.1 Gemmatimonadota bacterium | reverse complement strand
GAGCGCGGTCATCGCGGGATCGAAGTAGGACGTGATCTGCCGTGGGAGGCCGTTCATCCCGAGGGTGATGCGACGGCCGAGTACGGTGAAGCCGGTGGCTGCCGATCCCCCCACCGCAACGTACGGCGGCGGCGGTGCGCCCGTGGCGGCGAGCCTGGAGTCGAGCCAGCGCAGGCGCGAGAGTCGCCACGGTTCGTCGTCACCGTGGCGAATTGCGAGTGTGGGCGTCACCTCGAATTGCACCGGCACGGCTACGCGGCGCCCGCCCGCCGCGAGCACGTTGGCAGTCCCGCGATAGTTGCCAGCGCGGGCACTCCGCGGGACCATCACTCCACACCAGAGTGTGCCGACCTTGCCGGCCCCAATCTGGACGCGGCGGTGAAAGGGCCGCCCGATCCAGTCGCGGCCATCGGTGGTGATGCAATTGAAGGCGCTGGCGCTGATGGTGTGACCCGCCGGGCCGCGTAGCGACGAAAACTGTGCCTGCACCGAGTCGAGCGAGGTGAGCGCCCAGACACCGAACTGGAACGCGAAGTACTCATCACGCTCCGCCGTTCCGGTCAGCGCGGTCGGAGCGCCGGCTCCGATCCACCGCTGCGGGAGCGCATCGGTCATCTTGATCGCGCGGGTGCGATCCTCGGGAAAGATCACGAACGGAGCCGGGCCAGCCGTCCGTTGCCGCGCCGCGACTTCGGCGGGAGTCGCCGTCACCTCCATTGGCCAGAGCAGCGACATCGAATCGGCAGATTCGAACGCAATCACCTGCGCGAGCGGGAGTCGGTCGCGGCGACCGCGGGCGTCGCGAGCCCACTGCGCGTCGACGACGGTATCGGGGCCGGGGTAGGAGATCTTCGGATAGTTCGAGCGCACCGACCCGACATACGGGAGGTAGTAGAGGTAGTAGCGTCCGACCCCCGCCCGGGGGAGGAAGGCGATGTCGGCGGAGTCGGCCCGGATCGAGAACGGCAGCAGCTGCGTCACCCGGTTGCCGAGGGCATCGGTAATGATCAGCTGCTTCTGCTCCGGTGCCGCATCGTGCCGGCGCCAGGGGATGTTCGCCCGCACCGCCGAGAGGTCGGGGGTGGAGTCCACCTGCAGTACGACCCGCTGGTTACCGAGGGAGTCGGGATTCCAGCGGCCGAGGCGATACGGGATCGCCTGGGCTCCTGCGGTGACGGGAGCGAGTGCGCCTGACGCGAGGGCCAGGGCAAGCAACCGGGCGCTGCGGGAGCGGGGCATCGAGCGTCTCCAAAGAGCCTGGGGTGGGGGTCTGCGGCAAAGTCTACCACCGGCCGCGCCGATTGGCCCCTCTGCGGGGGCGCGGCTAGTTTGACACGTCGCAACTGGCCTCTCTCCGGAGCGTGCGTGGCCCCATCCCGATCTTCCTCACCCGTGATCCTGGCCGTCCTCGATGGCTGGGGCTGGCGTGAGGCACGCGAGGGGAACGCGATCGCCCTGGCCAACACCCCGACCTGGGACCGGCTGGTGGCGCACGCCCCGCGGACCCTGCTGGAGGCGAGCGGATTGCGGGTCGGGCTCCCCGAGGGTCAGATGGGCAATTCGGAGGTCGGCCATCTCAACCTCGGTGCGGGCCGGGTGGTGCCGCAGGATCTCGTCCGGATCAACGCGAGCATTGCGTCGGGGGAGTTCGCCAAGCTCCCTGCCCTCAGCCAACTCGCCGACCAGCTCCGGAAGAACGGCGGGACGCTCCATCTCGCCGGCCTGCTCGGAAACGGTGGCGTCCACGCGATCGACG
>JANLPG010000062.1:0-1639 GCA_031367105.1 Gemmatimonadota bacterium | reverse complement strand
CGCCTGCACGCGACAGCACCATCAATTCTGCGCCAGCTGAATTGATCGCTCGATCCCGGAAGTTTCCCTGCGTCACGCTGGTCGAGCTGCCCCACGCCACGCCCTGCAGGACCGTGACTTGCACCGCGCTCCGCTCGCTCGGCACGGCCCGAGCGAACTGGATGTCGGCGGGGAGATGGTGCGCGCGATATTCCTCTCGACTTTCCCGGTCGCCGCTCTCCAGAATGACGGCATCGGGTGCGAGCAGGCGGAGCACTGCGGCCGAGTCCCCCCGTCCCAGAGCGTCGTGGAAGGCCCGGATGGTCGCAACCACGGCGGTAGAGTCCGTTGCACGCGACTGGGCACTGACCGACGCTGCCGCGAAGAGGACGAATACGGCGCAGCAACAGCAGGTCACCCGCTGGATCAGCGTGGGCATTCAGTACACTCCTGGAAGGACCGGATGAGGCGGACTGCAAGTTACCTTCACGGGGTGAAACTCACTTCCATCCTGACGTGCCCGAACTGCGGCCACGCCGAATCGTTGACGATGCCGACCGACGCCTGCGTCTTCTTTCACAGTTGTGCCGGATGCCAACGCCGACTGCAGCCGAAACCGGGGCATTGTTGCGTATTCTGCTCCTATGGCTCGGTCCCCTGCCCGCCGGTCCAGGCGGGCGACGGGGAATGTTGCCCGTCGGAGCTCCCCGGGCTCTGAGGTCATCCGCGCCAGGGTGGCCGCCTCCGAGCGGTAGCTGATCGGTTCGGCTTCGGATGTTGTGCGGTTCCCCACCCCGTGGGTCGTCGCCACAGTGATACCAGCGTGCCGAGATCGAACCACCCCCCAACTGCCAGACGCAGGAGCTCACTATGACCAGGCCGGCAAGTACCTCGACCGACCCCGCCATCGCCGAACGCGACCGCGTGGCTGACGGCTTTCGTGCCCGCCTCCGCTCGCGCGGCATCACCCTGCACAGTACCGACACCCTCGCCGAACTCGGCCTGATCCTCGAGTCTGTCGAAGAATTCGAGCTGCAAGTGGAGAGTCACGGCGGCGATCTGATGGTCGATGAACCACCGCTGGGGCAGACGGCCCAACCGGATGATCCGGCCTTCGTGCTGCCAGTACGTCACACCGGTGAGTCGCCCACCTGGTTCGCGAATCGTATCCAGCAGGCGAGATCCGCGATCCAGCGTCGCCCGCCCGGGCAGAGCAGCTAGCCCTCACCCGCGCCGGTACGCTCGATGAAGGCGGCGAGCTTGAGGTCCGCCGCCCGCGAGCAAGCTACCGCAGTGCTCTGAGCAATGCAGTCGGTCCCTGCCCCAGGTAAATCGTGTTGTGCTGAAGATCGGGCCTGGGCGCATAGTACCAGGTCAATCCGGCAGGCGCCGAGCGTTGCAGGATCGCCGCGAGCTTCGCCGTTCCCGGCGCGATCCCTTCCTCATTCGCGGCCGAGAGGTAGAGCGTTCGCCCTCGCATCGCGCCAGTGCGCAGGCGCGCCGCAGCGTCGGCCAGCAGCGCCTCCCGGTTCCACCAGACGCTCGGACTGAGGGCGATATAGCGTCGGAAGAGCGTCGGCTCGTTCAGGAAGGTTTCGACAATGAAGAGTCCGGCGAGTGATTCTCCCACGATCGCCGTCTCGCTCCTGGTGCGATAGCG
>JANLPG010000138.1:0-3075 GCA_031367105.1 Gemmatimonadota bacterium | reverse complement strand
GCAAGCGCTCCGTCCTCGGGCGGCTGGCGGAGCCGGAAGATGTCGCAAATGTGATCACTTTCCTCTGTTCCGATGCGGCACGGCACATTACCGGGCAGACGATCGTCGTGGACGGGGGACAGTCGCTCGAATAGCTTTCGGGCGTGAAAACCCACCGTTCGGTTATCGGTCAGCTCGCCCTGCTCGTGGCCCTGAGCACTTTCGCGCTCCTCAGCGGCGCCTGTGCCGCGACCGCTCAGCAAGCCAAGCCGGCGAAGCAACCCCCGCCGCCGCCGTCCCTGCTGCTGGGGCCGCTGGCGGGTCAGGCGATCCCGGTCCTCCCGGTCACCTTCCTGTTGAGCGACTCGGTCTCCCCGGCGGGGCTCCCGGCCGACGGTCGCGCCCGGCTGGCCTGGGCCGATTCGATCGTCGGGGCGACCCTCCAGTTGCGGGGCCCTGAGGTGACCTGGGTGCTCCCCGCCGAACTGCGTCGGCTCACCAAGCGGGCGCCGGGGATGCTCACCGATCCCGACCGAATGGGTCAGGCGATGCTGCGGAACGATCGCTTCACCCGGGTGCCCGACCCACTGCGCTCGTACCTGCGCGCGTTGAGCGCGATGACAGATGGACGCGACGTCTTCGTGCCAGCGGCGGTGCGCTTCGTGCCGGCGCCTGAGGGTGCGCGGGTGGAACTGACACTGCTGCTGGTGGACTCGCGCAATGGAGCGATTCTCTTCCGCAGCCATCCGGTTGGCAACGGGGTCACGGCGGCAGACGCCCTCACGGCGGCGATCGCTCATATCCTTCCCGACAATCACTGAGTATGGCCTACGACGTCACGCTGATCCCCGGTGATGGCATCGGCCCCGAGATCGCCGCGGCGACGCTCAACGTGCTCGCCGCCACCGGACTCGACTTCACCTGGGATCGTCAGATCGGTGGAATGGCGGCAGTTGCGGCGACTGGTGATCCGCTCCCGCCCGCGACACTCGCGAGCATCCGGCGCACTCGCCTCGCCCTCAAGGGACCCCTCACCACGCCGGTTGGCGAAGGATTCCGCTCCGTCAATGTGGCGCTTCGAAAGGAATTCGAGTTGTTCGCGAACGTGCGCCCAGCGAAGGTGATCATCCCTGGCGGACGCTTCGAGCAGGTCGACATCGTGCTGGTGCGCGAGAACCTGCAGGGGCTCTATATCGGCGAGGAGCGCTGGGTCGAGGTCGACGGCGATCCCCACGGACGGGCAGAGTCGGTGGCGGTGGTGACCCGCACGGCATCGGAACGGGTGATTCGCTACGCCTTCGAGTATGCGCTCTCGCACGGCCGAAAAAAAGTCTCGCTGGTCCACAAGGCAAATATCCTGAAATACACCTCGGGCCTCTTCCTGCAGGTTGGCCGCGAAGTCGCCAAGGAGTACGAAGGGCGCGTGCTGATGAACGAGTTGATCATCGACAACTGCGCGATGCAACTGGTGATGAAACCGGAACAGTTCGACGTGATCGTGACCACCAATCTCTTCGGCGATATCCTCAGCGACGAAATCTCCGGTCTGGTGGGCGGGCTCGGTCTCGCCCCCGGTGGAAACATCGGTGCCCACGCCGCGATCTTCGAAGCGGTCCACGGCTCCGCACCCGACATTGCCGGGCAAGGCATAGCCAACCCTTCGGCGCTGATTCTCGCCGCGGCGATGTTGCTCGATCACATTGGTGAAACCGGCGCCGCCGAGCGGGTTCGCCGTGCCATCGTCGCAACGATCGTGGCCGACCGGGTGCGCACCCGTGACATCGGCGGGACAGCCTCCACCCAGGAATTCGGTGATGCCGTCGCCTACCGGGTGGCGTGAAGTCCCCTGCGTCGAATGCGGCGAGTTCGTCCCCGAGATCGATTTCGGGGAACGCTGCCCGAGCTGCTTTGCCCGTCGCAAGGCGAAAGCCGACCGGATCGGACGGATCGCCTCGCTGACCTCGACGCTGCTGGTGGGGGCGTGGGTGCTCCTGACGCTTCCCTCGTCTCCTACGGGCCGATGGTATGCCGCCCTGAGCGTGCCACTCACTTATGTGCTGGTCCGCAAGATCGCGGGCCCGATCGCCCTGGAGGCGTTGCCGTGAACACTCGCCTGACTGCCCTCGCTGCTTTGGTACTCCTCGCCCCGCCGCTGGCCGCGCAGGAGACGTCGCTGACGCTCTTCTCCTCCGGCCGTGTGCTGGTGCGTCGCACCCTGCCGATCGCCCTCTCGGCCGGCATCACGACGCTGCCAATCGCGCTCGGGGCGATGTCGCCGGCCGATTTTGCCGTACTCGAACCCGGCGTGACGCTCCAGCGCCTGGCGTTCGACCCGGCGTGGAGCGAAGACGCACTGCTGCGCCGGAATCTCGGACAGCGGTTCACGCTCCGGCGCGGGACGGAGGCGTCATTTCCGGCGACATTGGTCTCGATGGATCCCGAGCGCTGGGAGTTGCCGGCTGTCGGCATCGTCTTCGGTCGCCCAGGTCAGGTGATCTGGCCCCAGGAGAAGGTACCGACTGGACCGAGCGCCGATATCACCTTCCGGAGCGACCGGGCACGCCAGGGTGTGAAGGTGATGTATGCCACCAGTGGCGCCAATTGGGGCGCCAGCTATCGCCTCTATCTCGGTGGTGCGGGACGGGTGGAGGGCGCCGCGACGATCAATACCGGCGCGCTCGACTTCAGCGATGCCGAGGTACAACTGCTCGCCGGCGATATCGGCGCACCGCCGATGGCTCCGGGACCGCGTCCGGTCTACGAGATGGCGGCGCGGGCCCAGTCGATGGACAAGGCTGGTGCCAACCCGACGGAAGAAGCAGTGGGCGAGGCGCGACTCTATACCCTTCCCGGCCGGATCTCCTTCACCCCGGGCACCCAGCTGGTGATGCCATTGTTCGAGCCTGCGGCGGCCAAGGCGGAGCGGCGCTTCACCGTCACCGGCGCGATGCCCTACTGGGGTGGCTTCGGTCAGGCAGAGGACGAGCAGGAGGTGCCGGTGTCGGTGGCGTACAAGCTGGATCGAAAGCTGGCTACGGTCTTCGGCGACCTGCCGTTGCCTGCCGGTGGGGTGCAGGTGTTCGACACCGACAAGTC
>JANLPG010000188.1:0-24715 GCA_031367105.1 Gemmatimonadota bacterium | reverse complement strand
CCACCGCCTTGCGCAGCTCCACCAGGTCGAAGCCACCGTGCTCGTAGAAGCGGTTGTCTTCGCCGATCATCACGGCGCGGCGGATCACCGGTGCGATATCGGCAAGCGGTATCGGGTCATAGCGCCGCTGCTCTGCCGCGGTCGGATCGGCGTCGCGGCGCATCGCCATGAACGCGGTTTCGCGCGGAAAGTGCGCCGCGTACCAGACCGGAGGGGGCCAGACCGCGAAGAGCCAGAGCAGCAGGAGTCCCGCCGCCGCCACGGCGCCGAGGAGCAGCTTCCGACCCGGGGAACGAGGGCTAGGGTCGGTCGCCACGCAGCGAAGTGGAGAAGCGGAGCGTGGTCCGGCTGTAGCGCATCGTCGGGATGGTCTGCTTGGAGGCGGGGATGGTGATGAACTGGGCGATCGAGTCCTGCAGCACCGCCGCATCGACTCGGCCATCAACCGTCATATAGTAGTTTCCTGTGCGACTACCCTGTGCGGTCATCGTCATTTCACGCCCTGACTGCGACCCCTTCCCGAACTGCTCGAACTCTTCCTTGACGCGGACGGGGTAGACCGGAAGGCCGTTTCGTTCGGTCCGCTCCTGAGCCGTCCAGGTTCGGGTGCGCTGTTCGCTGGCCCGGAACACCTCGACCTGAACCGAGCCCGAGGTGGTGTCTTTCCAGCTGCGCCCCACCGGCATCCCGCTGAACGGCACCAGCGGGAGGAAGCTGCGGACGGTGGCGGTGAGGTCGTCACCGAGTGGCGAGCCCCGGGAGATCCTCAGCCCCTCGATCCGACCGGCACCCGAGACCTTTCCGGTCCAACGGGTCCCGAGCACCTCGGCGGCGGCCGCTGCTGGTTGAATCGCCAGTGAATCGAGTGTCGCGGTGAAGCTGTTGTTTTCCCCGATCTCGATGGTGAACCGCGCCGACCGGACGATGCGCTGCAGTTGGCGCGAGCCATCGGGAAGCGTCAGCACCAGTGAATCCAGGCGTTGCATGATCACCAGGGCACGCCAGTTGTTGCGCAGCAGGACGAGGGCGCGGCCCGCTGGCCCGCTCGGCCGGGGCGCGGGCGTCGGTCGCGGCGGCGGCGAGTTGCTGCACGCCGCGAAGGTGAGCAGTGGCAGCAAGGTGGCGGCGAGGCGCAGCGGTCGGATCAGCATATCGTAAAGGTTACTACGGCGCGCGGCTGTTCAGTTCAGCAGGGTGATGACCACCGAGCTCTCGATCTTGACCGGAATGGCATCCGACATCCCCGCAGGGACCACGGCGAGGTCGGCGCTATTGGTGAAGCTCGCCCCCTGAACCGGGCCCTTGGCGGTGCTGGTCATCGCCCGCACACCCTTGGTCGTGCCGCTGACGGCGTTGGGGCCGCCATCCACGCTCATCTTGCCGAGGGTGGTGCCCTCGAACGCCATCGCGCTGCTCTGGGCTCCCTTCACCGTCCAGCTGGTGACGGTCGAGGTGTTGTTGGTGCCCTGCTCGCTCGTAGTGGAAGCGGAGGTAGTGTCGGTGTACGTGTCACCGGCCTTGATCCCGGCCTTGGTATTGCCCGGAAAGAGGATGGCGACCGCTTGACCGAGCGTGGTGAGGGCGATGTTCCCTTCGACCGAGGGCTTCGGCGTGCCCTGAACTTTTCCGTTGACCACATACAGATGGAAGAAGCCACCCTTGGCGCCGGTCGCCATCGAGGCATCGAACGCCTGCGCCATCGTTCCGCCCGGCGTGAGCGACATCGAGTCGACCAGCACGTGGGCCAGTTGACCGGTGGCGGAATCGCTCATCGTGACGGAGACGAACGCGACGAGGGCGACGTCGCCGCTCATCTTCGCCTGTCCCATCGCAGACAAGTCGACTTCCTGCGACGTCTTCATTTCGATCTTGTAGCGTAGCGGTGCGATCGGGGTTGTCACGACGCCGATCGATGTCGCGAGCGCCAGGAGACCTGCGAGCATGCATACCTCTGAGAAGTGGGGAGCCCGCCCTCGCGGGTCCCTCGGTTGTTTCGCCGCGCCACCATCGGGGCGGCGCGGCACGGGTAAGACTGTAAGCCGAGTTCTGTTCAGCGCCGCTTGCACGGCGCCGGATGATCATCTATCTGGGATGGTCGTCGCCGACCACCTCGAGCAGCCTACCCGCGGCTGTTAACGGTGCGGGCCGCACCTCGCCGCCTATTTGGCCTTGCTCCGACCGGGGGTTACCGTGCCCCCTCGCTTACACGAGGAGCGGTGGGCTCTTACCCCACCGTTTCACCCTTGCCTGTGCCCTTCGCTTCTCAGCTCCGGGCCATCGGCGGTCTGCTCTCTGTTGCCCTGTCCGTCGCCTTGCGGCGCCCAGGCGTTACCTGGCGATCTGCCCTGTGGAGCTCGGACTTTCCTCGATTCGGGTTGCCCCGAACCGCGATCATCACGTCCTACCCGTACCCTCAAGATAGTGCCGATACAGGCGTACGCGCGATTTGGCGCCACTGTTTCGCGAGGCCGCCAGTCGCGCGTTTTTGCGCGGGTTGAGGGTGGTGGTGTAACGAGGTCTCCACCACAACTGCGAGGCCCGTTCGATGCCGACCCCTGTCACCCCCACGATCGCCGCCGTACTGGATCCTCAGGAGCGTTCCCGGGTCGATGCCGCCGGGAGCGGCTGTTTCGATCTGGTGCACCGCGAATCGGTCCGCGAGGCCATTCGCGTGGTGCGCGAACGGCCCGTCGATGCCGTCCTGGTCTCGGTCCGGCGTTGCGCCGGTGAGGCGCCCGCCCTCCTGGAGCAGTTCGCCCGTGCCTTCCCGGCCATCCCCACCATTGCCCTGGTGACCCAGCGGGAGCCGGGTGACGCCGAGGCGTTGCTCCGGCTGGGTGCCACGGGCGTTCGTCAGGTGGTCGACGTCACCGATCCGAGTGGCTGGAGACGTCTGCGCGAAGTGCTCGGAACACCACCGACCGAGCGCGCCCAGGCGCTGCTGGTGCCGGTGTTCACGACGCTTGGGCCGATGTCGGGAGGGTCGCGTCGCTTCTGGGAAGAGCTGATCCGGAGTGCGCCAGAAACCACCACGGTGCGTGGTCTGGCCCGGCGACTCGCGATCACGCCGTCGACGTTCGTGTCCCGCTTTGTGCGCGCCGGCCTGCCGTCACCGAAGGATCATCTCGTCGCGGTGCGACTCTGTCACGCCGCCAAGCTCTTCGACGAAGGCGACCTCACCATCGCCGATGTTGCCTACCGCCTCGAGTACGCCTCACCCCAATCCTTCGGTCGCCACCTGCGCGTCGTCCTCGGCATCACGCCGAGCGAGTTCCGCTCGCGCTATCCGTTCTGTGTGGTGCTGGATCGATTTCTCGACCGGATGGTGAAGCCGCACGTGGAGACGTGGCGGACGTTCAAGCCGCTGGCGCCGGGGAAGGGGTGATGGATGGGCGATGGGCCGGAGTGTCATCCTGAGCGAAGCGAGCCTCAGGCGAGCGCAGTCGAAGGATCTTCGGGCCGCCCGACCGCGCTCAACCAGACTTCTCGCGGGGGTGATCCCGAAGATCCTTCGCTTCGCACAGGATGACACGAGGCCGAGCTCTTTCGCTGAAACCAGCGCTACGACCGGGATACCGGCTGCTTCGATTTTCTCACGCCCACCCGCCTCGCGATCCACGACCGCCAGCACGCCGAGGACGCTCCCACCGGCGACGCGCACCGCCGCGACGGCAGTGAGCGCCGAGCCGCCCGAGGTGATGACATCCTCGATCACCACCACTGCATCACCCGACGCGAAGTTGCCCTCGATCAGCCGCCCGGTGCCGTGTTGCTTCGCTTCCTTGCGTACCGAGAAGGCGTCGATCGGCACCGCGTCACCGGCGCTCGCCGCCGCGATGGCGTAGCTCACCGGGTCGGCGCCCATCGTGAGGCCCCCGACACTGCGCGGCCGCCACCCGGCTGCACGCACAGCCGCGAGGCCGAGGCGGCCGATGAGGATCTGGCCGCGCGCCGACATCGTGGTGAGGCGACAATCGATGTAGTAGGAGGAGCGGGCGCCGGAGGCGAGGGTGAAATCTCCGGATCGAACCGAGCGCTCGCCCAGCAGCGCCACCAGCGCCGCGTGATCGGCGCTCATCGCGTCAACTGCGGCCGAAGAGCGAGCCGAAGAATCCCTTCTTCTCCGGCTCCGCCGTTGCGGCGTCGCAGAAGGCGGCCGTGAAGTCGCGAATGGTCTTCCAGCGCCTGGAGAGATCGCGGGACAGTCCCTTCATCACCACTTCTTCCAGCCGCGGCGAGAACTTCAACCCCTTCTCCGCCTGGTTGAGCGGGATCGGGTCCTGCGTCAGCAGTTGCTGGAAGAGTTCGCGCGGATTCTTTCCGGGAAACGGCGTGACTTCAGTCAGCAGCTGGTAAGCAATTACCGCGAGCGAGTAAACGTCGGCCTGCTCCCCCACCAGCTCACCCGACAACGCTTCCGGTGCCACGTATTGCAGCGTCCCGACGAAGAATCCGGCGCGCGTCAGCCGCTCTTCCTGGGGAAGTTCGGCGTCGCGGGCGATGCCGAAGTCGAGCAGTCGCGCCGTCTGGGTCGCCGGGTCGTACATGATGTTCGCCGGCTTCAAGTCGCGGTGGATGATTCCGGCGCGATGGGCCTCGGTGAGGGCGGCGCCAAGCTGCTGAATCATATTGGCCGCCACGGCCGTGCTGATCTTGCCGGAGCGCCCGAGAAAGGTCTCCAGCGGCTCTCCCGCGGCCCACTCCAGGGCCAGGTATTGCACCCCACCGGATTCGCCGAAGTCATAGGTGCGCACCACGTTGGGATGCACGACCCGGGCGCCGAACTCGGCCTCGCGCAGGAAGCGCTTGACCGCGATCGGGTCGGTGGCAAGCCGCGGGCGGAGCACCTTGAGCGCGACAATGCCGCGATCCGGATGCTCGGCGAGGTACACCTGAGCGGTACCGCCTTCACCGACCACCTTCTGGACGATGTAGCCGGCGATCGTTTGACCAACGAGGGGATCTTGTGCCATGGGGTTACCCCTAAGGTACCGACCGTCCTAGCGGCCCGGCAAGCGCAAGCGGAGCCGGTTCGCTCGTCGTATACTGGTATATGCGCCTGATATCCTCTCGCCGCCCCCGTGCGGCCCTCGTCGTGACGGCGATTCTCCCCCTCCTCGCCGGCTGTACCGCCTGGCAGCGAGTCGGTGAAAAACCGGCCTCCAGCCCCGAACAGCAGCTCACTCAGCTGTTCAATCCGGCCGCCCTGTACACCAGGCTGGGCCGCTTCGTCTCACCGACGCAGATCTTCTATGTCGGCTCGGCGGCGTTCGTCCCCGGTCGGGGTGACTCGACCCTCGCCGTCATCGGACTCTCGCTCTCGAACCGGGAATTCGCATTCCAGCGCGAGGGTACCGGCTACGCAGCGAAATACCGGGTCGAGTACCAGCTGGTCCGCCCCGGGGTCCCCACGATCCTCCTGGCACGCGACGAGACGATCCGGGTCGCCACCTTTCAGGAGACGCTGCGCACCGACGAAAGCATCCTGCTGCAACAGGAAGTGCTGGTGGCGCCGGGAGAGTACCAGCTGACGGTGCGGGTCCGGGACTTCGGCAATACCCAGATCGGCACTGCGACCCAGAAGGTGGTGGCGCCGCACTTCCAGCCGGGGTCGGTGACGGCGCCGATTCTGGCCTACCAGGTCCGCGGCCGCGGCCGCCGGAGCGATTCACTCCCCCTGGTGCTCAACTCTCGCGGCTCGGTTGCCTTCGGTGGCGACACTCTCCTCGTCTATCTGGAAGGGGTCGGCTACCGCACCCGAACCAGTGTCCCGCTGGAAGTTCGCGACGAGCGCGACAGCGTGATCTACCATACCGACGTGGTCTTCACTGGCGTCCGGGAGATCGAGAGCCAGGCGGTGCACATCACCCCGGACTCCGCTCCGCTCGGTCAGCTGGAGATCATCGTGGGGAGCGGAGCCACGGCGCAGCGCAACTCAGCGGTCGTGTCGTTCTCACAGAACTGGGTCGTGACCAACTTCGACGACCTGATCTCGCTGCTGCGCTACTTCGGGCAGGACAATCGGCTCAACGTGATGCGAAAGGCGAAGGCGGGCGACCGCGCCTCGCTCTGGCGGGATTTCTATCGGGCGACCGACCCCAACCAGCAGACGCCGGAGAATGAGGCCATCGACCGCTACTTCGCTCTGGTGTCGCTCGCCAACCAGCGGTTCGTCGGCGAAGGAATCGCTGGCTGGCGCACCGACCGCGGCGAGGTCTTCGTCTCGCTCGGCGATGCCGATGAAGTCCTCGATCAGGGGCTGCAGCAACAGGGTCGCTACCTGCGTTGGACCTACAACGACCTGCGCCTGGTCCTCGTCTTTCAGGATGTCACCGGCTTCGGTCGGTTCCGCCTCACCCCACAGTCGCGCTCGGATTTCGAGCGAGTCCGGGTCCGGGTTCAATCGCAGCAGCCCAGCACGGGGAACTGAAGCACTCGCGCACCGCTCCACGCGGTCGGTACCCCGGCGCCGACCGCGCGCGTTATTCTTGACCAATGCCGAATCACAATCCCCCCCAGCTCTTCCTGATCGATGGCTACGCCTTCATCTACCGGGCGTTCTTCGCCTTGATCTCGCGGCCACTGCGCACCGCCCGGGGCGAGAACACCTCCGCGGCGTGGGGCGTGACCAACTTTCTGCTTCGGCTGCGCGAGAAGTACCGACCCGACTACCTCGTCTGGGTGAACGACGCCGGCGATTCCTTCCGCACGCTCGAGTATCCCGAATACAAGTCGACCCGCGAAAAACTCGACGACGAGCTGCAGGCCGACTTCGACACGGCGGTGGAGCGGGTGCGCGAACTCCTCGCCGCCTTCCGGATTCCCCTCATCGAAGTCCAGGGCTACGAAGCCGACGACGTGATCGGAACCCTGGCACTCCGAGCCGCGGCCGAGGGGTTGCAGGCGGTGATGGTGTCGGGCGACAAGGATTTCTACCAACTCATCGGCCCCAACGTCGCCCTGCTCAACCCCGGGCGCGGCGGCCCCGCCGGCGTGGAAGAAATCTGGGTCAACGAGGGCAATGCCTCCGATCGGCTCGGCGTTCCGCCGCATCAGGTCACCGACTACCTCGCGCTGGTGGGTGATTCGTCCGACAACGTTCCCGGGGTGAAGGGTATCGGCGAGAAGGGCGCGGTCCAGCTGCTGACCGAGTACGAGAACATCGAGACGCTGCTCGAGCGTGCCGCCGAGATTCCCGGCAAACGCGCGCGCGAAGCGCTGCTCATCTCCAACGACGTCGCCCGGCTCTCCAAACGCCTGGTCACCATCCAGACCAATGTCCCGGTGGAGCTCGACTTCGCCACCGTGGTGGCACAACGCCCCGACAAGAGTGCGCTGGCCCGGGTCTTCAACGAACTCGAATTCACCTCGCTGATGGCACGCGTCGAGAAGCTCGATGGCAATATGACGCCGGTCGAGGCTGCTCCGGGAAGCGGGGGCGGCACCGACACGCTCGCCGGATTGCGTCCTCCGGTCCCGGCGCTGGCGGTCACCATCGTCCGCGACCCGGCGGAACTTCCGGCGCTCGCCGCGCGACTGCGCCAGGCCCCGCTCCTGGCCTTCGACACGGAGACCTCGTCGCTCGAGCCACACAATGCCGAGTTGATCGGACTCTCCTTTGCGACCTCACCCACCGAGGTCTGGTATCTGCCGTTCGGTCATCGCGCCCCGGCGAAGGATCTGTTTGGCGGCAACGACGCCGCCACCGACGCGCAAGGGAATGCCAGTGACCCCGCGGAGTGGCAGAACCTTCCCGCCATCACCGCAGCGGCCTGCGCGCCCATCGCCGCGCTGCTGCGTGACGCTGCGGTGCCGAAGGCTGGTCACAATATCAAGTATGACACGCAGGTGATGCGTCGCGCCGGCATTGAAGTCGGCGGCATCGCCTACGATTCGATGCTCGCGTCGTTCGTGCTCGATCCGTCCCGCCGCTCCCACGGCATCGATGCTCTGGCGCTCGAATTCCTCGGTGTCTCGATGACGCAGTACAGTGACCTTACCGGCAAGGGGAAGGCACAGATTCCCTTCGCCGAAGTGCCCATCAGCAAGGCGGCGGCCTACTGCGGGGCCGACAGTGCCACGGTGCTCGCCTTGCAGCTGTTGTTCGAGCCGGAGCTGGAACGCACCGCGCTCCGTCCCCTGCTCGACACCATCGAGCTGCCGCTGGTGCCGGTGCTGGTCGATATGGAGTGGGCCGGTATCGCGATCGACGTTCCCCGCTTCGCCGAGCTGGGTCTGGCGCTTGGGCACGACCTCGAGGTGCTGGAACAGGAAATCCAGCGCACCGCAGGCAACAAGGCGATCAACATCAATTCGCCGCGCCAGCTGGCGCAGGTGCTGTTCGAAGAGCAGGGGCTGCCGGTCCTCAAGAAGACCAAGACCGGCGCCTCGACCGACGCCGAGGTGCTCGATCAACTCGCCGAAATGGGCCACGAACTGCCGAAGCTGATCCTCGGCTATCGCGAACTGCAGAAACTCAAGAACACCTACGTCGACGTGTTGCCACTGAAGGTGAACCGGGAAACCGGGCGGATTCACACCTCATTCAACCAGGTCGGGGCCCAGACCGGCCGGCTCGCGTCGACCGATCCGAACCTGCAGAATATTCCGGTGCGTTCACCGCGCGGCGAAGCGATTCGTCGCGCCTTCATTCCGGCGAAGGGTTGTCACTTCGTGGTCGCCGACTATTCGCAGATCGAGCTGCGGCTGATGGCGCACCTCTCCGGTGACGAGGCGTTCATCGAGGCATTCCGCGCCGGTGCCGACATCCATCGCCAGACTGCGGCGATCATCTTCGGTGTCCCGCTCTCCGACGTGACCAGTGATATGCGCTCGCGCGCCAAGACGATCAACTTCGGCACCATCTACGGTCAGGGACCGTTCGCGCTCTCCAGGCAGCTGGGGATTCCACAGGACGAGGCGAAGCGCTTCATCGCCGAGTATTTCACGCGCTTCGCCGGCGTGCGCGCCTATCTCGACAGGCAGGTGGAAGTCGCGCGGGCACAGGGCTACGTCGAGACGCTCTTCGGCCGCCGGCGCTACATCCCGGAGATCAAGGACAAGAACTTCAACGTGCGCGCGTTCGGTGAGCGGCTGTCCCAGAACACGCCGCTGCAGGGTTCAGCCGCCGACCTGATCAAGCTGGCGATGGTGAGAATTCATCACGCGCTCCCTGCCGCTGGCCTCCAGAGCCAGCTGCTGTTGCAGGTGCACGATGAACTGGTCGTCGAGGCACCGATCGAGCAGGCCGAGGCCACGGCACGGCTGGTCAAGGAGCACATGGAAGGGGCGGCGACGCTGAGTGTGCCGCTGCTGGTGAGTGTGGGGATTGGAGAGAACTGGGTCGACGCGAAGAGCTAGCGCGGCGCGAGGCGCCGCGCTAGCGGGCGTCCGGCGGGTCTCCGCTCGGCTTCCGGTACCCCGGCCACCAGTTCCAGTCGCCGGCGATCTGCATCAGCGACGGCACCAGCACCATCCGGATCACGGTCGCGTCGAGCAGCACCGCCACCGCCAGCCCGAAGCCGACGAATTGCATCAGCAGGATCCGCGCGAAGGCGAAGGCGCCGAACACCGCGATCATGATGATCGCGGCGGAGGTGATCACCGATGCCGTGGCCGAGAGTCCTTCGCGGGTGGCCAGTGTGTTCTGACCGGTGCGATCGAACGCCTCCTTGATGCGCGACAGCAGGAACACTTCGTAATCCATCGACAACCCGAACACCACCGCGAACACCACGACCGGAACCAGCACGTAAATCGCCGACGTGGGGCCGTCGAGTCCGAACAGTTGCCCGCCGATGCCGTGCTGAAACACCAGGGTGATCAACCCGAAGGTCGCGGCCACCGAGAGCGAGTTCATCACGACTGCCTTGATCGGCACCAGTACGGACTTGAAGACGAACGCCAGCATCAATGCGGTGACGCCAAGAATCAGCACGACGATCAACGGAAAGCGCGCCAGCAGCAGCTCCTGGAAATCGTAGGCGCCGGCGACGTATCCGCCGACCCGGATCTGGGATCCCTTGAGTTGCCGGATCTTTCCCGACCGCGCCATCGCCCGGACATCGTGCACCACATCCATCGCCGTGGTGAGCGAGGTGGTGTCGGAGAGGATCACGTCCACCAGGGTCGTGCGGTTGTCACGCGCGAGGTAGGCATCGAGAAAATCGGGATAGCGTGCGCGCACGGTGTCGGGCTCGCTGTAGAGCAGCGAATACTCGAGGATGCTGGTGCCGCGGGTCAGGTCGACCAGTGACTTGACGTCGCGGATGCGGGGGTCGGCGCGCAGGGTGTCGGAGAGCTTGCGCAGCGCCCGCAGTCCCGTGGCGCTGGTCGCGTCGGTTCCCTCGGGAAACTCCACCAGGAGTCGCACCGGCTGGATGTACCCCGACATTCCCATCCGCTCCAGCGTCGCCACACCGGCCCCGGCCTCGGTTTCGAGCGGCCACCAGTTGCGGCTTGGCAGCCCGACCCGAAGGAAGAACACCGGGAAGGTGAGCACGCCGATCACCGTGGCACCAATCGCCAGGGCGCGGTACGGATGACGCGAGAGCGATCGGGCCCACTTCTCCCAGATCCCCGGGCGATGGTACCAGGCGAGTCGCCGCGCCAGCCAGCGCGGCCGGTCGATCGCTCGCCCCAGTATCGAGAGCAGCGCCGGCAGGAGCGTGGTCGAGAGCAGGACCGCGACGGCGACCACCACCAGACCGGCCATCCCCACGCTCCTGGTCTCGGTGAGCGGGGTGAGCAGCAGCGCCGCGAAGCCAACCACCACCGTCAGCCCGGAGGTGACCACCGCGTGGCCGGCGGTTGCAACCGTGCGCACCGCGGCGTCGCGTTGGCGCAAGCCGGCGTTGAGCTCCTCCCGAAAACGCGTCACCACAAGCAGGGAGTAGTCGATCCCCACACCCAGCCCGATCATCGAGATCATATTGAGCACGAACACCGACGTCGGCACGAACTGGGCAATCACGCCGACGATGGTGAGGGCGATGGCGATCGCCATCACCCCCACGATGATCGGCAGGAATGCCGCCACGAGTGCCCCGAACGCCAATACCAGAATCACCAAGGTGATCGGGACCAGCTTCCGCTCATTCCGCCGGGCGTCTTCGGCGCTGACGGTCCGGATATCGATATCGAGTGGGGCGCGTCCGGTGACCAGGACGCTATAGGCTTGGCGGTTGGGGAAGTGGTTGAGGACCTCGCTGAACTTCTCCCTGAGCGGCTGCACCGCTGCCGCCACGGCGTCGCCCCGGACGCCGAGCGACACCAGGAAGAAGGTGGTCCGTCCGTCGCGGGCGACGAAGGTCGAGTCGTCGTGTGTGGTGCGGACCGAGAGGACCCCGGCGACCCCTGGCTGGGCTCGAGCCGCCGCAAGCAGCGAGTCGAGGAGCTGCCCCGGCACGCCCTCGGTCATTCGGGTGGGGCCCTGGACGGTGACCGCGAAGAACTCGGAGACCGGCCGGGTAAAGCGCGTCGAGAGCAGCGAATCGGCGATTCGCGCCTCGGTCATCTGGTTGGCCGCACCCCGCAACTCGAGCCGCCCGACCGTGTCCCCGGCCCGGAAGGCGGCGAAGACGCCGAGGGTCGCCCAGACGGCGAGGACGAACCATCGCCATCGGACGATGGCCTTACCCAGGGATTCAAACACGGCACAATGGTAGGACTCCCCTCCCGTCGACGCTAGCGCACCCTCGCCAATCGGAGGTCCTTCAGCCGATATTCCATATTATGGCCCAGCGCATCCTCATCGGCATCCTCGCCCTGCTTGCCCTCCTCATCGGCATCGACGCGGTGCGCTCCCACCGTGCCAACCCGACTGCGGTCGTGGCGGTGGCCCACGCAGACTCCGGCCGCTCCGGGGCGACCGCCGCTGCGCCGGGGCATCAGCCGATCGGGCTCCTCCCCGGCGTGAACGCGGAATCGCCGGGCACCCCTACCATCGATATGATGGCGCGCCTGGCGATTCGACGACGGCTCGACCGCGAGGGGAACCGCGTCTACCTCGACTCGCTACTTGCCTCGACCGATTCCGTGCTGACCCGCTGGGGGGATCGGCCCGACCGCAGCTATTACGTCCTGTTCGTCATCGACAGCTCGATCGATGGCTACAGCGCAGCCGCGCTTGATGACGCCCGCGCCGGGATGCGGAGCTGGAGTGGCAACGATGCCGGGCTGGTCCTCGCCGAGACCCGGGACACCGCCGCGGCCGACATCCGCGTTGAATGGCTCCCCACGCTCTCCGACAGCACCCAACTCGGCAGCACGAAGGTGAGCTGGGGCCGGGCCGGCCTGATCGAACGTGCCACGATCTCCCTCTCGATCGGACACCGTCCCGACTTGAAGGTGCTCCCTTCCGGTGTGCGCCGGCGCGTGGCCGCCCACGAGTTCGGACACGCGCTCGGGCTTCCGCATTCGGGGAGCGAAGCTGACCTGATGTTCTCCACCTCGCCCCTGAACGCACCCTCGCGCCGCGACCAGGCGTCACTGCTGCTGCTCTACGCCGTGCCGCCGGGTTCACTTCGCGTCCAGTGACGCGCGCGCTGGCGTCGGTGCTGGCGATCCTGTTGCTGGTCGGCCCCCCCTCGCTCCCGGCCCAGCGCGTCCAACGCAGCCGGAAGTTCGCCGCCGTCGATGCCGCAGTGCTCGCCGGTATCCGTCAGGGTACCTACCCCGGGGCGGTGGTCGTGATCGGCCGTGGCGACCGCGTCCTCTATGCCAAGGGTTACGGTCACATCACCTGGAAGACTGCCGATCGTCGGCCTGATCCGGCCAACACCCTCTGGGACCTCGCATCGCTCAGCAAGGTGGTGGGTACCGCGAGTTCAGCCGCCGTCCTGGTCGACCAGGGTCGACTCGAACTCGATGCACCGGTGCACCGCTATCTCCCTGAGTTCGCTGGCGGTGCCAAAGACAGCGTGACCGTCCGAATGCTGCTGAACCACACCAGTGGCCTGCCGGCGTGGGCACCCATCTGGCGAATGGCCCACACGCCCGACGAAGCCCGTGCCGCATTGTACTCGATCCCGCTGGAACACCCGCCGGGCGAACGGTCCGAGTACAGCGACCTCAACGCGCTGCTGATGGGGCTGGTGGTATCGCAGGTGTCGGGTGAGTCGCTCGATGCCTTCGCGCGCGACGCCGTCTTCGCACCGCTCGGGATGGGAATGACGATGTACCAGCCGGAGGCGGCCGACCGCACTCGTGCGGTGCCAACCCGGAAGAGCGACGGGGTCGCGAACATCGGCATCGTGAACGACGAAAACGCCCGCGCGTTTTCGGGTGTGGCGGGTCACGCAGGACTCTTCTCGACCGGAATGGATCTCGCGCGCTTCGCTCAGGGCTGGCTCACCGACGTCACCCGGAGCCAGCTGTCGTGGCTCAACCCAACGACCGTGGAAGAGTTTCTCGCCCGCTCCCCGGGGAGCGGATCGCGTGCCCTGGGGTGGGATACGCCGCACACCGCCGAAGACGGTGGACCGTCGCTGTATGGTCGCTGTGCGACGTCTGGCACGGTGGGGCACACGGGCTGGACCGGAACGGCGCTGTGGATCGACCCGGCGGCGAATCTCTTCGTCATCCTGCTGACCAATCGCAGCTATGCACCGCGTCGGCCGGCGGCATCGTTCGAGCAGATGCGGATCGTGCGTGCCCGGGTTTCAGATGCCGCTCGCAAGGCGTTGGGGGGCTGCAAATAAGCCAGCCCGAAGGGGCTGGCTTATTTGCGATCGTGCCGTGCCTCGCGCGGCACCAGGCCCCGGCCCTCGGAGAAGCGCGCTTTCCAACCGACCCGGACTGCGTGCCGCGCCTTGCGCGGCACCGCCACGATCAGTGCCCGAGAAACGCCCGGACCCGCGGATCCATTCGCTCCGGCGTCCAGTATGGCTCCCAGACGAGTTCGACTTCCACCGCGGTGACACCTTCCAGGTCGGCCACTGTCTTGCGCACATCCTCCATGATCTCGGCGCCGGCGGGACAGCCCGGTGAGGTGAGCGTCATCGTGACGTGCGCCGCTCCTGCTTCGCTTACGGTCACGTCGTAGACGAGCCCGATGTCGATGATGTTGAGCCCAAGCTCTGGATCCTTCACCGCGCGCAACGACTTCCGCGCCAATTCCCCTGTCACCACGCTGCCCACCTCTCGACCCGGTATCACGTAAGCCTAACTCACGGTGCCCGATTCACGCGCTGTGACCACAGCGCTCCGCATTGCGGTGAGCAGGAGGTCACCGAACTCCCGGACCTGCCACGCCCGCACCTCTGCAACACCGGCGAGCTGCTCCAGGTTCTCCGGGACCGCGGTGGCGATCGCCTCGAGGGTGCCGTTGGGGCAGAGCACCCCGGGCTGCAGCTGGAAGCGATCGGCCTGACTATTCCGGGCGCGCTTGAGCGCCTCCAGCCGGGCCTCGAGTTCCAGGTCGGGCACCCGGCGAGGGCCTCGCTCGACCCTTGGGAGGTCCTTGTCCGGTATGGCCAGACCGCGCTCGATCGCCGCGAGAATGTCGCTGCCTCGCCGTTCGAGGGTGTCGCGGCCGATCCCCTTCACTCGGCCCAGCTCCTCAAGGGTCCTGACCGGCTGCTGGGCCAGCTGGAACAACACCTCGTTGCCCACCACCCGGAAGGCCGCGCGATCGAGCTTGGCGGAGGTCGTCTCCCGCCAGACATAGACCTCGCGCAGGAGCGCCAGCGACCGCCGGTCGAGCGCCTTGGCCCCCTTGAGCCGAAGGTAGCTGGCGCTCGGATCGTCGTGCGGAGCGCCGGTCCAGCGGGTCCGCTCCAGCAGGACAAACTCCTCCTCAACCCAACTCCAGCGCCCTTTCTCGACTAGCTGGTTGCGTAGTATGTTACGCAACTCACAGAGGTTGGCAGTGTCGCCAGCGGCGTACTCCAGCATCGGCGGCGAGAGTGGCCGCGCCGACCAATCGGCCCGCTGGAAGCGCTTATCGGCCTGGACCGAGAAATACTTCTCCAGCAGCGCGGCGAGTCCGATCCCCGGTTCGCCGAGGAACTGGGCGGCAATCCGGGAGTCGAAGAGTCGCCGGGCGTGGTAGCCGTACTGCTTGTCGAAGAGCCGCAGATCGTAGTCGGCGTCGTGGAAGATCTTTTCGACCGTGGGGTCAGCCAGCAGCGCCCCGATAGGGGAGAGGTCGCCCACGCCGAGGGGGTCGATCACCGCCGTCAGCGTCGGGGTCGAGAGCTGCACCAGGTAGATCCGATCGTGGTAGCGATGGAACGAGGCCGCCTCAGTGTCGAGCGCGACGACTCCCGCCCCCGCGACCTCCGCGAGCAGCGCCTGAAAACTCTCCGGTTGGTCGACCAGCCGAACGCTCACTCAGTCCCGCCGCTTCGCGACTTGTTCCAGTCCGAGCGCGATATCCTCGAGCGCCTTGGCGAGGGTCTTGTAGAACTCCGGATCGGGTGCCTTGGCGGCTCCCCCCATCCCGGCATCGAGGTAGAGTTGCCGGGACAGCTTGGCAGCGTGTCGGATGTAATCGGTTGTTGGCGCCATCTCTCCTCCGCGCTGGGGTCTCCCCAAACGTAGTGGGGGCGCCGTGCTTGCACCCCCGGCCGCGCTCCGGACCCCCTCGGAGGGGCAGGGGTGTGAAACTCCGACCGGGTTGGCTCGTCTAGGAATATGGCGGACCCGGTGGAACCTCTCCCTCTACCACCGCCATCAAGAACACTGCCTACCTCTGAGTCGCTCCCGGCACCGCAGATCGTTGCGGAGCCGGGGGCGCTCACTTTTGCAGGACTACTTCTGGGGCCGGCCCGGCGGCGTGTCGGAGTCGAAGATCTCCTTGTTCTTGGCGATGTATTCCTGGAGGTTGGCCGGTACATCCTCTTCCGGGTAGATCGCGCTCACCGGGCACTCCGGCTCACAGGCACCGCAGTCGATGCACTCGTCCGGATGGATGTAGAGCTGGTCTTCGCCTTCGTAGATGCAATCCACGGGGCAGACGTCGACGCAGGCCCGGTCCTTCACGCTGATGCAGGCCTCGGTAATGATGTACGGCATGTATCGCTCCTCCGGGCGGTGCCGGGTGGGTTCGCACGATTGGGGGTTCGCGCCGATGCAGAGAGTAGGAACGCAGGGCGGTGCTGCGCAAGGGGCGGCTGGACGACGCTGCTGAGCGACGCCAGTGAGCGACTACGTTTCACGCAATGCTCCGATCCTCTGCCGCCCTGCTCACTTCATTGCTCGCCGCTCCCCTGGCAGCCCAGCAGCCGGTACCGGCCTGCGGGCCGGCCCGGACCGCCCTGGTGCTCAGCGGCGGCGGTGCCAAGGGTTTTGCGCACATCGGTGTCCTCAAGGCACTCGACGTCGCCGGGATCCGCCCCGATCTGGTCGTCGGCACCTCGATGGGTGCGGTCATCGGTGCGCTCTACGCGTCGGGAATCTCCGGCACACGGATCGACTCACTGGCACGCGCGCTCGCGCTCACCGATCTCTTCCGCACCGGGGAGCCGCTCGGGCCACGCTCCTGGGGCTCGCTGTTGCCGCTGGTGGTCTGGGAGGGCGGCGAGCGCGGCTTCGCGGTGCGGAGTGCGGCGCTGCGGCAAGGCGACGTGAACGGCCTGCTCAACGTCGCGATGTTGCGCGGCAACCTGCTTGCACGCGGTGACTTCGATCGGCTCCCGATCCCGTTGCGAGTTGTGGCGACCGACCTGCGGGATCGGAGCGTCGTGCTGCTGGCGTCGGGCGACCTCGCACAGGCGGTGCGCGCCAGCGTGGCCATCCCACTCGTCTTCGCTCCGGAGCAGATCGGCGACCGCACCCTGGTCGACGGTGGCCTCTCCGCCAACATCCCGATTGCGGCGGCGCGCACGAGTGGTGCGGAGCGCGTGCTCGTCAGCGATGTGACCGAGCGTCCCTCCGATTCGCTGAACCTCGCCTCACCCCTGGTGGTGGCCGATCGCCTGCTGAACTGGCTCTTCCGTCAACCCGCCGCCGCGCTCGGCCACGACGATCTCTTCATCCGTTCGGCGGTCGACGGCTTTCGCTCACTCGATTTTTCACCCGAAGCGGTCGATTCGCTGATTCGTCTCGGCGAACGGGCAGCAACGCTCGGGATCGCCAGCTGGGCGTGTCGTCCGGCGAGCACCAGTGCGCTGGCACCGCAACCGCCGGCGACCCTGCCGAGCGTGGTCACTGGCGTCGATGGCGAGGCGAACGATCCCGACGGAATCCGGTTGCTGCGCCGCGCGCTCGATCTGGGAAATGGTCGACCACTGGAGCTGCGCCTGCTGCGCACGCGGCTGGAGGATCTGGCACAGCGCGAGGTGTTTCGCGAGGTGTGGCTGACGCCATCGGGGCACGGAGATTCGGTGGCGTTCCGGCCGACACTGATGCGGCAGCCGCGTCGCGTGGCCGGCATCGGGATCGCGTATGACACCGAGCTCGGTGGTCGCGTCTGGGGCGGACTGGTCGATCGACGCGTTGGAGTGGTGCACGCCGAAGGCTCCGCCGTGGTGGCGCTGGGGCGCTTCCGTCGCGATGTCGAGATCACGATGCGCCGCCCCACGATGCTCGGGCTTCCCTCCTATTCACCGGTCGGATCGGTTCGAGGCGGTATCGAGGAGTTGCGCCGCTTCGCCCCCGATGGGATTGAACGCGCCAGCGCGGACTATCGTGAGTTGAGCGCGACGGGTGGGCTGGAGCGCAATATCGGTCGGGATATGCATCTGCAGATCGGTGGCGAGTGGCGCAGCTGGCGCGAAACCAATCCGTTCGATGATGTGGTGAGCACCGGCACGGCCTATGGACCACGGCTGACGGCGGAGAAATTCACCGCTGCACGCGAGCGACTGGCCCGGATTTCGGTGGCCTGGACCACGCAGTATGCACTCGCCTCCTTCGAGACGAATCTGCGTGGGGCCGTCGCCGGCGTGCGCTTCGAGCAGCGGATCCGGATCGGTGTCGGTGAGAAGCTTCCGACCGGGCTGACCTTCCCGCTCGGTGGCGATGATGGCTTTCCCGGATTGCATCTCGGTGAGCGGAGGGGAGATCGTGAAGCGTTTACCTCCCTCTCGCTCTCGCACCGCGCCTTCGGACCTCTGCGCCTGCGCGCGACTGCCGCATTCGGACGCTCCGCCTTTGGCGAGCGGCCAAACACCCTCACCGGCACCCCGGTCCAGCAGCCGCTTGCCATCGGCGGTGTCTTCGGCCGGGGCGGCTGGCTCTTCGGCGGCCGCGTTGGTGTCGGGAGCGATACGCCACTCGGGCCCGTCCGGGTCGAGTACGGCTGGAACGACGCCGGGCGTGAAGCGTTCTACCTGCGCGTCGGGCGGTGGTTCTAACCGCACACTGACGTTGCACAAAGAAACAACAGGTACGCGGTGCTATGTTTACACCAATCACTTGGTGTGAATTGACAATTCCAACTGTGGACCCTAGGATTGCGCCGCTGATGACCACTATCGCCCAACCTCGCTCGCCTGAAACCGCTCCGGCGTCGGGCCCCCTCGGCCATCGTGGCCCCCGGGGCGCGATCCTGCTGCACCTCAAGCGTGAAGGTCAGGCGACGGCGGGTGAGCTGGGTCAGACGCTTGGCTGTTCGCTGAACGCGGTCCGCCATCACCTCAAGGAGCTCGAGGTCGAAGGCGTCGTGGTCTTCGATCGAGCGCAGCGCGCCGTCGGCGCGCCGGCGCACGCCTACCGGTTGTCACCGCAGGGCCACGGCCTCTTTCCCGATCGCTACGAGCGCGCCGTGGCCGACCTGCTCGACCACGTGGTGAAGTCCGAGGGTCGCTCCGCCGCCGTGCGCTTCCTCGAACTGCAGTATCAGGCGCTGGCCAACCGGCTCGAGATCGAGATGCACGGGGTCGCCGAGGAACGCCGCGGCGAGGTCGTCGCCCGGGTCCTGGACGCCGAGGGGTATATGGCGACCTGGGCCACCGCGACAGAGGGCGGGCTCCTCACCGAGCACAACTGCCCCCATCGCCTGATCGCGGAGCGATTCCCCGAAGTCTGTGCCGCGGAGGAACGGTTCCTCGCCCAGGTGTTCGGGGTACCGATCGAACGTCGCTCGCGGATCGCGGGCGGCTGTGGCACTTGCAGCTATCGCGTCGCCACTGGCGGCGCTGCCGTTGAGGAGGAAGGATGAGTTCGTCCGTCGAGGCGCTGGTCAATCGCGAGTACAAGTACGGCTTCGTCACCGATATCGAAGCGGATACCGCACCGATCGGGCTGTCGGAAGACACCGTCCGCTTCATCTCTGCCAAGAAAGAGGAGCCGGAGTGGCTGCTCGAGTGGCGCCTGAAGGCGTACCGGCGCTGGCTGACGATGACCGAGCCGACCTGGCCCAACGTGCACTACAAGCCGATCGACTATCAGTCGATCGCCTACTACTCGTCGCCCAAAAACATCAAGCCGCTTGGCTCGCTGGACGAAGTGGATCCCAAACTGCTGGAGACCTACGAGAAGCTCGGCATTCCGCTGAGCGAGCAGAAACTGCTCGCTGGTGTGGCGGTCGATGCGATCTTCGACTCGGTGTCGGTCGGGACCACCTTCAAGGCGACCCTCGCCAAGAGCGGTGTGATCTTCTGCTCCTTCGGTGAGGCAGTGCGCGAGCATCCGGAACTGGTACAGCAGTACCTGGGCAGCGTCGTGCCGGCCTCCGATAACTATTTCGCCGCGCTCAACTCGGCGGTCTTCAGCGACGGTTCCTTCGTGTTCATCCCGAAGGGGGTGCGCTGCCCGATGGAACTCTCCACCTACTTCCGCATCAACGCTGCGAACACCGGGCAGTTCGAGCGGACGCTGATCGTGGCCGAAGCAGGGGCGTACGTCTCCTACCTCGAAGGGTGCACGGCGCCCAAGCGGGACGAGAATCAGTTGCACGCGGCCGTGGTCGAGCTGATCGCGCTCGATGATGCGACCATCAAGTACTCGACGGTGCAGAACTGGTATGCCGGCGACGAGAACGGCGTGGGCGGGATCTACAATTTCGTGACCAAGCGCGGCAAGGCGGCCGCACGAGCAAAGATCTCGTGGACGCAGGTCGAAACCGGCTCCGCCATTACCTGGAAATACCCCAGCGTGATTCTGCAGGGCGATGACAGCGTGGGGGAGTTCTACTCGGTCGCGGTGGTCAACGGGATGCAACAGGCCGACACCGGCACCAAGATGATCCACATCGGGCGCAACACGAAGAGCACGATTGTCTCGAAGGGGATCAGCGCCGGCCGCGGACAGAACTCCTATCGCGGGCAGGTGAAGATCCTCCCGAAGGCGACCGGCGCACGCAACTATACCCAGTGCGACTCGATGCTGATCGGCAACAAGTGCGGGGCGCACACCTTCCCCTACATCGACGTGCAGAACTCGTCGAGCGACGTGGAGCACGAGGCGAGCACCTCGAAGATCGGCGAAGACCAGATCTTCTACTGCAAGCAGCGCGGAATGAACACCGAGAACGCCATCAGTGTGATCGTCAACGGGTTCTGCAAGGAAGTCTTCCGGGAACTTCCGATGGAGTTCGCGATCGAAGCGCAGAAACTGCTGGGAGTCACGCTGGAAGGGAGCGTAGGGTAGGACGAGAAGCGCGCAGGATGATGGATGATGGATGATGGATGGTGGATGGTGGATGGTGGATGGTGGATTACTACACTCCGGGATGATTGAAGATGGCTCTGCTCGATATTCGGGATTTGCACGCGTCGGTAGCCGACATCGAGATCCTCAAGGGGATTTCGCTCACCGTGAATGCGGGCGAGGTGCACGCCATCATGGGGCCCAACGGCTCCGGCAAGAGTACCCTCGCGCAGGTGCTCGCGGGGCACCCGGCCTATGAGGTGACCAGCGGTACGGCAACCCTCGATGGTGCGGATCTGCTGGATATGGAGGCGGAGGAGCGGGCACACGCCGGCGTCTTCCTCGCCTTCCAGTATCCGGTGGAAATCCCTGGCGTGACCAATGCCTACTTCCTGCGGATCGCCTACAACGAGATCCGCAAGGCACGTGGCCTCGACGAGCTCGATCCGATGGACTTCCTCGACCTGCTCGAAGAAAAACTGAAGGTGGTCGAGTGGGGCCCCGAGATCATGGAACGCGCCGTCAACTTCGGCTTCTCGGGTGGGGAAAAGAAGCGCAACGAGATCCTGCAGATGGCGGTCCTGGAGCCGAAGCTGGCGATCCTGGACGAGACCGACTCGGGCCTCGACATCGACGCGCTCCGGATCGTGGCCGCCGGCGTGAACAAACTGAGGAGCGCCGAGAAGGCGATCATCGTGGTGACACACTACCAGCGGTTGCTCGACTTCATCATCCCCGACTACGTCCACGTGCTGGCTGGTGGCCGGATCGTGAAGTCGGGGGGCAAGGAGCTGGCGTTGGAACTGGAGGCCAAGGGCTACGAGTGGCTGACCGGGGCTACCGAGGAAGTCACCGCCCGATGATGACCACCGCAGCGTTGGTCACGCCGAGCGCAGCGAGGGGCGTTGTTCCGGTCCCGATCACGCTCCCCACCTCGAAGGATGAGGAGTGGCGTTTCACGCCGCTGGGTGGGCTGAACGCCTTTGCCTTCCAGCTCAGCGAACGCCCCGGCACGCTGGGCGGGGCCGACCTCACACCCTACCGCTTCGGACATCCGGAATGGCCCACGGTCGTGGTGGTCGATGGCCGGGTGGACCTTGCCGCCTCGCACTTCCCAGCGCTCCCGGCTGGTACGCGGTTGTGCTCGCTCGCCCAGGCGATCGCCGAGGGTGATACCACGGTGGCAGCACACCTCAGGCAGCACGTCACGCCAGCAGCCACGCCGTTCACCGCGCTGAACGCTTCGCTCTCGGTCGATGGCGTCTTCTTCCACGTCCCGGCCGGCGTGGCGTGCTCGACGCCGGTCCACGTGATCCACGTCGCGACTAGCGCGTCGGCGGGCGTGACCATCGCACCGCGCACGCTGGCGGTCATCGAGCAAGGTGCTACCGCGACGCTGATCGAGAGCTTCGTGGCGCTCGACCGCAACGGCAGCTATTTCACCGACGCCTGTGCCGAACTGGTGCTGGGCGAGAACGCGCGGCTGGAGCATATCCGGGTGCAGCGCGAGAGCGCGGCGGCGCACCACATCGGCTTCACCCAGGTCGATCAGCAGCGTGACTCGCACTACCGGTCGTTCGTGCTCCAGCTCGGTGGCAAGCTGGCGCGGCACAATCTCCACGCCCGGCTCAACGCCTCCAACATCGAGACGCTGCTCTACGGCCTCTACCTCACCAGTGGCGAGCAGCTGGTCGACAATCACACCGCGATCTTCCACAACGAGCCGCATTGCAACTCGTGGGAGGTCTACAAGGGAGTGCTCACCGACGCCTCGCGTGCAGTCTTCAACGGCAAGGTGTTCGTGGAGCCGGTGGCGCAGAAGACCGACGCCAAGCAGACCAACCGCAACCTGTTGCTCTCGGATACCGCCAAGGTCGACACCAAGCCGCAGCTGGAGATCTTCGCCGATGACGTGCGGTGCACGCACGGCGCCACGGTGGGGAAGCTTGACGAGTTACAGCGCTACTACCTGCAGACCCGTGGCATCGCCGGTCAGACGGCGCAGGCATTGCTGATCTGGGCCTTCGTCGCCGAAGTGATGATGGAGATTACAGTCGAGCCGGTGCGCGCCGCCCTCGAGGCCACCGTTCGCGAGCGACTGGATCGGATGATCGCGTGACGACCGTCGCCTGGGATGTGGCGGCCCTCCGGGCCGAATTCCCGATTCTCGGGACCACGTCGCGCGGCAAGCCGCTGGTCTATCTCGACAACGGTGCCACGACCCAGAAGCCGCGGGTGGTGATCGACGCGATCACCCGCTTCTATGCATCGGGCAACGCCAACATCCATCGTGGCGTCTATCAGCTCTCCGAGCAGGCCACACTCGCCTGGGACGCCGCGCGCCATACCGTCGCGCAATTCCTCGGCGGAGTGCCCGACGAAGAGATCGTCTTCGTGCGGGGTACCACGGAGGCGGTGAACCTGGTGGCGCAGAGCTTTGTGCGCCCGACGCTCCGCGCCGGGGACCGGGTGCTGGTCACCACGATGGAGCACCACGCCAACATCGTCCCCTGGCAGCTGGTGGGTGCCACCACCGTGCCGATTCCGATCACGCCGGATGGCGCACTCGATCTCACTGCGGCCGAACGGCTGCTGGCCACCCGGCCGCGGCTCCTTGCCGTGGTCCACGTCTCGAATGCCCTCGGCAGCATCAACCCGATCGCCGAACTCTGTCGGATGGCCCAGGCGTTCGGGGTGCCAGTGCTGGTCGACGGCGCTCAGGCGGTGAGCCATTTCCCGGTGGATGTGCACGCACTGGGGTGCGATTTCTACTGCTTCTCGGGGCACAAACTCTTCGGGCCGACCGGGATCGGCGTCCTCTGGGCGAAGCGCGAACACCTCGAGCGAATGCCACCGGCCCAGGGTGGTGGCGATATGATCGACCAAGTGACTTTCGCGCAGACCACCTTCGCGCCGGCGCCGCAGAAGTTCGAGGCCGGGACGCCGCATATCGCGGGCGCCGTGGGCCTCGCTGCGGCCATCGACTGGCTCGAGTCGCAGGACCGCGAGGCGTTGCACGCCCACGAGGCGGCATTGCTGGCGGCCGGGACAGCCGCGCTCCAGCTGGTTCCCGGGCTCCGGCTGGTGGGGACCGCGGCGGCAAAGGTGGGGATCCTCACCTTCACGATGGACGGCATTCACCCGCACGACATCGCATCGCTGCTGGACGGCGAGGGCGTCTGCATCCGTGCCGGGCACCATTGCACCCAGCCGCTGCACCAGTACCTCGGCGTCGCCGCCACCGCCCGCGCGTCGCTGGCACCGTACAACACGCTGGCCGATATCGAGACGCTGACCGCGGCGCTCGAGTCGGCCCGCAGGATCTTCGGCTGATGGCAACCCTCAGCGAGCTGTACCAGGGCGTGATCATCGAGCACGATCGCTCGCCGCGGAACTTCCGCACCCTCGCGGCGCCGACCCATCACGCCGAAGGGCGGAACCCGCTCTGCGGCGACGAAGTGTCGCTGGAGCTGGAGGTCAACTCGGCGGGACAAATCACCGATATCGCCTTCCAGGGCCGTGGCTGCGCCGTTTCCAAGGCTTCTGCCTCCCTGCTCACGACGGCGGTACGGGGGAAGACGGTGGCCGAGGCGCGGGAACTCTTCGACGGCTTCCACGGGTTACTCACGGGAGCGCCCGTGCCTGAGGCCAAGCTCGGGAAACTGGAAGTCTTCGCCGGGCTCGCCGCGTACCCGATGCGAGTGAAGTGCGCCACGCTGCCGTGGCACGCGATGAGGCAGGCACTGGACGAGAAAAAGTAGTTTCGCGAATCACCTATCCGATTGGAGTTACACCTGATGGCATATCCGGAAATGATGGTCAAGCCGATGCGCGACGAGGTCACCCGCCTGGGCGTCACCGAGCTGCGCACGGTTGAGGCGGTGGATCAGGCGCTGAGCGATCAGCACGGCACCGCGCTGGTGTTCGTGAATTCGGTCTGTGGCTGTGCCGCTGGCGGCGCGCGCCCGGCACTCGCCAAGGCGCTCGGCTCTGCAACCAGGAAGCCGGAGCATATCTACACCGTCTTCGCGGGCCAGGACCTCGATGCCACCTCGCGCGCCCGTTCCTACTTCGGGGAGTATCAGCCGTCCTCGCCGTCGGCGGCGCTACTGAAGGACGGCGAGGTGGTGCGTTTCCTCCATCGCCACGAGATCGAAGGGCGCTCCCCCGACCAGATCGC
>JANLPG010000186.1:0-3330 GCA_031367105.1 Gemmatimonadota bacterium | reverse complement strand
GCCCTGGATGTAGGGCATGACGTAGAAGAGGAAGCCGTCGGCGGAGCCCGAGTCGAACAATGGCAGGATGTGCGGATGCTGGAGCGCGGCGGTGGTCTTGATCTCGACCACGAACCGCTCGGCGCCGAGGACGGCGGCGAGTTCTGGCTTGAGGACCTTGATGGCGACCTGGCGGTCATGCTTGAGGTCCTGGGCCAGATAGACCGTCGCCATCCCGCCGGCACCAAGTTCGCGGTCGATCGCATAGCGGTCGGAGAGGGCGGCCGTGAGCCGCGCCAAGGTGTCACTCACTTCGCCCCCTTCCGCGTGCGCCTTGGCGCGGTGGTGT
Source organism: Gemmatimonadota bacterium (assembly GCA_031367105.1). Lineage (GTDB taxonomy): Bacteria > Gemmatimonadota > Gemmatimonadetes > Gemmatimonadales > GWC2-71-9 > Palsa-1233. The sequence goes on along the minus strand of JANLPG010000186.1, from coordinate 3,002 downwards.
TGTCGCGCAGCCAGGCGGCCAGGCGCTGTTCGCTGATGGATCCATCAGCGACACCAACCATGACGTCCACGGCGTCGACTTCAGTCGCATTGAGTACGTGGCCGTTCACGTCGAGGAACGTAAACATTGACTGGAACGCCGTCCGCTTGTTGCCGTCATTGAAGGCGTGGTTCTTGGCGATTCCGAAACCGTACGCAGCGGCACAATCGAACACGTCCATCGCGTCGTCGTACTCCCAGCGATGACGCGGTCGGGAAAGCGCGGACTCGAACAGGCCCGCGTCGCGGAGGCCATGCATCCCTCCGTTCCGCGCCAACTGATCCTCATGGATGGCGAAGACGATCTGCGAGACGAGCCAGAAGGGCTCCTTGCGTCTCATGGGCATGGACGTGAAATCGTCCTACCGATTCGAGAGTTCGCGCATGGCGTTCTGGTACTTCTTGGCGCCCTTCCGGTAGGATTCCATCGCCTTCTGGACCAGCGGATCGAACGCCGTCACCAGAATCCCGTCCGCCGTCTCTTGCAGAAAGATCTTGTCGCCTGGCGCCAGGTCGTATTTGTCCAGCGTCTCCTTCGGAATGGTGACGCCGGCAGAGTTGCCGATCGGGCGAATGACGGTTTCACGGACGCGCATGGCGGGCTCCAGTAGATGTTATAACAATGGTACCCACAAACCTCCGGCCCGGCAAGGCGCTCACTTCACCCCCGCCGCTGCCATCAGCCGCTTCATCTCGGTGGCCCAGTTCAGCACAACGACCGGTGCGGGCCTGACGCCTCCCGCCAATGACTTGACGAAGACGAAGTGCGTCCCGTCTCGCGACACGTCGTAATTGCGATTGGAGACGGTTCCCCGCTGGTAGCTCCCGACATCGAACAACGTGGTCCGCGTGACCGTGATGGTGGCCCCGAACGCAAGTCGCGCCAGGGTCAGGCTGTCGGTTTCGCTATTGATGTACGCCAGCTCGTTGTTCGACAGCCATGCAGCTTCCTGGGCGCGGCCCATCGAGATCAGCGTGCGTCCGCCTGGTGTCAGAAAGGGTTGGAGATAGAGCTGATACTTGCCGGCATCATCGGAGACGTAGGCGATCCACTTGCCGTCGGGCGACACCTCGCCGCTCTGCTCGTTGAACGGTGTCGCCACGGCCGCCTGCATGGTGCGCGGCGTGCCGGAGGTCGGGATGGCATAGATATCCTCAGCGCCGGGACCCTTCTTGTCATCGGGGGGGCCGTCGACCACGAGCCACTTGCCGTCGTGCGTCCACGAGACGGCTGTGCCCCCGAGCACCTGCCGGCCTTCTCCCACCCGCGCGCCGGCGTTCGACCCATCGGCGGGTGTGGACCAGACACTCCATGCGGCCCCAGCACGCTGCGTCGAATAGGCCACCTGACTGCCGTCAGGCGACCAGGTGGGGCGGATGCTCACGCCGTCAAAGGTGAGCTGGCGTGTCGTTACCGACGCCCGGTCGTGGATCCAGATCTGCGTGGCGCCCTTCGCGTCTGCGTCCGCTAGGACGAGGCGCCGTCCATCAGGCGAGAGCCGGGGCCCACCATAGGCTCCGGGCTTCGCGACGATCACCTCCTCGCGCCCGCTCCGGTCCCGCTGCACGATCTCGGCACCCGATTGGCCACCGCCGGGGAGGTACGCCATCGTCCCCGACGGCGAAAACGTCACTTGCGGGAGCAAGTATTGCGTGCTGACCTGCACGCCATCGAGTACGCCGACGGGAGAGCTGGTGACGGCGAGCCCCTTCAGGTCAAACGTCACCACGAAGAGCGCACCCTCCTTGGTGCCGTACACCAGGTGACCGCTCGGCAGGTACCAACCGCGCGTTGCGCCCGCGACCAGCACCTTCAGGTCGCCGGTGGCGAGGTCGACCACCCCAAGATCGCGATCGCAACCGATGGTGGCCGTGCCACGGCAGACCGCGAGCAGCACGGCCCGACTGCCCGGGAGCACCACGGACGAAGCCGCCAGCAGTGGGCTCTTCGTTGAATCGACGAGCGGCTTCGCGGCACCGCCACCGTCACTCATGCGCATGGGGAGGTTCCCTGCGCTGTAAACAATGAAATGATCGTCGCCCCACGAGGGCGTTCCATTGGTCCGGTCCACGTTGCTAGCGAGCAGGGAGACCGGTCCGCCGCTGGCTGAGACCTTTCCGATGGTGCGCTGTACCGTCAGGAAGCCGACCCAGAGTCCATCCGGAGACCAGAAGGCGTTGAAGGCGCCTTCCGTGCCAGGAATGGAGATCGCGGTGAACTGGTCGAGCGACCGCACGTGCAGGGTTGGCTCGGTGCCGCCGGAATCGCTGGCGGCGTAGGCGATCCGGGTTCCGTCGGGCGAGAGCGCGAATGAGGCGTCGGCCGAGCCAGGGAGATTCAGGCGTTGACCGGATCTCACCGGGAGCGTGAAGCGCACCACTTGCGGTGGCACCTCCGGACGGCGGGTGAGCAGGGCACCGAGACCGAGTCCCGCGGCGAGCATCACGACGCCGAGGAGCGGCATGGCCCACCGGGCGCCACGGCGTGACGCCCCCGCACGGCCACCGAGGCTCGTCGCGTGCATCGTCGTAAACGCGGTATTGCCGAGCGCCTCGGCAAACGCCTTGGCACTCTCGAACCGGTCGGCCGGCAGCTTCTCCAGCGACTTGGCCACGGCGGCCGCCACATTGGGTGGCACCGACTTCCGGTACTTGGTCACCGGCTCCACGTTCTCGGCGATGATCTTCATGATGATCTGCTGCGCCGAGCTTCCGGTGTGCGGCGGATTCCCGGTGAGCATCTCGTAGAGCACGCTGCCGAGCGAGTAGATGTCGCTCCGGCCGGAGATCTCCTTGTCGGCGGTCGCCTGCTCGGGACTCATGTAGTGCGGCGTGCCGAGTGACATCCCGGTCTCGGTCATCCGGCCGCCGGCCGCGGCACTGAGGGCCAGCGCGATGCCGAAGTCGGCCACCATCGGCCGGCCGTCGTGCAGGAGAATGTTCTCGGGCTTGATGTCGCGGTGC
>JANLPG010000066.1:0-2833 GCA_031367105.1 Gemmatimonadota bacterium | reverse complement strand
GTGTGGTGTGAGCCCCACTTGCGGCGGTGGTGTAGCTCCGGTCCGAGAGCGCTGCCGCAAACTCCGCGGCACTCGCGAAGCGATCGGCCGGGAGTTTTTCGAGGGCCGTGAGCACGGCGGCATCGAGGTGCGGTGATATCGTGTGCCGCTGCGACGTCGGCGAACGCGGCCGCTCGGTCACCACTTTCGCCACGATCGCCTGTGCCGTGCTGCCCGTGAACGGCGGGTCGCCGACAAGCATTTCGTAGAGTACACAGCCGAGGGCGTAGACGTCGCTCCGTGCGGTGATCTCGCGTTCGCCCATTGCCTGTTCCGGCGACATGTAGTGCGGCGTGCCGAGCGACATCCCGGTTTCGGTCATCCTGGAGCCGGCGGTCGACGCGGCGAGTGCGATGCCAAAGACGGCGACCAGCGCGCTGCCATCGTGGAGCAGAATATTCTCGGGCTTGATGTCGCGATGAATGACGCTGTGGCGATGGGCGTAGTCGAGCGCGCCGGCCACCTCGGTCGCGATCCGCACCGCGTCCGGAATCGGCAACTGCTTCTCCCGCTGGAGGCGGTCGCGCAGCGACTCCCCTTCCACAAAGGGCATCGCGTACCAGAGTAGCCCGTCCGCCTGACCCGAATCGATCAGGCCGAGAATATGCGGGTGCTGCAGATTTGCGGTGGTCTTGATTTCCTTGAGGAAGCGCTCGGCGCCGATCACCGCGCCGAGCTCGGGGCGCAACACCTTGATGGCAACCTTGCGGTCGTGCTTGAGATCTTCGGCGAGGTAGACCGTCGCCATCCCGCCCGCACCGAGTTCGCGCTCTATTGCGTAGCGGTCGGAGAGGGCAGCGGTGATGCGGGTGATCACATCATTCATGAATGGGGAACTCCCAGGTCACGGAGTGTGGAATCCTTCACGTTGCGCCGCTACGGCGAGGCGATCGTCGAACGAAACGAAATCGCCGACAGGTGGTGAGCCAGCCCATTCGATTGCCGCAGCGAGCTGAAGTGCGTCGGCGGCACGCAGCGGATGCAATCGCAGTATCCTGAGCGCCTGCTCCCGAATGGCGTCCCCGGGTTGTACTTCGAACCAGCTTGCCTTCAACGACTGCAACAGTGCCCGGGCTTGCGCTTCCTCGGCGGCGGTGAGCAGGCCGTCGCGGTGGAGTCGAGAAATCGCCGAGGCACATTCAATCGGCGACCCCCACCAGACGACCAATTCTGAATCGTGACGGTAGAGCGCTCGAGCCCGCTCGGTGAGGGGTTGGTCGAGGAGCAGCGGCACCAGCGCCGAGGAATCCCAGTATCTCACCAGCCCTCGCTCCGATCGGCCAAGAGCGCCGCCAGCGACTCTCCGTGGGCGTCCTTCGGATGGGGCGTAGCCCAGAAGTTCTTGGGGAGTGCGGACGTTGGTGGCCGGACTCGACCACTCCGGATCAACAGCTCGCGCCGACTCTCCTCTAGCAGGTCACCGGTCACTGGAGAGAGGCGGGCAATCACTCGGCCGCGGTCGGTGACCAACACCTCGTCACCCTGCCGGACGGCATCGAGATACGCGCTGAGCCGCGCCTTGAGTTCGGATATTGAGGTCGTTGTCATATGACTATAATGGTCAGATTAGGTGGTATGGTCAAGCGTCGCTCACTTCCGCACTAGCTCCATCACGTAGATGTCGCTCTCCAGCTCGGTCAGCACGAAGTATATGAGGCCGTTGCCCAGCGACGGGGTGCCGCCGAAGTAGGGCCGCAGCCTTGGTATATCAAAGCGCACGACGAGCTGCGGCGTGCCGCCGGTCGCAGGAATCCGGTACACTCCCCTGATGTTGTCGGCATCGGACGCGGTGAAGTAAATCGACTTCCCGTTGGCGGACCACTCCGGCGAACGGAGCTGGCGAAGTGCCACCGACTCCACGGCCACTTTTCGTGGCTCACCTCCAGGGCTCACGACGAAAATTCCTGCTCCGATGCCATTGGTCTCGAAGACGAGCGTGGTGCCGTCGGGCGACCAACGTGGCGCGAAGCCCTTGGGTGCCGGTACCGCAGACTTCTGCCACGCTGCCGTAATCGATGGACGCTCCAGCAGGCCGAGCGGACGATCGTCCGATCCAGCGTTGTCTCCGTAGGCAATGCGAAGCCCGTCCGGCGAGAAGGCCGGACTGTATGACTGCTCCGTATCGCTGGTGAGCCGCTGCTCGCCGGAGCCGTCGGCGTTGATCAGGTAGATGTCACGGGTGATGTTCCGTGCCGAATGGAAGGTGATCTGGGATCCGTCACCGGAGAAATCGGGGGAAAAATCATCCCCGGTGTTGCGCGTGAGCCGTCGGGGTTCGCCACCTGCCGCCGGCATCACAAAGATCTCCTGGTTTCCCTCGATGTTGGAATCGAAGGCCAGCCATTTGCCATCGCGGGAGACGGCGAAGTTCTCGATCACCTGATTGCCGCTGGTGACCGGACGTGCATCGGCAACGGATGCGATGCCGTTCGCGGGAATCGGGATGGCATAGATGTTCTGCCGAACGATCATCCGATCATATGCCAGCGTGCGCCCGTCGTCGGCAACCGAGATAGAGTACGCCTCGAGGCCGGTGGTGAGCCGCTTGCGCGTGGCTTCACGGGGTTTCCCGTCACGATCGAGGCGTACAGCCCAGATGTCGCGGGCGCCATCCTTGTTGGAGACATAGAGGAGGGAGCCGTCGGGAAGCCAGGCCGGGGAGGCATTGAGCGAGACGGCATCGGTAGCCCGCACGGGAGGGTGCCCGGGGACGATGACCCAGATGGCGCTTGGCGCGATATTGGTCCAATTGGTGACGTAGTCCCGATTGCCCACCATGAAGGCGATGGCACTG